>JBMZFK010000034.1:0-14429 GCA_049615365.1 Puniceispirillaceae bacterium (SeqCode)
CAATTATAGCCATTTCTCTACCTCCTTACTGCCTCATAAAGGATTCCTATCAGTCCAACTTCCATGTTCATCAGTTTCAGAGATTATCCAATCAACGTCAACATTCTCTGGTGGAAAGCTAATTTTCTGTTTTGCTAGGAAAAGAGCTGTGTTGCGGCTTTAATGCGGCTTTCATTATCCGGGGCGATGCTGCCATCTGGCATAAACATGGAATTCTCAAACCCTACCCTTACCTTGCCGCCCAGCGCAACCGCCTGTTCCAGAGTGGCATGTTCCTGTTCAGCAAAGGCGCATACCGCCCAATCCAGATTCAGCCCATGCGAGGCCGCCCGGTCGATAAAGGGCTGGATCATATCTGGATGGCTAACACGGCCGGTATAATGCCCGATAACAAACATGCCCCAAATCTTTTCTTCGCCAAGACCCACATCTGTTATCAGGCGGGCAAGCAAATCTACATCTTCAAGCTGATAACATAAATGCTGAACCCGGCACCCTGCCTCATATAATGTTTTATATAGCCGAATATTATCTGCGCTTGGCTGGCGGTTTGGAATCAGCTCGGCCACCCCGATGGAAATCCCGGGCGGCATGACATCATAGGCGATTTGGGTCATTTCTTCAGGATTATACCGCCCCACCGCTTCGGTCGTGATCTGTAAATGCATTTCGGGTACCTGACGATATAATTCTGCCAGCCCTTCTTTATACAGTCCGGCATCCAGAATATGTTGCTGCTTGTCATCGCGCAGGTGAAAATGAATTGCTTCTGCCCCGGCCTGATAGCATTTTTTTGCTGTCTCTACGGTTTGTTCCAGCGTTACCGGTATCGCCGGGTGATCCTGTTTGGTACGGCGG
This sequence comes from Puniceispirillaceae bacterium (SeqCode), assembly GCA_049615365.1. GTDB lineage: Bacteria > Pseudomonadota > Alphaproteobacteria > Puniceispirillales > Puniceispirillaceae > JADHLI01. The sequence continues at coordinate 859 of JBMZFK010000034.1, forward strand.
GCGCCATTTGGAGCGACCATAAGTTTTGGCAGATCTGGAGGGGTATAAAAATCCATCAGATATTCCTTTTTCACATCATCGCGGTCAGGCGAGGGACTTGTCTATTTACGGCCAATAGATTGATACTCTATGCCCATCTCGCGCATGCTGTCCGGGTCATAAATATTGCGTAAATCCACCAGCTTTGGCACGGCCATTAATTGTTTAAATATTTGCGGGGTCAGCGCCCGAAACTCGTTCCATTCCGTTACCATCACCGCACAATCTGCCCCTTTCAGGCAATCCTGAGCAGAGGCCACATATAACACGCTATCTGGTAATAAAGGCCGGGCTTCTTCCATCGCTGCGGGATCATAGGCGGTTATGCTGGCCCCTGCCGCTGCAAGACTAGTCACAATATCCAGCGCCGGGCTTTCGCGCATATCATCTGTTTCCGGTTTAAAGGCCAGACCTAATACCGCTATTTTTTTGCCTGTTATATAGCCATCACAGGCGGCGATCACGCGCGCAGCCATCGCCTTCTTGCGGGCTTCATTATAGGCCACCACGTCAGTGACAATTGAAACAGGCACATCATGAAGCTCAGCTGTTTTGACAAGAGCAAGAGTATCCTTTGGAAAACAGGAGCCACCATAACCAGGCCCCGGATGCAAAAACTTTGCCCCAATCCGGTTATCCAGCCCCATCCCCTTGGCAACATCATGTACATCCGCGCCTACCGCCTCGCACAGATCCGCCATTTGATTAATATAAGATATCTTTACCGCCAAAAAGGCATTGGCCGCATATTTGATCAGCTCGGCAGTTTCCAGACTGGTGAATAATACCGGCTTTTCGATAAGATATAAGGGGCGATAAAGCGCCCGCATTCTGGCGATGGCCCGCTCGGATTCTGCGCCAACAACGACCCTGTCCGGGCGCATAAAATCACCAATAGCCGACCCCTCACGCAGAAATTCCGGATTGGACACCACATCAAAATCAGCCTCTGGATTCGCCGCTTTTACCACCTCTTCCACTTGCCGGCCCGTACCAACCGGAACCGTGGATTTGGTAATAATGACAGTGTAGTCTGATAGCTCGGCGGCAACTTCCCTGGCGGCTGCAAAAACATAGCTTAGATCTGCATGGCCATCGCCGCGCCGGGTAGGGGTGCCTACCGCAATAAAAACAGCATCGGCATGACAGACATTATCTGCCAGCGTTGTTGCAAATTTTAATCGCCCTGCCTGATAATTGCGCGCAACCAACCCCTCCAGACCCGGCTCATAGATAGGGATCTCTCCAGCCTTTAGCCGGTCAATTTTTTCAACATCCTTATCAATGCAGGTTACGTTAAAACCGAATTCAGAAAAGCACACCCCCGAGACCAGGCCAACATATCCAGTGCCAATTACAACAATATTCATTTATTCTGCCTTTAACCTTGTAGCTATATCCTGGTTGCTAAAAACCGCTCTTTGAAACCCTGTTTTTAAACTATGGGCGCTAAATTTCAGTCTTTACTATCTATAAGCTGTTCAACCCGCGCGGTAATCGCATGACCGAGTGCGATATGCCCCTCCTGAATATGCATGGTAATATCACTTGGAACCGCGATTAAAATATCACACTCGCCTGCCAGGCTGCCGCCAGTCTGGCCAGTCATTGCAATCACCGCTATTCCCAGCTCCCGGGCACGCTTGGCAGCTGCCAGCACATTTTTTGAATTACCGCTGGTAGAAATGGCAAGTAAGATATCGCCTTTCTGGCCCAATGTTTCCACCTGCCGTGCAAACACCCCTTCAAAGCCAAAATCATTTGCATAGGCGGTAAGAAAAGATGTGTCTGTTGTCAGCGCAATAGCTGGCAGACCTGGCCGCGGGCGCGTATGGTCAAGAGTGGCCACAAATTCAGCTGCCAGATGCTGGCTGTCACCCGCTGACCCGCCATTGCCACACAGCATCAGCTTGCCATTATTCTGCAAGGACTCTGCGATCATCAGAGCTGCCTGTTCTGCAGGCAAAATACAGCTTTCTGCCATCGCCTGTTTGACAGCTACCGATCGGTCAATTATCTGTTTTATAAGGGACATAATTTTTTTCTTTTCACAGATGATTTAAAAGCTCTGGGCATGACTTCAAGAGGATCGTTCTTCCTGCAGAGACGAAATAACCAAGGCAGTATATTAATGTCATGAAAGTACCGTTAAAATGACAATAAAAAAAGCAATTTTTCCTGTTGGTGGTCTGGGCACAAGATTTCTGCCAGCCACCAAAGCATTGCCAAAAGAAATGCTGACTGTTGTTGATAAACCGCTTATTCAATATGCGGTTGAAGAAGCAGCAGCGGCGGGTGTTGAGCAATTTATTTTCGTCACAGGCCGCAATAAAACTGCCATTGAAGATCATTTTGATCATTCTACCGAGCTGGAAGCGGTTCTGATTGAAAAAGACAAAGCACAGGCGCTGGAAGTTGTCCGCAGAATGTTGCGAGAGCCAGGTTCTGTTTCCTATGTACGCCAGCAAGAGCCAGCAGGGTTGGGGCATGCCGTATGGTGCGCGCGCCATCTTATCGGCAAGGATCCGGTTGCGGTATTGCTGGCGGATGATTTGATCCTTGGCGCCCCGGCGATAGGCGAAATGGCAGCACAATATCAGGGCGGAAATATGGTAGCGCTTATGGATGTACCTGCCAGCGATACAGGGGCTTATGGCATTATCACGCCTGGCAGCCAAAATGGTAAGCTGACAGAAATAACAGCTATTGTTGAAAAACCATCACCGGAATCTGCCCCGTCTACAAAGGCGGTGGTTGGCCGTTATATCCTGGAGCCGGGCATATTTGATGTGCTTGCCAAAGGGAAACGCGGGGCTGGCGGTGAGGTACAATTGACAGATGCGCTTGCGGCGCGGATTGGACAGGTACCTTTTACTGGTTTTGATTTTACCGGCGAGCGCTTTGATTGCGGCTCTAAAATTGGTTTCCTGAAAGCGAATATTGCCTTTGCACTGGCGCGCGAAGAGCTACAGAAAGAGTTGTCGTCATGGCTACCCACACGGCTGTAGATACTGCGCATCACTTTGATCCAACCATTCTGCGTAGCTATGACATAAGAGGGCAAGTAGGCAAAACCCTGTCTGCAACAGATGCCTATTTTATCGGAGCCAGCTTTGGTCTGTATGTACAGGAAAAAACCCCGGCAAATAACGCTGCGAGAATTGCTGTAGGGCGGGATGGCAGGCTCACCTCTCCTGAACTGGCCAAAGCGTTAATCAAGGGGCTTGTTTTTGCTGGCTGTCAGGTCACCGATATCGGTGTCGGGCCAACACCCCTGCTGTATTTTGCGGACAGACATCTTGAATGTGATGGCGCGATACAGGTTACCGGCAGCCATAATCCGCCTGATCATAACGGGTTTAAAATCGTTTATGATCATCAAAGTTTTTTTGGTGAAAATATCCAAAAATTAAGTGCCATCAGCGCAGCTGGCATAGCCGGTCTGGAAGGCGGTGCAGCCACAACACAAAATGTGTTTGATGCGTATATTGCACGAATAATGAAAGCTGCAGATTTTGGCGATATGAATATTATCTGGGATGCAGGAAATGGCGCAGCCGGCCCTGCAACCGATGCCATTATCGCGCGTGCCAGCGGTACCCATAAAGCCCTGTTCACCGATATTGACGGGCATTTTCCCAATCATCATCCTAATCCGGTAGATCCCAAAACATTGGCGATGTTGCGAGATGAGGTCTTGCAGGCAGGCGCAGATTGCGGCATTGGCTTTGATGGGGATGGCGATCGCATTGGTGTCGTAGATGCTAAAGGCCGGCATATTGCCGGGGATATTTTGACTGCCTATCTGGGGCTGGAAATTCTGAAATTACATCCCGGCAGTGATATTATTTTTGACGTGAAATCCAGCCTGTCGGCGATGGCGCTGATAACACAAGCTGGCGGTCAGGCCCATCTCTGGAAAACCGGACATAGCCATATGAAAGCGCGGCTGAAAGAGATGCAAGCCCCGCTAGCGGGCGAAATGTCTGGTCATATTTTCATAGCTGATGATTATTTCGGGTTTGATGATGCGCTATTTGTAGCTGTACGCCTGATCTCCAGCATGGTGCGCCAGAAACACCAAACCGGCAAATCACTGACAGAATTTGTAGATCAGCTACCAGCTATTTTTGCGACACCGGAATGCCATATCGCCTGTTCGGATACGCTAAAATTTGGCGTTATTGAAAAGCTGGCCCGTCAATTCTCGGAATTTCTGCCAGCAAGCCAGATTAACCTGACAGACGGGGTGCGGATAACCACAGAGTCAGGCTGGTGCCTTATCCGTGCCTCCAATACCGAAGCGGCGCTTGTTGTTCGCGCAGAAGGACAGGATACAGACGCGCTTGATAGCTTTGTCACCCTGATTAAAGATCAGCTTGGCCAGGCCGGGATTGTTTGGGACGGTCCATAAAACAAAAAGTCTCTCATCGCCAGGATAGGCCTGTTTTGAAAAAAATCTGCAAAAGAGACAGCTATTTTTGGAATGCGTTTCCACATAATGGAATGAGTGCTTACGCTGAAATATGACTAGGCGTAGTAATTCTGAATAGAGGGTGTGTCATCAGACACGCTTTTTGTTTGTGTACATATTCTGTCTGCCGAGCCTGCACCCTCACTGTTTGATAAACATGCCTAATCACTGAATAAACCGACCATTTTTAAGGAGCCTGAATTATGGGATATATCGTTCAAGGTAATTTGTCTGTCGATGCTGAACTTCTTGCCTTTGTGAATGATGAGCTCTTACCGGCCGCATCACTTGACCCGTCTACATTCTGGCAAGGCTTTGATGCGAGCGTACATAAGCTGGCGCCGCGCAACGCTGAATTGCTGGAAGCCCGGGAAACCCTGCAGGCACAGATTGACACCTGGCTGGTAGAAAACCGCGCCGCCGGGCTGGATACAGATGCGTATAACGCCTTTTTAAAAGAGATTGGCTATCTGGTTCCAGAAGGCGATGATTTTGTAATCAGCACCGAAAATGTAGATGACGAGATTGCCAGAATTGCCGGTCCCCAGCTGGTCGTACCAGTAATGAATGCCAGATATGCGCTGAATGCGGCAAATGCCCGGTGGGGTAGCCTGTATGATGCCTTATATGGAACAGATGTGCTGGATGAGAGCAACGGGGCAGAAAAAACCGATGGCTATAATCCGGTGCGCGGCGCGGCGGTTATCGCCCATGCCCGCACATTGCTTGATGAACGCGCCCCGCTGGACAATGCGGCCTGGGATACAGTGACAGGCTTTACGATTGCCGCTGGCCAGCTATCTGTTCACACAGAATCAGGCATGACATCGCTGGCAGATAACACCCAGTTTGCCGGTTTTAGCGGCACCGCAGATGCCCCAACCTCTATCTTGCTGGTGAAAAATGGCCTGCATATTGACCTGATTCTGGACAAGGATGGGCGCATCGGCTCTACAGACAAAGCTGGCATTAATGACATTATTCTGGAATCAGCGATTTCGACGATTATGGATTGCGAGGATTCAGTCGCCGCGGTTGATGGCACAGACAAGGTATTGGCCTATCAAAACTGGCTGGGGCTGATGGATGGCAGCCTGTCCATCGAAATGAAAAAAGGGGATAAAACCTTTACCCGTGCCTTGCATGGGGACCGGGCCTATACCGCCCCGGATGGCAACAGCCTGAGCTTGCATGGCCGCTCTTTGATGCTGGTGCGTAATGTTGGCCACCTGATGACCAATCCAGCGATCCTGCTACAAGATGGCAGCGAAATTCCAGAAGGGATTATGGATGCCTTTATGACGGTTCTGGGAGCCATGCCCGACAGCCAGCGCAAAGGCAATTCACGTTGTGGTTCGGTATATATCGTAAAGCCAAAAATGCACGGGCCAGAAGAAGTCGCCTTTGCGTGTGAAATCTTTGATACCGTCGAAGCTGTGCTGGGATTACGCGCCAACACGATTAAAATCGGTATCATGGATGAAGAACGCCGCACAACGGTAAATCTGAAGGAATGTATCCGTGCCGCCGCCAGCCGTGTGGTTTTTATCAATACCGGCTTTCTGGATCGTACAGGTGATGAGATTCACACCTCTATGGAAGCTGGCCCGATGATCCGAAAAGGCGATATGAAGCAAGCGCCATGGATTTCTGCTTATGAAGACTGGAATGTCGATATCGGTCTGGCCTGTGGGTTTTCTGGCCGTGCCCAAATTGGCAAGGGCATGTGGGCGATGCCGGATATGATGGCAGAAATGATGGTCCAGAAAATCGGCCATCCAAAGGCCGGGGCAAATTGTGCGTGGGTACCCTCGCCTACCGCAGCAACTCTGCATGCGTTGCATTATCATCAGGTTGATGTGTTTGCCCGTCAGGCAGAACTTACCGGTAAAAAGCGCGCCAAGCGAGCTGATATTTTAACCATCCCGGTAGCGGTGCGGCCAAACTGGTCAGATGCGGATATTACTGCCGAGCTGGAAAATAACGCACAAGGCATTCTGGGCTATGTGGTGCGCTGGGTAGATCAGGGGGTTGGATGCTCGAAAGTGCCGGATATTAATGATATTGGCCTGATGGAAGATCGTGCAACCTTGCGGATTTCATCCCAGCATATTGCGAATTGGCTGCATCATGGCGTCTGTTCAGAAGAAAAAGTGATGGCGGTGATGCAAAAAATGGCCGCTATCGTGGATGAACAAAATAAAGACGATCCGGATTATCAAAAAATGGCAGATAATTTTGATGGCTCTATCGCATTTCAGGCTGCGTGTGATCTGGTCTTTAAGGGGCGTATTCAGCCTTCTGGCTATACCGAACCTGTCTTGCATCAAAGACGTCTTGAAAAGAAAGCAGCAACCGCCTAGCCTCTATCAGACAGGATAGTACATAATGGGGCTGGCAATGGCCAATTTCGTTCTAGACACACATATTTCCAAAACGCCGGACTTTCCCAAACAGGGTATCACATTCTATGATATTAGCCCGGCGCTGGAAGATCCCGAGGTTTTGGCCCGGATGATAGATGAGATGGCGGCACTGGCAAAAGCATTTGAGCCGGATATCTTTGCCGGCATAGATGCGCGCGGCTTTTTATTTTCCATGCCTCTGGCGTTGCAGTTAAAATGCGGAATCATCATGGTACGCAAGGCTGGCAAGCTGCCTGGCAAGGTGCTGGAAGAATCCTATGCGCTGGAATATGGCACCGCCAGATTATCCATGCATGCCAGCCGCTCGGTAAAAGGCAAAAAAGTTGTACTGTGCGATGATTTGCTGGCAACTGGCGGCACATTAGCGGCCGCAGAAAAGCTGGTTCACCGTGCAGGCGGCAGTGTTGTAGGTGCGGTTTGTGTGATAGAGCTTACCGGTCTGAAAGGGCGGGATAAGCTGGGATGTGATGTCGCTGCCTTGCAAACATATGCGTTCTAGCCAGCCACAGATTTTCACCTATCACTCTTGTAGCTGGATGCTCTATGACTGGGCATCTTCTGTCTTGCCGACCCTGCATACAACCTTTGTGTTTGCGGTATATTTTACAACGGTCATTTTGCCAGATACAGGTACCTTTTACTGGGCCATGATGACCGGCAGTGTTGCGCTGATAACTGGCCTGCTGGCCCCTATTCTGGGGCATCTGGCAGATGTAAAAGGGCATCTTAAGGGCGCGCTAATTCTAACCAGCATTGCCGCAGCAAGTGCGGTGATGGCCTTGTGGTTTATTGCCCCGGATGCCCATTTTGCTGTGCTTGCTCTTGGTCTGTCCGGACTGGCTATTTTCTTTAGCGAGCTGGGATTTATGTATTATAACGCGTTGCTGCCAAGGCTGGCATCGCCGCAGGTTATAGGCCGGATTTCAGGATATGGATGGGGGCTTGGCTATATTGGTGCGATTCTGGGACTTGTTATCGTGCTGGCGATTTTTATTCTGCCCTCGCCGCCTCTTTTTGGACTATCTGAGAAAACAGCAGAACCGGTGCGCGCCACTATGGTTTTTGCCGGCGCCTGGCTGATCCTTTTCTCGCTGCCCCTGTTCTTGATGACGCCGCGCAGTGCGGCCACACCAAACACGCAGCCCTTTTTAGCCTCTCTTCATCAAAGCTGGAAACTGGTGCTATCCCTGCCAGATATGGTGCGGTTTTTAATCGCACGTATGGCCTATAATGACGGGTTGGTAACCTTGTTTGCGTTTGGCGGTATTTATGCGGCCAAGGTGTTTGGCTTTACCCAGCAAGATATTCTCATTTTCGCCATTGCCCTGAACATTACCGCCGGAATAGGGGCGATTATTGGCGGGCCGCTTACCGACAGATGGGGCCCGCTTGGAATTATTCGCGTCTCCCTGGCTGGCTTATTTATCCTTGGCCTTATTTGTCTGGTTACCCCAGATATTTATGTCTTTTGGGGGGCGAGCTTGTGTCTGGGATTTTTCATTGGCCCCTGCCAGGCTGCCGGACGGGTATGGGTTGCCCATCTTGCCCCGCCAGAACATCATGCCAGCCTGTTTGGATTTCTGGCACTTTCAGGCAAGCTGACCAGCTTTGCAGGGCCGCTTTTATATGGCTGGATTGTGTATATCACCGGGCTGGAGCGTGCCGGTATGGTGGTGGTTTTGGGGTTGTTTATACTGGGCTTTTTTCTGTTGCCAAAGCGCCGCCCGGCTGACTAGGGAACCGCCGCTAGGCTTTTTCCTGTCCAGTATTCTGGCGGCGATATTCATCGCGTAGCACATCAATACAGATATCCTTGCCATCCCTGCGCACATGCCAATATAGCCAGCCATTACAGGAAGGCTGATCTTGCAAGCTAGCTCCCAGCCCATGAATAGAGCCTGAAAGTTTGGATTTTGTGACCAGCGAGCCATCGGCCCGTATACGCGCCTGATGCTGGCCTGTTTTATCAAACAAAGTATCGCCTGCAACTAGTAACCCGCCCTCTAGAAGCGCGCCAAACGGTACCCGTGGCTGAGCCCGTTTTTCGGTAAGATCCAGCAAGCCATCATCAACAAGCGGCTGGATAGCGGCGATACGCTGGGTTGCCAGGGCGACATATTTTTTATCCTGCTCAATCCCTACATAATGCCGGCCAAGCCGCTTGGCGACAGCCCCTGTTGTGCCACTGCCAAAAAACGGGTCCAGAACAATATCCCCGCGCTTTGTAGATGCCAGTAATACACGTGCCAGCAAATTTTCAGGTTTCTGGGTAGGGTGGGCTTTGCTACCCTTGTCATCTTTCAGGCGCTCTGCCCCGTTGCAAATCGGCAAATACCAGTCGGAGCGCATTTGCAGCCCCTCATTAAGTGCCTTCATCGCATCATAATTAAAAGTATATTTGGACTCTGCGCTCTTTGCGGCCCAAATCAGGGTTTCATGGGCATTGGTAAAGCGGCGACCCCTGAAATTTGGCATCGGATTGGATTTACGCCAGACAATGTCATTTAACAGCCAGAACCCTAAATCCTGAATCTGTTTACCAATGCGAAAAATATTGTGATAGCTGCCAATGACCCACAGCGCGCCATCCGGTTTTAAAATACGGCGGCATTCTGACAGCCAGGCTGAGGATAGCGCATCATATTCAGCAAAACTGTCAAATTGATCCCACACATCATCCACCGCATCGACAAGCGACTGATCAGGGCGGCGCAACTGGCCACTAAGCTGCAGATTATAAGGCGGATCTGCAAAGACAAGATCAACACTCGCTGACGGCAATTTCGCCAGCGCTTCAAGGCAGTTTCCATGTATGATCAAGTCTTTTTTCATGGCTCAAAAGGTTATCCAAATTCTAATTCTGACAACAGAATGAATCATAGAATCTAATAAAGTCAATCTTTTACTTAACATAGCTAAAGTGATATCTATATATTGTGTTACCTGATTCGACCGCTTACGACATCTGGTGGGAGCAAAAATTTACCCCCCGCTGGAGGGGTTATAGATTTAGGGGTTATAGATTTACTGGGGGTGTGTCGGCTATAGTGTGCCTGTTTGCAAGTAGCGGCGAATAGGCGCGTAAGAGCGGCGATGATGATCTGTAACCCCATATCTGCGTAACGCCTGCTGATGGGTCTGGGTGCCATAACCGGCATTTGTATGCCAGCCATATTCCGGATATTCTGCGGCCAGATCAGTCATCAATCGGTCACGACTTTGTTTTGCAATGATAGACGCCGCCGCGATAGATAAAGAAAGGCTATCGCCCTTGATAATGGCCCGCGCCCGAAAAGGCAGTTCCGGCAAAAGATTACCATCAACAAGAAAGGATGGCGCCGTGGCATGACCTGCATTCAAAAGCTGTTCTGACAACCTGATCGCTACCGCCTGCATCGCCTTAAAGGTAGCTGGCAGAATACCCAGCCTGTCAATTTCATCCACCGGGCTGTGATGGATAGCAAAGAGATGGCCATTAGCCGGATTACACAACTCGGCTTCAATATCTGCGCGTTGGGGGGCGGTTAATTTTTTTGAATCAGTTAGTTTGGCTGGCAGCGTATCGCGATGCTCTGGACAAATCCAGAATGCCGCCGCGGTTACCGGCCCAGCCCAGGGGCCTCTGCCGGCTTCATCAATACCCATCACCGGACCATCATCTGCCCATTTCGCCTCAAACTGATAGGTAGGGCGCGATGTTGAAGCAGGTTTTTTAACCTTGTCAGAGGATGTCATCTGGCAATAAACATAGTGACTAGCCTATTTCCCTGACCCACGGCCCGCCAGCCCGGCTTCGCGCAGACGCGGCATAATCTCGACAAAATTACATGGGCGATGCCGGTAATCGAGTTGATGCGCCAGCAAATCATCCCACGCATCCCGGCAGGCAGAGGGCGAACCAGGCAGCGCAAAAAGATAGGTGCCCCCCGCAACACCTGCAACTGCACGGCTTTGCAAGGTGGAGGTGCCGATTTTCTGAAAAGATAAAAATCGGAACATCTCGCCAAAGCCTTCAATTTCTTTTTCAAATACTGCCCGAAACGCTTCGGGGGTTACATCGCGCCCAGTTAGCCCGGTACCGCCGGTGGCGATAACACAATCTATCGCCTGATCAGCAATAAACTGGCCTAGCTGGTCGGTAATTTCCGCCACATCATCACGAACAAGGGCACGTGCAGCTAACTGGTGACCGGCCGCGCCCAGACGGGCTACCAGCAGATCCCCTGATTTGTCCTCTGCCAGTGTGCGCGTATCAGAAATTGTTAGCACCGCAATGGTGACAGGAATAAACTCACGGCTTGTATCTATTCCAGACATCTATCCCCTTCTTTCACAGCTGGCGAGGCTGATTAATTTGCCAATTGAGCATGTTTTTCATCGGTTACCGAGCCCGCGATAAGATGGCGCAGAGCTGGTACATCCTCGTCAAATCGATTGCTATAGATAAACAGATAGCTGATCACCCCTTTTATATAGTTGCGCGTCTCACGGGCGGGAATAGATTCGATAAGCAAAAATCTGTCCTCTCTATGGTTGACTTTACGCAGCCATTTCCTGAGGTTACCCGGCCCGCCATTATAGGCCGCCAGCATCAATACCAAATCGCCATTAATATGTGATTCTGCATTCAGATGTTCGATATAATCCTGTGCAAGAGTTAAATTAAGGTCCGGGTCATGTAATTTATGACGATGCGTGCGCCGATAGCGTTTATCACGGGCGATAAAAGCAGCGGTCGCTGGCATCAATTGCATCAGACCTGCTGCTTTGGCCCGGCTTCTGGCCAACGGATAAAATCCGGATTCTTTACGAATAATGGCATGTAAAAGAGAGAGATCAATCCGGACATCCGCTTCTGTTTCCAAATAGGGATATAGCGCTGCAAGATAGCTCACCCCTTTATCGGTTCTATAGATATCCGCCAGCCGAAAGGTCAGGCCAGGCATATTATGCACAGAGGTAAAGGCGATAAGAGAGCGCACATGCGTCTCTGGCATTTTTTCAAAAAGATAGCGTAGCTCGCGCGCCGCGCGTGTCCAGTCATCGATTTGCAGCAATGCCAACGCCCGTTGCCCACCATCCTGAGCAGTTAGCCAGGTCATAAATTCATCTGTAATGGTCGGCAGATTAAAATCAAGCTTGATAGACTGGCCCGAGGCTTCGATGGCCATAACGCCATAAAATGTCTCCGGATAGACGGTGGCCATATTCAGATAATAGATGGCCTGTAGCGGGTCTCCAGCCAGCATATAGCCGCGATAGGCCCAAAATCCGGCTCCGGCACGCAATACGTCCGGGGCGCGTTTGTTTTCTGCCAGCGTCCGGAAAAAGCTGGTCGCGATTTCATAGCGGCCAGATCGCCATGCGGCCAGACCACCTGCCCAATAACCCATATAGGCGCTCTCACCGCCCTTGGCGATTGCCTGACGTGCGGTGCGGGCCGCCTTATCATCTACACCAAAAATAAAATATGCATGCGCAATCTCACCACGCAGATGCCCTTCTTCTGCGGCGGTCAGATAACGCAAATTTGAGGGCTGATCCAGAATTTGAATAGCCCCGCTTGGATAGCCCCGCCGGATTGAGCGGCGAATATCGCGGGCTATTTTCGCGGTTGTACGCGGCGAGGCCCGGCCCGCCCAGCTTTCCGGAATATCTGCACGAAAACTTTGTGGGCGCGATAACCCGACCCCGTTTAAATATCCCTTTTTAGGGCTTTTTGCCGCTTTTGTATTTTTAGGCCGGCGCCTTTCAGACAACCATTTTATCCGACTGGCAGTTGGGTGATCATTATATTTTTTCAGCCACTGCGAAAGCTCTGTAAAGCTGGAACGCCAGGCAGTGGGATGAAGATATTTTTGTGCCAGCACATGTCCCATCAGCAATTGACTATCCAGCTGTTTAATCAGCTTTGCCGCTTTTTTAATTTCACCATCATCCTGCAGGGCAAAGATTTGCTCATACAGATCCGCATCATTGGCAGAAAGGGGCCGTGGTAATTCCTTGGCGATAGCGGTGGAGGCCGTTATGAAAAAAAACGGAAGAAAAACCAGCATAAGGTATAGGCGGCGCAACATTATCATCGGTCTCTTTTCTTTTTAAACGGCTTTCACTTTATGGCGATGTAACTGTAACAGATCCGAAAAGGCCTGTTTTTTCATATTCGGAGCGCGTAAAAGGTAGGCAGGATGCACACTTGGCAGGACCGGAATAATAAAGCTGCCATCCCTGCCATCGCTGAAATCAATATCGGCCATCTGGCCACGTAATTTTAAAATACCTGTCTGACTGTTTAACAGTAATTTCGCCGAACTGCCCCCAAGGGCAAAGATAATTTTAGGAGCCTTTAATTGAATATGACGACGCAGGAAAGGCCATAACATATGGGTTTCTTCAGCGGAAGGCGTGCGGTTGCCAGGCGGGCGCCAGGGTAAAATATTGGTGATATAGACATTTTGCCTGTCCATCCCAACCGATTTCAACATCCAGTCCAGCAATTGCCCTGCCGCACCGACAAAAGGCAGGCCCATGCGATCCTCATCGCGCCCGGGCGCCTCTCCAATCAGCATGATATCTGCTGCAGGATTGCCATCTGCAAACACCAGATTGCTGGCGGTTTTTTTCAGCGCGCA
>JBMZFK010000034.1:14439-17585 GCA_049615365.1 Puniceispirillaceae bacterium (SeqCode)
GCCTTTAACTCATCCAGTGTCTGGATAGAGGTTAAGTCACCAGCAGATGCCGCAATAGACATTCCGGCGTTTTGGCTGGCCGCGAATTGTGGCGGCGGAGCGGGGCTTTCACCTAGAACGCCAGCTCGCCTCTCCTGTGCAGTAGCCAGATTTTGCGCGCCCTGCGTTGAAGGCGGGACAGGACGTGCTGGTTGCACAGATTGCGCTGCATATAGCCCTTCAGCTGTATCCTTTAACGCGCAATCAATACCCATCTCTATTTGCCATTTTAGGGCAGAAAGCAATTCATCTTTGGCCTGATAAGACGCTGTCATTCCATTTTTTGTCCTGATAAGAAGATTCACGCCGATCAATACTGACATAATTCGCTGGAGACGTCTTGGTTAATCTGATAATTCTTCGGCAAAATTATGGCAAATATTTTTGAAAAAAAGAAGATAGACATCTTTACACAGGCACAAAGCTGGGCCTGAAATAGAGCATACGGCAAAAAAGGGGAAAATAATGGAACGAGAATCAATGGAATTTGATGTGGTTATTGTTGGGGGTGGGCCTTCTGGTTTGTCCGCAGCTATCCGGTTAAAACAGCTGGCCACAGAAAAAGGCGCAGATATCTCGGTTTGTTTGATTGAAAAAGGCAGCGAGGTTGGCGCGCATATTCTGTCCGGTGCGGTTCTGGAACCCCGTAGCCTGAATGAATTACTGCCAGATTGGCAGGAACGCGGCGCTCCACTGGATACCCCTGTTAGCCAGGATAAATTTATGTTCCTGACCGAATCATCAGCGATCCGCATGCCAACACCGCCAAGCATGAATAATCACGGCAATTACATTATATCGCTTGGTAATTTCTGTCGTTGGCTTGGCGAGCAGGCAGAGGCGCTGGGCGTTGAAATCTATCCAGGGTTTCCAGCTGCGGCTGTGTTATATAACAAGGATGGATCGGTGCGCGGCGTTGCCACTGGCGATATGGGCATTGGCAAGGATGGCGAGAAAACAGATGGCTATATGCCGGGAATGGATCTGCTGGCAAAACAGACTATTTTTGCCGAAGGGTGCCGCGGACATCTGACCAAAACCCTGTTTGACACCTTTTCCCTGCGCGAGGGCAAAGATTCGCAAACCTATGCTATCGGCATCAAAGAGCTGTGGGATATTGAGCCGGAGAAATCCAAACCGGGTATGGTTTGGCATTCTGTTGGCTGGCCATTAAGCACCGATACCTATGGCGGGTCGTTTTTATACCATCTGAACGGTAATCAGGTGGCGGTCGGCTATGTGGTTGGTCTGGATTATAAAAACCCTCATCTTTCTCCCTTTGAAGAATTTCAGCGTTTCAAGACCCATCCTGCGGTGCGATCTGTTTTTGAAGGGGGGCGGCGTGTCTCCTATGGCGCGCGCGCGCTCAATGAAGGGGGATTTCAATCGGTACCAAAACTGACCTTCCCGGGCGGATGTCTGGTTGGCTGTACAGCCGGATTTTTGAATGTACCAAAAATCAAAGGCACCCACACCGCGATGAAATCCGGGATGCTGGCAGCAGAAGCGGTATTTGATATGCTCGCCACCGCAACGCCGGCAGCAGAACCGGCAAGCTACGGCGAGAAAATTGAAGCGTCCTGGCTGTGGGCTGAATTATACAAGGTGCGAAATATCCGGCCAGCTTTTGCAAAAGGGTTGTGGCTTGGAATGGGATATGCCGCCCTCGATACCTATCTGTTCCGCGGCAAGGCTCCCTGGACTTTTCATCATCATGCTGATCATAGCGCCCTGAAACCGGCGAGCGAAGCCCCTGTTATCACCTATCCAAAGCCAGATAATATTGTCAGTTTTGACAGAAATTCATCTGTCTATCTATCCGGTACCAATCATGAAGAAAATCAGCCTGCCCATCTGCAGCTAAAAGATACCAGCGTGCCGATAGAACATAATCTGGCGCTTTATGATGCCCCTGAACAGCGTTATTGTCCGGCTGGCGTGTATGAAATTGTTCGTGAAGATGATGGCACCAACCCGCGCCTGCAAATCAATGCCCAAAATTGCGTGCATTGCAAGACCTGTGATATCAAAGACCCAACCCAGAATATTCGCTGGGTAACACCCGAAGGTGGCGGCGGGCCTAATTATCCAAATATGTAGGCCAGGCAAAATATAGTAAGGTCAGATATATAGGGCCAGATTAATCGGCCAGCTATATATTTGGTGGTCGCCACTCTAGGTCTGTTGGCGGCACAGGTCTCTATTTTTGGCCTCTATTTTTTGGCCTCTATTTTTTAATGATGCACAAAGCTGGAAAGACTCTCTTATGAACGCATCATTTCTTTTTACTAAATACCTGACGGGCCTGCGGCTGGGCGGGCTGTTTGGTCTTGTCCTTCTGGGGGTTAGCCTTGGCGCCTGTCAGACCAGCGAGCAGGAAAATATCACGCCTATCTCGCCCGTCTCTTTTGATTCTATTAGAGAACAGACAGACAGCTCACCTAGCTTTGCGGGTCAATTTCTGGCCGCCCGTCATGCCCAGCAACTGCAGGATAATGCTGCTGCCAGCCGCTTTTTCAGTGAAGCGCTGCGTCTGGGCAACACAGATGAAATCCTGCTGAAATACAGTTTTATCAATCATTACCAAAATGGCACATTGGGCGAGGCCATCAGGCTGGCCCGCACATTTGAACGGCTGGGCTTTGATTTTGGTCTGGCAGCCGAGCCTGCCATTGCCAAAGCGGTACAGGATAAGGACTGGCAAGCGCTGATAGCATTATCAGAAAAAATCGAAATCAGTGATGATTTTCATATTCTGGCAGGTGGCTTGCGCAGCCTTTCTTATATTGGTCTTGGTGAGCCGGAAACCGCCCTTGGCATTTTTCATGAACTGGAAGATTTTGCCGAATTATCAGAAGGCATGCCAGAGACTGTGCTGTTGCTATTGGGCGGCTATATTTTTGAGCTTCTGGGAAATAAGGCAGAATCAGAAAGCTATTTCCGTCAGGCACTGGCCAAAAGTCAAGATGAATATATTGTGATTTGTGCCGGTGCCGGATTGTGGCGGCTGGGCAAAACAACAGAAGCTGAAGCCCTATGGCGGACCAGGCTACCTGCTGATGCCGCCCCACTTAGCCTGGTAGCAAATATGCAGGCACAGACCAGTC
>JBMZFK010000035.1:0-6224 GCA_049615365.1 Puniceispirillaceae bacterium (SeqCode)
TAGCTGGTGGCCATGTCTATGCGCTGGGCGCAGATGCCCTGCTTTCTGCTTTTGATTTGGAAGCGGGCGAGCTGGTATGGCAATATCAGGTTAATGTGCCGAAGAGTGGATTATTTCCAGGCAAGGCTGGCGGAATCGCTGCGAATAGTGAGGTGGTTGCGGTACATGCGGCACGCGATAGCCTGAGCCTGCTGGATGCAAAAAATGGCGCCGAGCTATGGAAGGTTGAACATGACAGCCCGCTAGCAGGCGGTCCAACCCTCATCGAGGGCGCGGGTGTTGTTGTAACCGATATAGATGGATATGTGTTTGTATATAGCCTGACAGATGGCGCTCTGGTCTGGCAGAGTGTTGGCCTGCCTGTAGATACGGTCGTATTTGGCGCCCCTTCACCTGCGGTTGATGGCGGCGAGCTTGTGCTGGCGGGGGCTGGCGGCGAAATTGCCCTTCACCGGGTTGATAATGGCGATCTGTTATGGGCAGATAGTCTTGCCAGCTTGTCCCCTGTTACCCCGCTTCAGGAATTAGGCGATGTGCTGGCCCATCCGGTACATGATGGCGAGCAGATTTATGTGATCAGCCAGTCAGGCCTGTTAAGCGCCTATGAAGCCCAGACCGGCTTTCAAGTCTGGGAACATGCGGTGGCAGGTGTGCAAATGCCATGGCTAGCTGGCGAGAGCTTGTTTGTGCTGGCAGTAGAGGGGCATGTTATCAGCTTGCGGAAATCAGATGGCGCTGTCAGATGGATAACCGCGCTGGATGGCAGCGGCACCCTGGGTGTATCAAAGCCGGGTACGGTTACAGATTATTTTGGCCCTGTAGTTGCCTCCGGGGTTGCATATGTCCTCTCGGAAAGCGGCAAATTGATTAGCCTGAATGCAGATACAGGGGCGATCATTTCCAGCCAGTCTCTGGGCGGCACCATAGATACTGCCCCGCAGATTGCAAAATCCAGCCTGATTTATCTGACACGATCTGGTCAGCTAACCGTGATGCGCTAGCGGATGAGTGTTACCCTTGCCATAGTCGGGCGGCCAAATGTCGGCAAATCGACCCTGTATAATCGGTTAACGGGGACCCGTCATGCGATTGTGGATGACCAGCCAGGCGTGACACGCGATCGCCGTGAGGGCGATGCGCATCTGGCCAGCATGCAATTTCGCCTGATAGATACAGCGGGTCTCGAAAAAGCCAAAGCTGGCAGTCTGCAAGATAGAATGCGCGAGCAAACCGAAATGGCGGTAGCACAGGCAGATATCACCTTGCTGGTGATCGATGCGCGTGCGGGTATTCTGCCTGATGATGTGCATTTTGCCCGTGAAATTCGGAAATCAGGTACCAGTGTTATTTTGCTGGCGAATAAGTGCGAAGGCAAAACAGGGGCTGAAACGCTGGCCGAGGCGTGGCAATTGGGGCTAAGCGCGCCTGTACCCATTTCTGCTGCCCATGGTGACGGGTTGATTGATTTGTTTGATGCGCTGCTGGAACGCGCCCGGGAAATTGGCCTGGAAGGCGCCCTTTTTGCGGCAGCGGATGCTAGCGAGGATGATAGCGCCTATCCCGCCTTTACCGAAGAGGAAGATGGGCCGGATGTCTGGATAGATGAACGCGATAAGGGGCCTATACGTATGGCCATTATTGGCCGTCCAAATATGGGAAAATCTACCCTTGCAAACACGCTGCTGGGGGAATCAAGGCTGTTAACTGGCCCAGAGGCAGGCATTACAAGAGACAGCATCACCTTGCCTTTTGACTGGCAGGGGCAGGCCTATGAGTTGGTGGATACGGCCGGCATGCGCAGACAGGCGCGGGTGACGGATCGCATTGAAAGATTAATGGTAAATGACGCCGAGCGCGCTATTCAATATGCAAAAATTTGTGTGCTGATGCTGGATGCGCGCCAGCCACCACATAAACAGGATATGGTGATAGCGCGGCAGGTAACCGATGAGGGGCGGGCGCTGATTATCGCGGCCAATATGTGGGATGATGTGGCCGATAAACAAAAATCCATGCAGTTGATAAATGACCGTCTGCAAACCTCTCTGGCACAGGTGCGCGGCGTGCCAGTTGTGCCCATTTCAGGGATGTATGGGCGCGGGCTGGATAAATTGATGCAGGCGGCAAGCGATATTCACAAAAAATGGAATACGAGGATTTCCACAGGCCGGCTTAATCGCTGGCTGGAACCTATGCTGGAAGCCCATCCACCGCCAATGTCACAAGGGCGACGCCTGCGTATTCGCTATATGACGCAAGTGCGCACCCGCCCGCCAACATTTGCCCTGTTTGCCAGTCGCCCGGTAGATATTCCAGAATCCTATCTGCGCTATCTAATCGGCGGTTTGCGCGATGATTTCGGGCTGGAAGGGGTGCCGGTACGGATGATGTTGCGTAAAGGCACAAACCCTTATCAGCCTAAATCCTGAGCCGCCGCCTGTGGCTCTCCCCTTATTGCCAGCCCATCCTTTATAAGCCAGCCTTTGCCAGACAGGTGCTACAGGCTGGCCTCTAGCTGGCTAAGCAAAATATCCAAAAGCCGGGCAATAGGAAAAAGCGCGGCACTATCTATGGCGTTGTGTCTGTCCAGAAACAGGGTTCTGTTTACTTCTATTTGCAGGACTGATAATTGACTATCTGTCTGTTTGGCAATGTTCAGCCCATAATGACGGGTGGTATAGCCGCCAGCATAAGGGGTATTCCAGCCCCAGCTAAATTCATGCGCGCCCATCACCTGGTCAATAATATCTACTAGATAGGCTGGCAAGGTCGTCCCATGCAGATTGCCAAAGATGATATCTGGCAATGCGCGGCGCTGGTTTGAGCCTTTCTTTTGATTAAACTGGCGACCCGCATCTGGCATGGAGTGTAAATCAACCAGTAATCCATGCGGGTGAGTGGCCAGAATTGTTGTCAACTGCCGGGCTAGAAGCTGGTGATAGGGGCGGTGAAAAAGGCCTAGAATATCGCTGGCTTGCTCAGGGGTAAAGGGATGCGGATATAAGGCCTCTCTTGCAGCTGACAGGCGCGGTATAACGCCATATCCGGCAGTGATATAGGGTTTGTAAACAACATCTGGTGTAAATACGCCCTCCGGGCAGATTTGTTTGTCCATCGCGTTTTCTGGCCTGTTTAAATCACAGACTGCCCGGCCTATCTGGGCGATAAGGGCAGGGCGGCTGGCACTGGCTAGCATCATCCCTAAAATATCGGTACCTGCATCTTCCAGACTACGCGCGCGCGCCTCATAGGCGCCCTCAAACCAGCCCTGCGGATAGCATCTTCCGCCATGCGGTACTGAAATCAGCGTATTTTTCATCGCCTCGCCACCACAAAATAAGGGAGATGGCAACGCGTCAACTGGCTGAACAGCACACATATTTCCAACCCTGCTTTCCGGCATTTCCAGATAATGCAATGCGGCCTTGTTCTGGGTGCTATGCCGCGGAGGTGGCCGCAGGGGCGGGGCGGTGTCAAACAGTCTCTTTGATGTGGCAGTGTCACTAGTCATAGCGCAAATCTTAAGTGTTTTTTGCGCTCACCGGCAAATGAATTCGGTGAAACGCCCCGCTATCACAGCTCGCATCAATGCTTGACTTGAGGGGGAATTGGCCTTACACCATGCCCATCACGGCAGGTACATTGCCGAGGTCATATCAGATGCGGTAGGGAGCGTTAGCTCAGCGGGAGAGCACCACGTTGACATCGTGGGGGTCACTGGTTCAATCCCAGTACGCTCCACCATCTGAAAGACCAGGCACACAGCGCCACCCTAGACTATTAGCGGGCGCTGTTTTGCTGTAATCTCCATTTTTTGCCAGCTAATGTTTTCGCCGAAAAGAGGTTGCAGAATAATGCAATTATGACATGATTTTTATCAGACTAGGAAAAGCATAAATTTTATCGTGCCAGAAGAAAATTTGACCCTTGGAGGACGCGGTGTCTTTGCAGAAGCTGTTATTCGCCTGTGCTGAAATTCTGGGGGATGACAGGCCTATCGAAAAACAGGCAAAACAATGTCTATTACAGGCCAAACCAAGGCAGGATATTGGCTTTGGGGCAAATAATTTGCCGCCGCAACTTGATAACATAATGCGCCGGCAAGATGCCTTGCCGCTATGTGATATTATCCGCCAGATGGCCTTTTGCTGGTCGCCGCCCACCACATCCGCCAGCCCAAAATATATCAAGGATAGCCAGGCAAAATCGCATGTAGAGCTGGTAGGGCCAGAGGGGCTGGCATTTTCCGACAGGTTCAGAATTGGCTTGTATGGCATGGCGGCGAATAGCGCCTATGGTATCCGCACCCATCCAGCCGAAGAAATCTATATCATGCTGGCAGGTGAAGTGTTCTGGAAGGTGGGTGGGGGTGAATATACCCCGCATTATGCCGGGTCGCGCTCCTATCACCCCAGCTATACAGAACATGCAAATATGACCAAACAAACGCCCTTTATGTCTATCTATATCTGGCGCGGGGAGGTGTCGACCACAGATTACCATTATGCAGGATAGGCAGGGACAGGCCGGGACAGGCCGGGGATGGCGCGATATTCAGCCTCACCTTACCGCGATTTTTCTAGCCTGAAATTACGCCGTTGTGGTAGTCTATGGTCCGCCAATTCAACTAACCCTGCATATCGGGGGCATCTTAAACCATATGACAACACCGCAACTTGATAAAAACGCACTGCATCCTGTTGACCATGACAGGCTTGGGACAGAGGATAAAACGCCAGTAAAAATTGCCCTGCTTTCCGGCTCTTTGCGCAAGCGTTCCTATAGCCGCCTGTTAAGTGAGGAAGCGATGCGTATTCTGCAAGCCTTGGGCGCGGAATGTCGCATCTATAACCCGTCTGGCCTGCCACTGCCAGATGACGGGGTTGATGCCAGCCATCCAAAAGTAGCCGAGCTGCGAGACCTTATCAGCTGGTCTGAAGGTATGGTTTGGTGTTCACCTGAACGCCATGGGGCAATGACTGGCATTATGAAATCCCAGATTGACTGGATTCCCCTCTCGCTGGGTTCGGTGCGGCCCACACAGGGAAAAACATTGGCGGTAATGCAGGTATCCGGCGGCTCGCAAAGCTTTAATACCGTCAATCAACTGCGGATTTTGGGACGCTGGATGCGCTGTTTAACGATCCCTAATCAATCTTCGGTGCCAAAGGCGTTTCAGCAATTTGACGAGGCGGGGCGCATGCTGGCCTCATCCTATTACAACCGGGTGGTAGATGTGATGGAAGAGCTGGTTAAATTCACCTATCTGACCAGAGGGCGTGCAGATTATCTGGTAGACAGATATAGCGAGCGTGTGGAAACCGCCGAGCAATTATCTGTGCGGGTTACCAGCACCCGTTCCAGCTGATGATAAAGATTTTGCTTCTCTCGGCTCTGGCGGGCCTGTTGGTGTTGGTGCTGTTACGCAGCGCCCCGAAATTGCGTGCAGCCCTGTCACGCCTGTTTCAAAACCCGCTTTTCAGGGGCCTGATCCTGAGGGGGATATGGCGGGTTATAAGGCTGTTGATTTTCCGCAGATAGTTTTGTGGGCGATAGCTTTTCAGGCGTACAGCTCTAGTCCCCCGTAAAGTTACGCCAGCAGATTTTCTAGGCAGGGTTCTGCCTGTCTTCATCGTCTTTTATCGGCTTATAGGTACCAGAGGTCTCAAACTTGTTCTCGGCATCTATTTCCACAAAATCAGCTTTGGTTCGGGTAAAGATTTCGCGGTTAATATCAAACCAGAAAGAGGGCGGATCAAACGTACCCGCCGCGATAGCTGTCTTTCCTCTTAAAAACTCGGAATCGATTTGCCAGTGGGTGGTGGTTCCGCATTGTTCGCAAAAACAGGTGGTTACATTATTTCCAGACTGTGTTTGATAATGATGCTGGCTTAAATCTCCGGATAATAGCGTGACATCAGAATCCGGAAAATAAGCGCCAACACCAAAGGCAGAGCCTGTCCGCAACTGGCAATAGCGACAATGACACACTGCATGGATTTCAGGCTGTCCAGAGGTTTGATAGCGTACCGCGCCACAGGCACACCCGCCTTCATGTATGTCTTTATCCGGCATGTTTGCTCTCCTCTATGATGGCCATAAATATAATGGCCATAAAATGACTTGAAATATCAGTCTATCGCCCAATTTAGGGCTGTCAATTACCGATATCTGTAGCACCTGCTTGCCCATTCCCCTGTAATCTGTGTTTAGGGCAGATATCT
>JBMZFK010000035.1:6322-17411 GCA_049615365.1 Puniceispirillaceae bacterium (SeqCode)
AGGGGGAATTGATAGATAATTTAAGTTCAGCGCATAGCTTTAGGAGCGATATTATGCTTTCCAGACCTGTTTTTACCAAATTTTTTGCCCTCCAATTATCGCTATTATTGGCGCTGGGGCTCAGCTCGGCAGTGCTGGCTGCTGGCAGCAGTTCCTATAGCACCGCCCCGTCCAAGCCTGCCGGATATGATGCTGTGCTAAAGCTGATTAAGGACAAGAAATTTGCAGAAGCCATTCCGGCCTTGCATAAAATTGAAGCGCGGGCAAAAACAGATGCCGATGTTCAGAATTTGCTGGGCTTTTCCTATCGCAAAACCAACCAGCTTGATAAGGCAGGGCGCCATTATGACCGCGCGCTCACCCTTGATCCCAAACATAAAGGTGCATTGGAATATCAGGGTGAGCTGTTTTTGATGCTAAAGGACAGAGCCTCTGCCGAGGCAAATCTTGAAAAGCTGAAACAGATTTGCCGCATTGGCTGTAGTGAGCTTAATGACCTGAAAAAAGCGTTGGCGAGCTATAAAGGCTAGGGCTGGCTAGCTAAAAATCTGAATAGCGCCCCAGATGGCGTAAAGGGCAATTAGCCCGGCAATGCTAAGGTTGAATTTGGTTAATAATGGCTTGTGCGTTTGCGGCGGCGCCGGGCGCTTCTTTGTGGTTGGCAGACCCAGTTTTCTGGCCAGCTTGGTATATCCAGCCCAGCCCAGCATCGCCAGTATCACGAGGATAATTACTTTTCCCAGCATTTTTGCGGTGCTCCTTTAAACCGGTCTCTTGCCGCTACAGGGCTATTTTGAAAAACCGCTGCCCAGCCCGGTGAAAATCCCCTTCAGGCGCGGGGAAACATTCTGGGACGGGGTCTCAGGCGCAAAGGCGGTATTGGTGGGGCGTAAATAGGGATAAAGCTTCATTAATCCGAAAATTAGCATAGCGATTGCCAAGAGCGTGGAAATGATTTTTACCGCACGGCGCATTTTACTCAACTCCTATAACATGAGCATCTCTGGTTTGCGGATTATAGCTGACCATACCTCCGCTGGATACGCCAATAGCTGTAATAGCAGAAATCGTCACAAAATGAGTAACCATCACGGTAACGCCGTCTTGCGCGTCAATCTCGGCTAATTTTTTCCGCAATTGTGCCAGGGTTTCCTGTTTTGGCACAATATCCTGATAAAAAGAGTTCAAGCCTGGCTCGGCGGTAACAGGCCCCAGCCTCATTTCCTCTGCTGTGTCTGTGCATCGGCACCATTGGCTGGTCAGAATAGCGGCAATTTTCAGATTTGCTTTACGCAGCCTTTCGCCGATTTGGCGAGCTTGCGCACGGCCTGCAGGGCTGAGATTACGCTGTGTTTGGCAATCATTTACATCGAAATTTTCCGGGTCGCCTGTGCCGGGGGCCAGCGCATGACGAATGAACAACACATAGCCTGTTGGCTCAGCGGCATATTCATCCAGACTAAGGGCATGGCCGGAAGTAGAAAAAATCACCGCCCATGCGGTCAGTATCAGATATCTTATCATGCGCCCCCCGTTTTTTTGTGATAAAGCCGAACTCTGTCAGGTGCCAATAACCATGATATAGCAAATGACAGGCGCGAAAAAACGTATAATTCCGGCTATTTTGATGCAGCTATTTTGATTTCAGCATTGCCGATAAAGCAGACTGAATGCGGCCCTTATCCAGATGATGTGCCGCCCGCAAGCTGGCAACCTTGTCATCCAGATTTTTTGCACCGCTATTCATCAGGGTTTTTATCTGTTCCTGACGCAACGCTTTTTTCTGCCGCAATAGCTCGCTTTTTGATTTATCTGTATCGCTCATCCTGTTTTTTTAAAAAAATGGCGGTACACGCCTCTGCCATTTCTTCTAAATCCTCTTATTATTTGGTAATTTTTACAGCCTGCCTATCTCTGGTCTTTGTTAAATCTAGCATTGTTCTGCACGCAGATGAATGCTCTAATTCAGATATTTCTAAAGAACAAATGCGCTTCTAACCCGGTCTTGTGAATAAAAGGGCTGCAAAAAACGGCAAAAGCTGCTGGAATTAGATAAGCTTTTCCTGCTTTTTGTCGTTTTGCTAATTTTGGCGGCGATAATTTTGGCACCGATATTTTGACAGCGATATCGCCAGAAAATAATCTGGTCTGGCAAATAATCTGGTCTGGCAAATAATTCTGTTGGCAACTAATCCTGGTTGGGTGTTTTATGAAAAGTCGCATGATAAAATGGACAGGTCTGAGCCTTGCGCTGATATCTATAGCCATGCTGGCAGACGAGATTTGGCCAGCTCGCCTGCTTGGTCAGGGCGGGGTTGCCCTTGCCTGTTGTTATGACCCGCCAGCTGCTGTGATTGTGCCGGACCCGCCTGCCACGCCCGTACCAGATGCTGCTGGCGAAACACAAATCATGGCAACAGCCGATACCCGCGATAGCCCGTCTGAAGCGCCAGAGGAACGCGAGGATACGCCGCCATTCAATCTGTTTGATGAGCCGGTTACAGCCGCACGTAACGCGATAGCAGATGGCGAATGGCTGCGGGCGCGGGTGATCATTCTTGACGCTGAAGACGTTTTTGGCGCCGAGCCGGTTTTGGTAGCCTTAAGAGCCGAGATTGATGCCTTTTTTGGGCTGACAGATATGCGCACACCCGCTGCCACCTCTACAGATTTTCCATCCCCGCCATCGCAAACCCTGTCAGCAGATGCAGATCCCCTTGCAACTATGCTTGTGGATTTTGGCGCGATGTCCAGATCAGCTTTTGCGGAATAAAGGCCTAGTCTTGCGGCCTGTCATAAGCGAGAGAGGCCGGAGATTTGTTCTGTGCTTTGCGTTCTTCGGCAGCCTGTTTGATAGCGGCATCAATTTTTGTTCGATCCGCATGACCGCTAAAATTTTCACTATTGCCCATCATTTCTGTGAAATGCAGATAGCGCTCTGAGGCGACGTCGAGCAGGCGCCGTATTTCTATCAATGGCGCGCCATGATCATCACATCGCAAATCAATCCAGGGGAAGGCCTCACCGCGATGAATGGTTAGGCTGGCGGATTGGCGCCCGCGCTTGTCGCCGCCAGCAGCCTCTCCAGCTTCCATTGCACATAAAATACGCTCTGCAAAGGGTTTGCCTGCATTGTCATGATAACTGCCTAACATATCCTCCAGCACATTTGCCCCGGCCAGCATATTACCGGCAAGCGAAATATTTGGCGCGCTTTTATGGCCTGCCCAGCCAATACATTCATCCCCGGTATATCTGGCACTCATCCCTGTAATATGCATCACATGAACTTGTCGCTGGCGATGTCCATTATCTTTGTTTTTCAGCTGGGATAATACAGCCTCCGGTGCCGCGCCATCCTCTAGCAGCTTAGCCCCTTCCACGCCCCATTGCGGGTTAACCAGCGCTTGTGTCGCAATCGCGCCATAGGGCGTGATAAAGGGAATAACCGCGCCAACGGCGAAAAATCGGCTGGCAACCGCTATTCCGAGATAGCCTGTTTCCGGGTCGCGGGCGATAAGAGAAAAGGTCATAGCAAAAAACCACCTTCTGATGTTAAATCTAACCTTTATAGAGGCTATCGATAGCCTACCCTAATCGCTTGGCTTGCCAAGCAGATAAAATAAATGAAAGCCTGTTGATGAATGCCAGATGATGCCCTGATCACCCAAAAAATTACCAAGGCGACCGCCAAATTATTTTGGGATGCGGGTGAGGCGGTATTAAAAGAATTCACCCTGAAGAATAGCCGCCGCGCCGATTTGGTCGCGCTTAGCCCATTGCAAAAGCTGTCAATCATTGAAGTGAAATCATCACGCCGGGACTTTATCAGCGATCAAAAATGGCCAGAATATATTGAATTTGCGGATTATTTCTATTTTGCGGTTGCCGAGGGTTTTCCGATTGAAATTCTGCCAGATGAAGCGACATGCGGGATTATCCTGTCAGATGGTTTTGACAGTTTTATCACCCGGCCAGCCCCGTTGCGCCCTCTGGCTGGTGCTCGCCGCGCACATCTGATTCGCCAGCTTGCTGTAACAGCGATGAACAGGATTGAGATTTAATTATTTCTGAATGAGATAGCTCATATCATTGTCAACATAGCGGGTTGCGCTGGCATGGGTGCGGCCAAAATGATGTTCCAGCAACGCTTTGAATTTATCTGGTTCTGCATAGAAAATCTGATTGTGAATATTTGCTTTTGGCAGGCTGGTAATGTTCAGCGCAATCCCTTTTTGTACCTGCTTCCAGCTTAATGTCAGTTGCCGCAAGATATAATCCTGCCATAGCGTGTAATCATCTGTATGGCACAGATTAAAGGTACCAACAAAGACCGCATAATCTGTTTTTCCAGCGGGTTTACGACCGATTTGAAAGCGCTGCGCGCCATTATCAAAATGCCGGGTACAATAGCTGATCATAGTCGAATTAATATCATATCCCTGATAATTGAAATGCTGATAGCGTTCTGTTTTCTGGATAAATTCCCATAATGCGCCATAGCCGCATCCGATATCCGCCAGATTCAGGCGCCGGCTGCTATCATGGGCAATAATACGCGCCAGAATATGATCAAATCGTGCTGTCTGGCTCAATCTGGAGGCCCAGAATACCCCTTCTGCTGCAGCGCCTTTTTGCTTGAAGCGCCTGGTATAGGCACTGCTGATAGAGGCTTCAAACAGGCGTTGGCTTAATCGATTAAACATATAGATACCAGACTAGCTGTCTGTTTCTCCGATTATCGAGGGGTCAAAGGCAGGGCGGCTGAAAATCTGCTCTACCATGGGCGCAAAATAGGATAGCGGCCGAGCAGGATAGGCCGGGTCAAAAGACGCCTGATCCCATACACCGCAAAATCTTTCTGTACTTTCAAACCATTTATGGCCGCGATAGCGTTCGCGCTCATCTTTATTCATGCCCAGCTTGTCGGCATAATAAACCATCTGGAAGATACCATGATGTTCAAGCACCCAGGTAACCTCGGCACGAACATAAGGGCGGATAATTGCCGCCGCCAATTGTGAGTGATTCTCCGGTGCCAGATCATCGCCAATATCATGGATAAGCGCCGCGACGATAAATTCTATATCCGCACCATCTGCCTCGGCACGCGTAGCTGTCTGCAGGGAATGTTCCAGCCGGGTAACCTGATAGCCGCCTAGCGTGTCTTGCAGAGTCTCCAATGCAGACAAAATACGCTGTGGCAGGCCGCTAATATAGGTTTTTTCTATCTTTTCCAGCAGCGCATAATCTGCCGTTGTGCCGGCATCCATTCGTGTAAAAGAGACGGTCTTTTCAAGCGATGTATCTCTCATAGCAGCCTCAATCTGTGACATTATCCTGATAGCCGGGGTGCGCCTTCTAAAAAATTCAGGCAATCCCGTGATATGAGTTTTGACCTCTGTTATTTGTGGCGTCTAGTAAAATTTACCGCGCCTGTGGCAAAAATAACCAGCCCGATCCAAAAAATTAATTCAGAAACGAAATCGATGCGTTCAATTTCAGCATTTTTTTGATATGGTAGTCGAACAATTAATGACGTTTGGCATTTAGGCTTTGGGTGAATAGCGCACATCATGGGTAATACAAAAATTAATGATATTTTGATGGAAGTGCTGAACGGTGCGCAATCTGGTGATCCGCAAGCGATGCTGATCGCTGGCTTGTCCGGCGCGCTGATATTAATATTGCTGTTGATGGTGATAATTGCGGTGATGGGGCGCAAATCTGGCAAAGCAGCTGAAAATACAGCTAATGCGTCTGCAGAAGAGCCAAAAATTCATGCCCAGGAGTTGCCGGAGGCCACGCGTTCAGATTCGCAGCAAAATTCAGGCCCGGCTGCACCGGATAGCGCAGGCGAACTCAAACAAACAGATGATTTTATGATTTTCAAGCGTAGTGAGCGTTCTGCCCCACAGCGCAAGGAAGAAGTGATGCCTAGCTCTGAAGGGCTGAGCATTGAAGAAAATTTACAATTGATTGAACGCGAAATGATAAAATTGCGGGATATGTTTAAACAGGGGCATGTCACCAGAGATGTGTATGTTGATGAAACCCGCAATCTGTATCATCAAGCCAGGGCAATTGCGGCATTAAGATAGCGTTTTACTGCCTTTGGGGGGCAGGTTTCTGCCCTGCTTGAAGTTTTTATTTCAGGCGTTCTTGTTGTTGGATAAGAGAGTTAGGGTAGGGCAGAAGTGTGGCCGGCAACAATAAACAAAGTGATGTAAAAAGCCGTCCAGAGAGCCGCCGCCACCGGCAAGGAATTAGTCAGCTGGAGGCGTGGTTTATTGGCCTTGGCGTGGCCGCGTTTATTATCGGCAGCGCCCTGCATGCCTATTTTGACAAAAGACAGGAAAAGCTAGACACGCTCATACAAAATAGTCAGGCGGTAGGGCAATGGCTACAGGCTGCATATTTGCTTAGCCAGTCTACAGGTCAAACCAGCTTTACAATGTGCGATATAGGAAAAACCCGCTCTGGAAAAGCCTGTATCACCGAGCTTATTTCCCAAAGTAACGTGCTTTTGAGCCTGAAAAACCCCTATTTTATGGATTCAGAAAGCGCATCTGTGTTCGCGGTCTTTGATGGGGGAGGCCGCATACCGGCAGCTGGCAGACCCTGCAGTCATCTAGCCGAACAATTTACCATATTCACATCTGCTGGCCTGTATCAAGGCAAGCCAACCTTCTGGCGCGGTACGATAATTTTAAATTTTCAAGAGAAAAACAGGCAATTATCAGCAGTTCCACACCGGCTGATTGTGGGCTATTGCGATGGTGGCGGACAGTATCAGCGTTTACTAACCGATATTCCTTTTTGATAATTTTCCTGCCCGTAATCACAGAAAACCACAGCCAGAGGCATAATATGAGTAGATTTTCTAATAAAGCTTTGATTTGTGTCGATTAAATAGCGATAGTGGGAAAGGTAACAGAAACGTCGCTGCAATGCGAACGGTAACCAGATAGGCAAGCACGATAGTGGAACAGGGACAGTCTATTTTCATAGGAAATATCAAGGGCGGTGTAGGTAAAAGCACGCTTACTACGCTGCTGTTTGATTATTTTCAGCAAAAAAGAGGCGAGCATAAGGTGCAGATGGTCGATGCCGATCGTCAAGGCACCGCTTTTGAGCTACTAGAGCCGATAGGAAGCGGCGGGAATATCCGGCATGTCCCGGTGTCAGACAGGTTTGATGGGCTTAGTCTGGTCACATTGGACAGTATCTTGCGCCGCATGCGCTCCAATCCGGACACCTTAACCATTGTTGATACAGGGGCAGGCTGGCCAGGCAATGTGTGGCAAATTGCGATGCTGTGTGAATGTATTATTATCCCCACAACCCTGTCATGGGCAGATTTGCGCCCAACAATCGAATTTGTCAGAGAAATGGACGAGCGCAAGGAAAGTCTGGATACGGTGGCGCCGCATCTGATTATTGTGCCGAATAAAATTCCGCCCTCTCAGCGGGACATGTCTATGCTGAGCGATAATGTGAAAGATCTGAATGTGGTAGTGGCACCGCCCTTGTCTGATTTATCTGTTGTCCGGCATATGTCATCAAATTTCAAAGGTCTGGAAGCGGCAAAAGGCACACGTTTTTATGATGAATTCTCGCGGCTGGGAGATTTCATCAATGACTATGTTTTGTCTGGCCGGTTAAGCAAAATGTATGATGCAGACTAATTTGCTCCAGATTTTGGCCTAGCCGCTATCTGGCCGCCTGCATCTGGCCCGCTACCCATTTATGGAAATGATGGGTAGGCGTATCCATTTTGGGTGAGAACTTGCCCCCATCATAGGAAGGGGCAAAACGCCCACGTTGCATTCCTTCTACCACGCCAATATCCTCGATAAATATCCCCTTCCAAAGACGGGTGTTTATTGCGCGCATTTCGGCATAGCCGGGCTGCAGGGCGGCCTCATCTGCATAATAAATGCTTACCCGCTCTCTGGTTTTGCCCTGACCATCGGGTATCAGCAAAATCGCATAGCAATGATCTTTATGCACGCCAAACAATACATTTGGGAAAAAGGCACAATATTCCGCTGCCTTGTCCCATTTTTTCGACAGGCCACCAAAGACAGGAAAGCTGCGACCATTCTCATCCAGCTGCGGTTGAAAGACATAGGAACCCTGACCTGCATAGCTGTGCTCATCCAGAATATTATAATGATCCTCCAGCCGTGAATAGCTGTTCAGGCCGGGATGAATAAAGGGCAGGTGATAGGCCTCACAATAATTTTCAACAGCCAATTTCCAATTACAGTCCACCTCCAGAGTGAACATTGAATCGGCCCCGCCACTATGGATATCTGTTTCAAATTCTGCCCATCTTTGCCGCAATGGCCGGGCGATTTCGTCAAATTCCGGGGCGGTACCGGACAGATTGATAAAAACCACATCTCGCCATAGGGCCGATTTTACGCGGTTAAGAGATAGATTCTTGCATTGTACGGTTTTATCTTTGTGGATATTGGGCCCGCCAACATGCGGTGTGGCCTTTAGATGGCCTTCCAGATCATAGGACCAGGCATGATAGGGACAGGTTATCGGCCCGTTTAACTGGGCTGGCTCCTCTACCAAAATCATGCCGCGATGCCGACATACATTTTCAAAGACATGCACGTCATTGTTTTTTGTCCGCACCATTAACAAAGGAATGCCATGTAATTCTACTGGATAAATACATCCGGGTTTTGGGACATCACATCCAAATCCAATCGCCGCCCACCCTTGTTTGAATATCGTCTCTGCCTCTTTTGCGTGCATATTTTCATCAATATAACAGGCATTTGGCAGGCCATTAGCATGTTCAATAGGTTTTAAAACAGAAATTAAATCATCCATCTGACGGCTCCTTTACCATGTGTCAGGGGTTGACGGAATCACCGATATCCCTGACAGAGTAAAAGAAGAAGCTTTTGTAAGTCTGTTCCTTTCTCGCCCAAAAGGTCGGCTTTTGACAATCGCACAAAAACCTGTATCAGAGTTTGTTATGCCAAAGCCCCGTTATCAGCCTGCCCCTATTCATTTGCAGCTTGGTTCTGCATTTTATGATCCCGTCAGGCCAGCTGAATTTCCGCAACATATCTTGCGCTATCGTAATGATGTGGCGGCGGCGGATATTGGCTTGCAAGGGCTGTCTGATGCAGATTTTATCCGCCATTTTGGCCAGTTTGAACCGCTTGCAGATAATATTCCTGAACCGCTGGCACTTCGCTATCATGGGCATCAATTCGGCGTCTATAACCCTGAAATTGGCGATGGGCGCGGTTTTTTATTCGCGCAATGCACCTCAGCAGCCGATGGGCGTATTCTGGATTTGGGGACCAAGGGATCCGGGCGCACCCCTTATGCACGCACAGCCGATGGCCGTCTGACCCTGAAAGGGGCGGTGCGCGAACTTCTGGCAACCGAGATGCTGACGGCGCTTAATGTGCCTACCTCCAGCACCTTTTGTGTGATTGAGACAGGCGAATCGCTGGAGCGCCATGATGAGCCGTCACCGACCCGCTCGGCCGTGCTGACCAGACTTCTGCATAGCCATATTCGTATCGGCAGTTTTCAGCGGCTGGCCTATCTGCGCCAATATGACAATATGGAAATTTTGCTGCGCCATGCGGTGCGCCATCATTATCCGGAACTGGATGCCGATGATGTGCTAACCGATTTGGTGCCTGCTTTTTTAAGCCGTTTAGCCAGCAGAATTGCTCGTATGGTCGCAGGATGGATGGCAGCCGGGTTTGTACATGGCGTTCTGAATACCGATAACTTTAATATTACGGGCGAGAGTTTTGATTACGGGCCGTGGCGGTTTCTGCCTGCCATGCAGCCGGAATTCACCGCCGCCTATTTTGACCAGCAACAACGCTATGCCTATGGGCGCCAGCCAGAGGCCGCATTATGGGCGCTCTGCCGGCTGGCAGATTGCTTTCAGACCATTCTGGATACCGAAGCGCTGGGCGCCGCGCTAGGCAATTACTGGACAGAAATTGAAACAGAGATCGCCCGTGCGATTTGTTGGCGACTTGGCGTTACAGCAGAGGATAGCGCCGCACAGGCATTGACCAGCCAGCTATTTCAGGCCGCAGGGCAAAGCGGTATTGGCTGGGATCAACTATTTAAAGATTTATATGGTGGCAGGCTGGCCGCAGATGAGAAAACACGCGCCCTCTGGCAACAGCATGAGGGGCTTGGCGCGCTCGCTGAACAGGCCGCCCATCTACCCCTCAGACAGCGCGATACAGGCGCCATTGCCGATATTAAAGCCGCGCCTCTGGTGACGATGGAAATTTCTGTGATGGAAGGGGTGTGGTCGCCTATCGCTGATTCGGATAATTGGCAACCGCTAGAAGATATGCTGGCCGCTATCCGCGCGCATGGCGCAAACCTCAAAAAACCTTAAAGCACTGCAGAGGCGGTGTGTAGAACTGCAATAGCAAGGAAGATTACAATAGCAAAGCAAGAGGCGTGCTTGGGGCTAGAGTTCTTCAGCAGACAGGCCGCGATTGACAACCTCGCGCAGGGCAAAATTGCTTTCCATACGCAATACATGCGGCAGGGCGGACAGATATTCGCTATGAATACGCCCGTAATCAGTGACATCTCGCGCCGCTATCCGCAACAGATAGTCACTTTCACCGGCCAGCAGAAAACAGGCTAAAACCTGGGGGACAGTGCTAACCGCACGTTCAAATTCTGCCAGCATATCGGCTGACTGACCATGCAAGGTGATATGCACCAATACCAGCACGGAATGGCCAAGCTTTTCATGGCTTAGCCTGGCATGATAGCCCGTGATCAGGCCAGATTGTTCCAGCTGGGCCACCCGCCGCAAACACGCAGAAGCAGACAGGCCAACACGATCTGCAAGCTCAACATTAGGGATACGGGCATTTTCCTGCAAAATAGATAAGATAGATCTGTCAATTTTATCCATCATCCAGCCTCCAAGTGTCCTTTTACGAGAATATTGCCACCTTTAACGGTTTCACGCAATTATTTAAATGCAAAACACCAATATTTAAAATTAAATAGTAAAAAAACATCCTTCCTAGCATAAATAAGCGCAAAAATTTTGCGT
>JBMZFK010000036.1:0-8158 GCA_049615365.1 Puniceispirillaceae bacterium (SeqCode)
ACCTGCGCCGGATCAAGGGCCAGATTCAGGCCATTGACGAGGGTGATCTGAAACCCGAACAGGTCACGCACATTGCCGACCAGCTCGGCGTCACCGAGGCTGAGGTCATGTCGATGAACCAGCGCATGGCCGGCAATGACCGGTCGCTGAATGTCCCGCTGTCACGCGATGGCGAGGGAAGCGGCGAATGGCAGGACTGGCTGGAAGATGATCGCCCGGATCAGGAGGCCAGCTTTGCCGAAACAGAAGAGCTGCGCCAGCGCCAAAATCTGATGGTGGACGCCATGCAGGGGCTGAACCCGCGCGAGGTGCGGATTATAGAAGCCCGCCGCCTGTCTGAACCGCCGCTGACGCTGGAAGAGCTGGCCACAGAATTTTCGGTTAGCCGCGAGCGCATCCGCCAGATAGAGGTGCGGGCATTTGAAAAATTATCGCAAGCGGTGCTGGCCAAGGCAGGCGAGATGAAATTACTGCCGCGTCAAGATTAGAGGAAGCGGCGCAAGCCCCCCTACCCCTTGAATGGGTCGCGCACCAGGATGGTATCATCGCGTTCGGGGCTGGTAGAGAGCAAGGCAACCGGAATGCCGGTCAGCTCTTCAACACGGCGGATATATTTCACCGCATTTGCTGGCAATTCGGCCCAGGAACGCGCGCCATAGGTGGTCTCTGTCCAGCCTGGCATTTCTTCGTAAATCGGCGTGCATTTTGCCTGATCAGCGGCATTGGACGGGAAATAATCTAGCCTTTCGCCGCGACAATCATAACCAACACAAATTTTCAGCACATCAAACCCGTCCAGCACATCCAGCTTGGTCAGCGCCATGCCGGTAATGCCGGCGGTCAGGCCAGCCTGGCGCACCATGACCGCATCAAACCAGCCACAGCGCCGCTTGCGCCCGGTAACCGTGCCAAATTCGCGGCCACGCTCGCCCATCCTCTCGCCATCTGTGCCGAAATCCTCGGTCGGAAAGGGCCCGGAACCCACCCGCGTGGTATAGGCCTTGGTAATGCCAAGCGTAAAGGTAACCGAAGACGGCCCTGTACCCGACCCGGTCGCGGCCTGGCCAGCGACTGTGTTCGAAGAGGTGACAAACGGATAGGTGCCATGATCGATATCCAGCATCACCCCTTGCGCCCCTTCAAACAGGATGGTCTGGCGTGCATCCTGGGCGGCGGCCAATACCTGCCAGCTGCGCCCGGCAAAGCTTAATAGCTCTTCTGCCATTTCCATCAGATAGCTGGCCATATCCGAAGCATTTACCGCTGGCTGGCCGGCAGCTTGTAGCCAGACATTATGATGGGCGGCCAGCGCCTCCAGCCGTTCCGCCAGCAATTGCGGATTGTGCAAGTCAGACAGGCGCACCCCACGCCGCGCAACCTTGTCTTCATAGGCCGGGCCAATACCGCGCCCCGTGGTGCCAATTTTGCTGGCGCCGCGGCTTATCTCTCTTGCCTGATCCACCTCTACATGCACTGGCAGGATAAGGCTGACACTCTCCGAGACAATCAGATTATCCGGGCTAACCGCCACCCCCTGTGCGCGCAAGGTTTCAATCTCGCGCAGCAGGGCAGAAGGATCAACCACCACGCCATTGCCGATAACCGATTTTTTGCCCTGACGCACAATACCCGATGGCAGCAAAGACAGCTTGTATTCCACCCCGTCAATAACCAGCGTATGTCCGGCATTATGTCCGCCCTGAAAGCGCACCACCATATCGGCGCGTTCAGACAGCCAATCCACGATTTTGCCTTTGCCTTCATCACCCCATTGTGAGCCGATCACCGCAACATTTGACATAACTACCCTCTTTTACTTTTTTTCCCGCGCCGCCCAGTTTTATGGGATGGCACCCTAATATGACTATTTTTTAGCGCGCCTATAGCGACTCTGGCTGGCTGTCTGGCTCACGCACGATAAACTGGCATCCCAGCGCCCGTGCTTCTGTGTCACTATCTGCACCCTCTGAGCCATAAACAATATGCCGACCGCGCTGAATATAAGCCAGGCCAAGTGCAAAGCCCAAAGATGCCGGAAGATAGATCAAAGGCGGGGATTCTGGCAGTTCCAGCCCGCGCAATACCCGTTCCATATAAACCGAAATGCCGACCGCTGCCTCATCATAGCCTGTGCGATAGGCGCCGCCCTTGGCAATCGCCCCGCGCAAGCCCTTTGCAAATAGCGAAAAGCTGATAGAGGTGTGATAGCCAAACCCCTGCATATCCAGCGGATCCAGTGTTACAGCTACATCTGGCAACAAATCGCCCAAAATATCGGCAACCGTCAACAGGCTCTCTAGCTTTGAGGCCGCACCTTTATCCAGATCCGCACATAATGCCCGCAACCCGGTAGTAGAGGCACCAGAGGCGGTCATCACTTCTGCCAGCTTTGGTGCCGCATCAATCGGCAGGGCCGTCAGGGCAGAGATATCACGGTTGGTGATCACCTCAAACAGCTGTTGTTTCAGGCCAGCTTCCATGACCGCCAGCTCTTTGCCGATCAGCACTTCGGCCAGATGCGGAAGGCCCAAATCCAGAGTAACATCCTTGATGCCCGCCTTTTGCAGACCCAGCACCCCTGCCAGAATAATTTCCACCACGCCGGCGGGATCGTCCCGGCCAATAATTTCCGCGCCAGCCTGAACCAGCTGGCGTTCCGGATTCAGCACATCCGGTACCACCCGCATCACATCGCCGCCATAGGCCAGACGCAGGGGCCGGGGGCGTGCCGCAAGACGGGTGCCAGAGATACGCGCAATCTGTGCCGTCATATCCGAGCGCAGCCCCATCATCCGGCGAGAGATAGGATCGAGCAGGCGAAAGGTTTGATCAGCCAGAGCCGCGCCTGGCCCATCGGCGAGCAAACTATTTTCAAATTCCAGTAATGGCGGCTTGATGCGTTGATAGCCAAATTGTGAAAAACATGATAATACCGCCTCTACCGCATCGGCATCTGCCTGAGCTTGCGGGGCCAGCAGATCAGACAGGCCGGCTGGCAATAACCCTCTATCGGCTTCTGTCTTGTCTGTCGGTGCAACAGAGGCAGCGTCCCGTATCGCGGTCACTGATGCAGACGCATTTTCTGTATCGAAATCATCCGATGAGGTCATGGTTTCTTTTGCCCCTTAAAGGCGGTTTCATGCGCAAAATCCAAGGCAGCAGGACAGCAATAAATAGCCAGGCTTTTCGCTAACTTCTGCACGCCGCAACCTCATAGCTTGTATCCTTTTTACCCGGTAGGGGCAAGCATTAGGGGGGCAAACAGACGCCTTGCCCCCCATTTTAAGATATTTTTTTACCTGCCCACGCTGTCTGCTACGAGGCAAAGCGCATATAATCTGCCCGGACAATCTGTGGCAATTCGCGAATCGCACCCAGCGTGTCTTTATCAACAGTGCCGTCAATTTCTATCAGGGCTACTGCCTCGCCGCCTTCTTGTTTGCGCCCCAGATGGAAGGTGGCGATATTCAGCCCCAGCTCGCCCATCAATGTGCCCAGCGTGCCAATAAAGCCCGGCTTGTCGTAATTCCGCAAATACAGCATATTTTGCGGGAAGTCAGATTCGATAGAAATACCTTGCACCTCGACCAGACGCGGCATATCCCCGCCAACCAGCGTCCCGGAAATAGAGCGCTCATTATTGCCATAGCTGACCGTCAGGCGCAGCAGCGTCTCATAATCACAGCGGCGGTCATGGCGCACAGTGGCAACCGCAATCCCCTTGGATGAGGCCACCGCAGCGGCATTCACCATATTGACAGAATCCATATCCACACCCAGCAACCCGGCCAGTGTAGAGGCCAGAACCGGCTGTTCGTTCAAGCCCGCTGCCCGGCCATCAAATTCCAGCTTGATGGTGTTTAATTCTGGCAAATCTGTTTGCCCCAGAAAGCGGCCCAACAACGCGCCAAGGGTCATATAAGGCTTTAGAATTGGCGCTTCTTCTGCAGATACCGATGCCATATTAATTGCGTTGGTAACGGCCCCTGTTGTCAGATAATCTGCCATTTGTTCTGCAACTTGCAAGGCCACTTTTTCCTGAGCTTCCAGCGTGCTGGCGCCCAAATGCGGGGTAGCAATAAAATTATCAGCTTCAAATAGCGGGTTATCCCTGGCGGGTTCTGTTTCAAACACATCCAGTGCCGCCCCGGCCACATGACCAGAATTTAGCGCCGCCAGCAAGGCCAGCTCATCTACCAGACCGCCGCGCGCGCAATTCACAATCCGCACACCTTTTTTCATCTTGTTCAGCGCATCTGCTGAAATGATATTGCGGGTTGAATCTGTTAACGGGGTATGCAGGCTGATAAAATCGGCCCGCGCAAACAGCACTTCCAGCTCGACCTTTTCAATGCCAAGTGTTTTTGCCCTTTCTTCGGTAAGGAAGGGATCATAGCCCATAACCTTCATCTTCAGGCCCTGTGCACGCTCGGCCACGATGGCCCCGATATTACCGCAACCGATAATTCCCAGCCGCTTGCCGGTAATCTCTGTTCCCATAAATTTGGATTTTTCCCACTTGTTAGCAACGGTAGAGGCATGTGCCTGCGGGATTTGACGGGCCAGCGCCAGCAACATGGAAATGGCATGCTCGGCTGTGGTTACCGCATTGCCGAAAGGCGTGTTCATAACCACCACACCGGCATTCGTGGCGGCGGCCAAATCAACATTATCTACCCCGATACCGGCGCGGCCTACAACTTTCAACTTGTCTGCCCTTGCCAGTAATTCCGGCGTAACCTTGGTCGCAGAGCGAATAGCCAGCCCGTCATAATCGTCAATAATTTCAGCCAGTTCATCTGCAGAAAGGCCAGGCTTGAAATCAACTTCAATCCCTGCCTCTTTGAAGATGTCTACAGCCTCGGGGGCCAGCTTGTCACTTATCAATACTTTTGTCATTTCAGAGAATCCTTATATCTTCAGCTCAGCGCGCACTTCGTTAAAGGCCCAGTCCAGCCAGGGCATTAATGCGGCCATATCTTCTGGATCAACCGTTGGCCCGCCCCATACACGCAATCCTGGCGGTGCGGTACGATATCCGCCAATATCATAGGCGATACCGGCACCTGCCAGCTTTGTTGTCATCGCTTTGGCAAAGGCAGATTGCGCCTCTGCCGGCAACGCGGTGACAGCTTTATCGACAATCTTCAGACAGATAGATGTGGAAGAAAGATTGGCAGGATCAGCACATAGAAAATCACACCAATCCGCGCTATCCACAAAGGTTTTCACCGCTTGCAGATTAGCCTTGGAGCGCGCAATCAGCGCTGCCAGGCCGCCAATATCATCTGCCCAATCCAATGCAGAGAGCAAATCTTCAACACATAGCAGTGAAGGGGTGTTAATAGTATCACCGCGGAAAATGCCCTCGATCAGCTTACCGCCTTTGGTCAGCTGGAAAATTTTCGGCAGTGGCCAGGCAGGCGTGTAGCTCTCTAGCCGTTCAACCGCACGCGGCGATAACACTATCACCCCATGTGCCGCCTCACCGCCCAGCGATTTCTGCCAGCTAAAGGTGGTGATATCCAACTTGTTCCAATCTATTTCCATCGCAAAACAGGCTGAAGTAGCATCCGCGATCGTCAGACCGGTTCGGTCATCTGCTATCCAGTCAGTATTGGGTACGCGCACCCCGGAAGTGGTGCCATTAAAGGTGAACAGAATATCTCTGTCCGGCCGGGTAGCGCCAAGATCAGGAAGCGCCCCCCAATCGGCGTCCAGAATACGGCAATCAGCCAGTTTGAGTTGCTTGGTAGCGTCTCCGACCCATGTTTTGCCAAAAGCTTCCCATGCCAGCACATCAACGCCTCTGGCGCCAAGGGCTGACCACATCGCCATCTCTACCGCCCCGGTATCCGAGGCTGGCACGATGCCTAAACGATAATCGGCCGGCAAGCCGAGCATTTCGGACATCCGGTCAATCGCTGCTGTGATTTTTGCTTTGGGTTCTTTTGCACGGTGAGAGCGGCCTGTCTCGGCACCCTCTAATTGGGCAGGAGTCCACTGTGGATGCTTTTTGGTTGGCCCGGATGAAAAATGCGGACAAACCGGCTTACGCGTCGGCGTCATAGTGAACCTCGTCAGTGATTTTGCCTTCCGTTGGGGGAAGACGACCCACCGCAAAAAATAGTCAGCTAGCGCCACTTGTCAAGGCAAGAACAATATTTTTTAAACAGAGCTGGAGATGCAGAACGCGAAACAGGCCTATTGGGCGGCGGCTTGTAGCGCGGCAACAAGGCGTTGCATGGCGGCATCCAGACGGGCTTCATCCAGGGCTTCGACCATTACACGGATCAGCGGCTCTGTGCCAGATGGGCGCAGTAAAATCCGCCCCTCATCGCCCAGATCACTGCGGACAGCCTGCATTTCTGCCTGTATGTCCGGATGCTCCAGAACCGCCTTGTCCATATCGCGTAAATTCACCAATTTTTGCGGAACAGGCGTAAAGCTGGATAAAATATCCGAGGCTTTTTTGCCGCTACGCGCCAGAATAGACAAGATTTGAAGCGCTGCTATCAGACCATCACCGGTTCGGGTCAATGCGGGCAGCAAGATATGCCCTGACGGCTCACCGCCAAGCTGGCTACCAGTCTCGCGCATCCGCTCGGCAATATAGCGGTCGCCCACCGCCGCACGTTGAAAATCAATCCCGGCAGTGGCAAGGCATCGCTCCAGACCCAGATTGCTCATCACTGTACCGACAACCGGGCCGTTCAAGACGCCTCTTTTGTGCATATCCAGAGCCAGCGCGGCCAGTATCTGATCGCCATCACATATTCGGCCATTTTCATCTGCCACGATCAACCTGTCCGCATCGCCATCCAGACAAATACCCATATCCGCCCCGGCATCACGAACGGTTCTGGCCATCGCTTCTGGTGCGGTAGCCCCACAATCCAGATTGATGTTCAGCCCATCCGGGGCCACTCCCATCGGCAGGATATCGGCGCCCAGCTCGACCAGTGTTTCCGGTGCGGTGCGATAGGCAGCGCCATGCGCGCAATCCACCACCAGATGCAATCCGGCCAGCGACAGGCTTGTATCAAAGGTGGCTTTGGCCGCTTCCATATAGCGCTGGGCGGAATTGACGATACGGCGCGCCCGGCCCAGCTTTGCTGCCTCGGCCAGCGCGATAGAGCCTTGCATAAGTTCCGAGATTTCCAACTCTATCTGATCGGCCAGCTTGCCGCCATCGGGGCCAAATAATTTAATCCCGTTATCATGATGCGGGTTATGAGATGCGGAAATCATCACGCCAAAATCCGCCCGCATTGAATGGGTAAGATAAGAGACCGCCGAAGTAGGGACAGGCCCCAGCAAACGACAGCTAATGCCAATAGAGGTAAAGCCAGCCACCAGCGCAGATTCCAGCATATAGCCAGATAATCTGGTATCCTTTCCGATAACGACCACCGGATTGCTGCTGCGCCCTTCTTGCTGGCCATTATCCACAAACCAGCGACCAGACGCCAATGCCAGCCTCACCACAGCCTCGGCACGCATGGGCCCTGTATTGATATGCGCACGCACACCATCTGTGCCAAAAATGCCTGCCATACTGCCTCGTCTCTGCAACAGAATATTGCTCTATTATTGGGATTTTTTATGCCGCGCAACAGGCGCTAACCCCGCCAAACTATAGGCCAGAAGACGCCAGCTTGTCTAGGTAATCACAAACCGATTATAAAGCCGCGCTTGCACCGTTTTATGGGATATTTTTATCAAACCCTGACAAGGGGGGGATCAGCGCTTATCTGCCAGGCCCGGCAAGCACGGACAAGGCTTGATGGGTTTGCGGCACATCATGGGTGCGGAAAAGCTGGGCGCCTTGCTGGGCTGCCATAACAGATAGCGCAATCCCGCCACCCAGCCTTTGTGTGGCCGCATCGCTGCCATATCCTGAAGCTGGCGCGGCGCCCAGCCCTTGTGCGGCTAAAACCGGAATAGAGGATTTGCGTGACACCCCTATTAATATCGGCACCCCCAACCCATGAAACAGCGCCGTCCATTCAATTAATTGCTGATTATGATGCGGGGTTTTGCCAAAACCAAAGCCGGGATCAATAGCAATATGTGTGCGCGGCAAGCCAGCGGTAATCAGCCTATCAATATGCGCCTTTAACACCTCATAGATATCTATCGGGGCAAAATCATAAAC
>JBMZFK010000036.1:8257-16853 GCA_049615365.1 Puniceispirillaceae bacterium (SeqCode)
GTCAGGGTCTGTTTGATAGGCGCTGGCCATCGCCTGGGGTGCGCCGTCACTGGTAAAACCGGAAACATCATTGATAATCTGTGCGCCAGCGGCAAGGGAGCGTTCCATCACCTGTGCATGGCGGGTATCAGCCGAAACCAGATATCCCTCAGCAGACAAAGCTGTAATAACCGGCAGGATACGAGCACATTCTTCATCAGTGCTGACAGGGGCGGCGCCTGGCCGCGTACTCTCGCCGCCAATATCCAGCAAGCTGGCCCCATCTGCGCCCATCTGACGCGCATGAGAGACCGCACTGGCTATATTATCAAACTGGCCCCCATCTGAAAAACTGTCCGGGGTGACATTCACCACGCCCATAATATGCGGGCAGGCCATATCCAGCCCGGCAAAAGCAACACGCGGCTGGCTGAGAGCAGCTAGCGCCGCTCGCGCCCTGTCCTTATCTGCGCTGGCAGATTTATAGCTGGCAATATCGGTGCGCCATGCTGTAAAGCCGGCCCGGCGGTCACCGGTAACGACATCCAGATGGGTAAAGCCTGTCCAACCACCCGCAAGGGGCAACAACTGGTCAGCTAGCAGGCTAGCAGGAAAAGTGGCTAGCGGCTGGCAGGCAACCGGACGCAACCATGTTGGCCCCGCATCTGGCAGATATGCCAGCTGGGCAGGTGTGGCTACATAGGCAAGCTTATCGGCTGGCGAATATGTAGCCATACGCTGTTATCTCCCTGAAGAATACGCGCAAGGTTAAAGCTGATCAGACAGGCTCGGAGCCTGGGCTGTCCGGGTCAGGGCGGGTATGGGCCCGGCCACCTGTTGGCAAACCAGAGCGCGATTTCTTGGCACGCGGGGTGGTCGGCTCATCATCATTATCTTCGGTGCGCGACAGAGAGCCGCCTTCCACGATAATGCGAATTTCGTCACCGTTCAGCGTTTCATATTCTAACAAGCCCTGGGCCAGTCTTTCCAACTCGACCGCATGTTTTTTAAGGATTTTTGCCGCACCCTCATAAGCGCTATCGACAATTCGGCGCACCTCTGTATCGATGATATCAGCGGTCTTTTCAGATACATTTTTTTGCTGGGTAACCGAACGCCCCAAAAATACTTCCTGCTCATCCCCGCTATAGGCCAAAAAGCCCAGCTTGTCAGACATGCCCCATTCAGTGACCATACGGCGGGCAACATCTGTTACCATCCGGATGTCAGAAGACGCGCCAGTGGTGACTTTTTCCTCGCCAAAAATCTGTTCCTCGGCGATTCTGCCCCCACAGGCAACCTGAAGGTCGGCTTTCAGCTTATCAACCGCCATAGAGATACGGTCGCCTTCTGGCAGGCGCATCACCATGCCCAAGGCCCGCCCACGCGGAATAATGGTTGCCTTATGGATAGGGTCCGAAGCCGGGTTATGAAGGGCTACAACCGCATGACCAGCTTCGTGATAGGCGGTTAGCTTCTTTTCATCATCAGTCATCACCATAGAGCGACGCTCAGATCCCATCATCACCTTGTCTTTGGCTTCTTCAAATTCTGCCATAGATACGGTGCGCCGCCCTTTACGGGCTGCCAGCAATGCGGCCTCATTCACCAGGTTGGCCAAATCCGCACCAGAGAAACCGGGCGTACCGCGCGCAATAACACGCGGCTCAACATCATTAGCAAGCGGGCTTTTGCGCATATGAACGCGCAGGATTTTTTCCCGTCCAACCACATCCGGGTTTGGCACAACCACCTGACGGTCAAAACGGCCTGGCCGCAACAGGGCGGGATCCAGCACGTCCGGACGGTTGGTAGCTGCTATCAGGATTACCCCCTCATTCGCTTCAAACCCGTCCATTTCAACTAGCATCTGGTTAAGGGTTTGTTCCCGCTCATCATTACCGCCGCCAAGTCCGGCACCGCGATGGCGTCCAACCGCATCAATTTCGTCGATAAAGATAATACATGGGGCGTTTTTCTTGCCCTGTTCAAACATATCGCGGACACGGCTGGCACCTACACCAACAAACATTTCCACAAAATCTGAACCAGAGATGGTAAAGAACGGCACATTCGCCTCGCCTGCGATAGCCCGTGCCAGCAATGTTTTACCTGTACCCGGAGGGCCAACAAGCAATACGCCTTTTGGAATTTTACCACCCAGACGCTGAAACTTGCCCGGATCTTTCAAAAATTCGACAACTTCTTCCAATTCTGTTTTCGCTTCATCAATACCGGCA
Source organism: Puniceispirillaceae bacterium (SeqCode) (assembly GCA_049615365.1). Classification (GTDB taxonomy): domain Bacteria; phylum Pseudomonadota; class Alphaproteobacteria; order Puniceispirillales; family Puniceispirillaceae; genus JADHLI01. The sequence continues at coordinate 10,477 of JBMZFK010000036.1, forward strand.
ACATCTTCAAAAGTTACCCGGCCGTGATGTTCGGTCAGCATTTTCGCCCGGCTTTTCCCAAAGCCCATGGCCCCGCCACGACCGCCGCCCTGCATCTGGCGCATAAAGAAAATCCACACGCCAATAAATAACAGCATCGGGAACCAGGAAATAAGCACCGATAAAAAGCCCGGCATATTGCTTTCATCCGGACGCGCGTCAATCCGCACATCTGTATCTGCCAGCATCGAGACCACATCTGCCCCATCAGGCATATAGCTGACAACCGTCGTATTCTCGCGCGTGCGCCCTTTCAGATTCTTTCCTTCAATCAGCACCTCGGTAATACCGCCATTTCGCGCAGAAGCAATAAAGTCGGAATACGCAATTTTATTTGCGCTTTGCGTCGTAGTCGGCGTTTGAAACAGATTGAAAAGCGCCATCAGCGCAACGCCGATAACAAGCCAAATTGCAATATTGCGTCCAAGATTATTCACGGTTGTGCTACCTTTTATTCAGGGTTTCGCTGCGATACTGACAGCCTGACCGCCCCGTCTATCGGAGCTTGCCATATAACAAAGGGGTGCGTGTCTGATTTCCGGCTTTCAGGGCAAAACCCGCCCTGTCCAGAGTCTGCAGACCAGCTATCGTTCTTAAGATGGGGAGGAATATAGCTATCGTCAAGGGTCTGAAGGACAGGAATCATCACTTGCAGCCTGTAAGGCAACCCGGATAATGCTTTTGGCAGGATAAGCTGGCGTCGCGCTTCAGCAGATAGACCCATATCGCCGAGGCGGCGCACCTGCCCGCCACCCCTGGCCCAGACCATCCAGCGCCCGTCAAAAAACTGTACATCACCCCCTTGCAGAGACACCATATCCGCCGGATGCCGCCCATATTCTGCTTCAACGCGCAACCCGCCCTGCCGGATAGCTATCCTGCAGCCTGCTAATGTGCTTGCCTGGCCAGCTTCCAGACGGGCAACCATCGCATCAACTGCCGCCGGGGTCGGGGCAAATTCATAATGACCACAAATTTTCAATAGCCCGGCAAGGATGGCGGTGCGGTGTTCTGGCGACAATTCTGCAAACACAGAATAGGGACAGCTGGCCGACAGACGCGCAACAAAACTCACCTGCTTGTCTATCCAGTTTTGCACGGCTGCATCCTGCTGGTGGCCAAGCTGCTGCGAGGCGGTAGATAAGCGCTGCAGCTGCCTGGCCAGTTGCGGCGCCTTTGCCAATGTCTGGCGCCAGCGCACCCGCTCAAACACCCTGTTCTGGTTAGAAGGGTCGGTGACATATTCCCCCTCTAGCTGGTGACATAGCTGAATAAGCTGTTGTTTGCCGAAAGATAAAAACGGACGCGCAAACAGCGCCCCCTGATACTGGCGAAGCGGGGCAATCCCGGCCAGACCGCGCAAGCCAGACCCCCTTGCCAGACGCATGGCGATTGTCTCTGCCTGATCGCCGCTATGATGGGCAAATAAAACACAGGCGTTTTTCTGGTGCGCTGCCCTGGCCAAAAGATGCAAGCGATGTGTACGCGCCCATTGCTGATGTCCGGCCTCCGGTCTGGGCGCAGTAATCGTCAGCACTTCTGCGCTCATGCCTCTGATACGCATTTGCGCCTGAATATTGCTTGCTTCTTCGCTAGAATTATCCCGCAGCCCATGGTCAATAATCAGCGCCTTGTGAGAAATATTCTGGGCGGTTGCGACGCGCTCTGCTATCAGCGCAAGCGCCAGTGAATCTGGCCCGCCAGATAAAGCTGTCAGCAGGGTATGGGTTCGGCGATGCCAGAGAGAGGTCGCTTCGATTTGCGACAGGAAATCAACAAACGCCGCCTCAGCTGCTGCAATTAGCACCGTCAGAAAGCTCCTTTAGCCGTGCCACAAAATTTTCTGGCGGCTGATCAAGGAATTTGCCGAGATTATCATAAATGTCACAGGCCTGTGCAGGGGCTGCGAATTTAGACACAGATTCAGCAATCCATAGTGTTGTATCCGGCAACCGTGGGTCGGTGGAATACAGGGCATTAAATTTCGAAAAAGTCGTTGCTGATTTTTCAAACTGGCCCTGAATAAATTGCACCCTGCCCAGCCAGAATAACGCATCAGAGGAACGCGCATGGTCTGGATATAAATCGGAAAATTCAATAAAGGCCTGTTCTGCGGTTTCCAGATCATTTTGCAATGCACGCGTAAGCGCAAATCTGAACTGATCTTCTGTGCTGGCATCAGGTAAAATTGACAGCATCGGCTCAGCTTCGACCTCAGCTTCAGCGGTTTCTGTCTGTTGAGTCTGTCCATCCTGTCCAGGGGTTGGCACGCTCTCGCCGCCAGTTGCTGTTTGAGGTGGCGTATCGGTTGTAGCAGTGTTTGTACCAGTGCTTGTTGTGGCATCTTCACTGCTATTATCTGCGGCGGCCAGGCTGGCATTATCTTCTACTAGCTGGTTATCCAACTGTTCTTTATCAATTGTCCAAACTGTTTCGCCTGTTTGGGCATCACGGCTCATGGAAACAGACGGCCCAGTCCCGCCAGCAGATACCTCTCCTTGCGCCAATTTTTCAACAATATCATCACCAGACAGGGACAATAAGGTTGTCATCCGCTTTTCCAGCCGCAGGATACGAAATTCAATATCGGAATAGAGGTCAAGCGTATTGTTGATGCGCTGACTAACAATGGCGATATTATCTGCCAATTTGGCCAGCTCGCCCTGAACCGATTTAAAATCGCTAGAGGCACCTGATTGGCTGGCCACAGAGGAGGCTGCAAGTGTTTCCAGCTCTGTGCGAATATTCTGTAATTCTGTTTCAATGGTACCGCGTACATCTTTTATCCCTTCTTCCAGTAAATCCATGCGTTGTTGCTGGCGCGACACCAGTGCCGACAACCCATTCTGGTCGCTACTGGATTGTGCTAATAGCGTCTGCGGATACAGACCTGCTGCGATACCCACCGCAAGCAATAGAGCTGAGAATTTCGAAACAGAGAAAAAGGGTCTCATAGTATTATTCCTGAACATCCATTAATGAGACAAAACAGGCCGTCTAGATGACAAATCATTACGGCATAATTTGGGCAACTTGGAAAACTTGCAAAAAAGGCTTTGTTCTGTTGCCAAAACAAAGCCTTTTTAAACTGTGAAAAGTTCATGCTGAGCTAGCAGGCTAGCCGCATTATCTTTTTAGTTAAGGACTGATTCAGCACGACGATTTAAACGCCATGCCGCTTCGTTAGACCCTACAGCTACCGGACGCTCTTTACCGTAAGAAATGATCCGGATGCGTGCTGCGTTCACCCCTTTTGCTACCAGATAGTCACGTGCGGCTGCAGCGCGGCGCTCACCCAGTGCAAGGTTATATTCGCGTGTACCGCGCTCATCAGCATGACCACCCAGAATAATGCGTGCCTCAGGCTGTGCCTTCAGGAACCCTGCCTGTCTGTCGAGTACGCGGCGGGCGTAATCGCTAAGCTGTGAGCTGTCAAAATCAAACAATACAGTTGTACCCACCTTGGTGAATTCCCGCTTCATCACTTCAGCTGGATCTTCAGGTGTTTCGTCAACGGTTGTGGTCGTTGTGCTGGTCGCAGCTGTGCTTGTGCCTGTAGAGGATGAAGCTGTTGTGCTACCAGTTGCGCTGCTGTCTGTAGTCGAAGCTGTTTCACAAGCAGCAAGAAGTGCGGCAGCGGCAACAAGGGTAAAAATTCTTTTGATCATTTTTTTGGACCTCCAACTGGCCATATAAATATCTAAACTCGTGCGTCCATCGCCACTATATCTGCCAGACTCTGCCTGACCTGATTTGAGCGATGAAACAACTGCTATACCGAACTATATCTTGTGCATCTAAGCAAAGATCTATGATGAAACTTTGCATCAGAAATCAAGACCAGCCTGCGAACAGCGTATCTCCCAAAGTTACTCAAACCACAAATGACCAGAAAAATCAACCTCTAATCATGTTCTGCAGGGTCCAAGATGCCGCGCGATCACTCTATTGCAGAAGCGGCGACCAGGCAGGATCACTGGCATCTGCTGGCGTTACCACACGCCTCTCATTAAATCCTGTAATATCAATGCGGTACAAATGCGTCTCGCCCCCCTCGCCTGTTTCGGACACAGGCTGCTGTTTGAAATACATTAAAACACGGCCATTTGGTGCCCAGGTTGGCGCTTCTACCAAAAAGCCGCGCGCCAACAAACGCTCGCCACTGCCATCCACATTCATTACCCCAATGAAAAACTCGCCCCGATACATTTTGGTAAAGGCAATTATATCCCCGCGCGGCGACCATACCGGGGTCGCATACCGCCCTTTGCCAAAGCTGATGCGCCGTACGCCGCTGCCATCAGCACGCATGGTATAGAGCTGTTGCGAGCCGCCCCTGTCGGAATTAAACACAATAGACTGACCATCAGGTGAATAGGAAGGCGAGGTATCAATAGAAGGAGAGCGGGTAAGCTGGGTAATCGTCTGGGTAGCCAGCTCCATCTCATAAATATCTGTTCGCCCATCCTCAGCCAGGCTCATAATCAATTTTGTACCATCCGGGCCAAAACGCGGGGCAAATGTCATGCCCGGAAAACTGCCCAGACGTTCTGTACGCCCGGTTACAACGTCCAGCAGATATACATTTGGCTCATCATTAAAATAATTCAGATAGGCAATTTCATTCGCGGTTGGCGAGAAACGCGGTGTGAGCACCAAATCATTTCCTGTGGTCAGGAATTTATGGTTATGACCATCCTGATCCATAAAAGCGAGCCGCTTGATACGCCGGTTTTGCGGGCCAGATTCTGAAACATACACAATTTGAGTATCAAAATAGCCGGTATCGCCGGTAAATTCCTCATAGACGAAATCTGCTATTTGATGAGCAATGCGGCGCAACCCTGCCGGATCAGCAGATCCTCCCCCTTCGGTAATAGAACGCTGCGAGACAACATCCCACAGGGCAAATTCAACTTGCAACGCCCCATCATTATCCAGAAAAGCGGAGCCGATAAGCAGCCCTTTTGCCCCAATCGGTGTCCAGTTTGAAAAATTTGGCCGCACATCCGGCGAGGCAGGCGGTGCAATAAAGGCCGCGCTATCAATAGATAAAAATAAACCCGAACTGACCAGATCTTGAGAAATAATCTGGGCAATTTGCTGGCCGACATCAGATGGGGTGCCATCAAGGCCGGTAAAATCAGCGATAGCAACAGGGATTGGCTCTATCTGGCCTTCGGTTACATAAAGGCGCTGGCTTTGGGCGCTGGCGTGTCCTGCCAGCCCTGCACCCAGCAAACAGATAAACAGCCCTGTTATCAGGCGTTTTAGAGACTGATTTTTGAACCCTGTCATGCTTTATTCCTTCATCCCCATCACATCGTTCCACGTTGCATAAATGTAGAATTAAACCCTATCGGCAACATTTTCCAAGACTCGTATTTATCCGCTGGCAATGGCAATGGCTGACAGTCCAGAACCGCCCGCCGTGCGGCCAGTGCCACAATACGATAATTCCTGTCACTTGTCAGGCGACCATTATCCACAAAGGTGATTTTCTCCACACTGCCATCGCGGCGCATTTCCAGATCAACATCAACGACTTGTTCTGCCAATTCTTCAGTCGCCCCGGGTGGCAACACAAAACAGCTTGAAATATGGTTAAGCAAACGGTCAATTTCAGACATGCCAAGTGGCAGTACCGAGGTGCTTTCAGGCGCGCGTATCGCCTCTCCTACGGCCGCAGATAGCTGATTGGCCATCGCCAGCTTATCCTGTTTTTGCTGGGCTTTTTTTGTTTTATCTGCTTTTTTCGCCAGCGAGGCCTGGGCTAAATTCTGTAACACCCCGTTCATCGCTTCTGCTTTTTCTTTTTGCTGGCTTTTTTGCGCCAGCTTATTTGGCCGCTTTACCGGACTTGGTGCCGGTTTCGGTTTTTTTGGCGGGGTTGGCCGCGATACCGGTGTTGCGACTTTTACCAGCTTTGGCTTTTGTGCAGAGCGCTCTGGCTTGGCCTGCGGCACAGGCACAGGCTTATCTGGCAGGATTTCTGCTTTTTCGATAACCGGCTTTGGTGGTGCAGGTTTAGGTGGCGGTGCTTTGGCGCTTACCTGCGGCTCAGGTGGCGGCGGCGGAGGTGGCGGTGGTGGTGGCGGCTTTTTCCGGCTCGCCTCCTGTTCTGGCTCGGGGCTGGATTTCGCACTATTGCTGGCTGCCAGATTGGTTTTTGGCAGGGTTGCCACTACATCCACGATAATCAATGGCTGGGCATTGATATCCTTATCCTGCAAAAATGGCCACCCTACCATGCCCAATAACACGATCAGCACGTGAAACAGAGCCGACTGAACCAGCGGCCGGGTCAAGATAGAAGGATGTAGCCAACCCATCATCGC
>JBMZFK010000037.1:0-16100 GCA_049615365.1 Puniceispirillaceae bacterium (SeqCode)
GAAACGCTATATTGTGGCGCTATGGGGCATTGAGACAAATTTTGGCTCTCATACGGGCGGCTTTGAGGTTGTTTCGGCACTGGCAACACTTGCCTATGATGGGCGCCGGTCAGCCTATTTCAGAAAAGAACTGTTAAGTGCCCTTCAAATTCTGAATGAAGGCCATATTTCTGTTGAAAATATGAAAGGCTCATGGGCAGGGGCAATGGGGCAAAGCCAGTTCATGCCGTCCAGCTTCCTTAGCTATGCCTATGATTATAATGGCGATGGACGCCGCGATATCTGGGGTACCCAGCAGGATGTCTTTGCCTCTATCGCAAATTATCTTGGCTCTGTTGGCTGGCGTGATGATATGACATGGGGGCGCAAGGTCAGCGTTCCAGATAGTGTGGATGGTAAAAAGCTGTCTGAGGCAAAAACCCGCAAAAACATGGAAGAATGGCGGGCGCTCGGGATTAAAAATTCAGATGGCGAACCCTTGCCAAAACGCAATCTTACCTCGCGTCTTGTCGTGCCCTCACGAAGCGGGGGCCAGGCCTATCTGGCTTATGCAAATTATGACAATATTCTGAAGTGGAATCGCTCTAACTATTTTGCTATTGCGGTTGGTTCTCTGGCCGATATGATAGAGCAATCAGAATAAAAAAAGCGCAGCTGGAACTAGCCTGAATAAAGGTTGGAGACTGAACAGAAAATAGATAGGTTTTCCGTATCAGCGATATGGTCGGGTAAAAGGATTGTTAGGGTGGTGAGAAAGAAATTTGGGATAGAAAACAGGCTTATCTCCACACTAAGGGCCAGTACCGCCGCAGCTATCTTGCTGCTGGTCAGTGCCTGTTCCACAGCGGAACTGGCCATTGATCTGGCTAAAAAGCAAAAAATCAAAGAAAAAGCGGAAACAGAAACACCGGAAGTTGTCGCCCAGCCACATTACAAGGTTGGCAATCCCTATCAAATTGCTGGTATCTGGTACTATCCTGACCGGGATCTGACCTATGACAAGACAGGTATTGCATCCTGGTATGGTGATGAATTTGGTGGGCGTCTTACCGCAAATGGCGAGATTTTTGATCCCGCTTTGGTGTCAGCGGCCCATAAAACCTTGCCGATGCCATCAGTTGTCCGAGTTACCAATCTGGATAATGGAAAATCGCTGGTTGTGCGGGTGAATGATCGCGGCCCCTATGTCAGTGGGCGGATTATCGATATGTCGCGTGAAGGCGCGCGGTTGCTGGGCTTTAAAGATGAGGGGATTGCCCGGGTGCGGGTCAAGCTGTTGGTGGAGCAAAGCTTGCGTCTGGAAGAGCTGGCACGCAATGGCGAATTTCCGTTGCTGTCTGATGATACAGGCCCATTGCCGGAAACAGCCGCTGCTGGCAAACCATCTGTTACGCTGTCTGCGCGAACAACACGGGCTAAACCCCAAAAGAAGAAATCTGGCGAATCTGCGCTGGATTTGCTTTCCCATTCCAGAAGCGTGAATGTGATTGATACCCAGCCTCTGACAACCGATATCTGGATTCAGATAGGGGCGTTTCATTCAGAAGATAATGCAAAGAACTTGTTAACGCAGTTTCTAGATCTTAAAAATGGAACCGTGTTTGAATCTATCAAGGACGGACGGGTTCTTTATCGTGCACGTCTTGGCCCCATCCAGACCGTAGAGCAAGCAGATAGTCTGCTGAAACAGATTTATTCCAGAGGCTTTGAAGGGGCAGATATTGTCGTTGATTAGGGTTTAAAACAGCTAGGAATTTTAGGGAAAATCTATAAGAAATACAAAGCTGCCTTTTTGCTGTCGTTTTGTTTTTGTAAGACAAGAATCAGCTATCGCCGGATTTCCTATCTAACGCACCAGTTTCACAAGCCTCACAGGGTAGACGCCGTGAAGCAAAATAGTGCAGGTTAAATATAAAGAGAAACATATGATGCCCAAAAATTTTATGCCCAAAGTTATTATGCCCATCGTTTTTATGCTGGAAAGATTTATGCCTGAAAATCTCATGCTGAAAAAAACCTTTAATCTATTTACCCCAACTGGTTTTGGCGCAATCGGGCGGGCGGCATTTGGCGTATTTTTATTGCTAGGGCTGGGGGTTTCACCGGCACAGGCAGAGACCAATATTCCCACAGTAGCAGACTATGTAATGGTCACAGAATTTGAAACTGGCCGTGTTTTGATGGAAAAGGGTAAGGATTTGCCGATGAAGCCCGCATCCATGGCCAAGATTATGACCAGCTATGTGGTTTTTTCACGGATTAAAGATGCGTCTCTGGCTCTTGAGGATCAAATCATTGTTTCTGAAAAAGCATGGAAAATGGGCGGCTCTCGTTCCTTTTTAAAGCCTGGTACGCGCTATAGTGTGAAAGAATTGCTCTATGGGGTGATTGTCCAATCTGGTAATGACGCCGCCGTCGCTCTGGCAGAAGGATTGGCAGGTACCGAAGAGAATTTTGCACAGGAAATGAATTTGACCGCCAAGAAATTAGGCATGGAAAACACGAATTTCACTAATGCTACGGGCTGGCCAGACCCGGATTTGGTCACCACCGCAAAAGATCTGAACATTCTGGCAACGGCCCTTATTCGTGATTTTCCGCCAGAGCAATATCCAGATCTTTACCCAATTTTCAAGGTAAAGACCTATACCCTGAATGATATTAAGCAAGGTAATCGCAATCCCCTGCTATATGGCAAAAGCGCAGCTGAAAATGGCGTGGATGGGCTGAAAACAGGCTATACCGAAGAATCAGGCTATGGGTTGACCGCATCTGCTGTCAAAAACGGTATGCGGGTGGTTATGGTGCTGAACGGGATGAGCTCGAAAAAGGAACGCTCTTCGGAATCTGCGCGGCTGATGGAATTCATCATGCGTGAATATAAAAATTATAAATTCTTTGCCAGTGGCGATAGGGTTGATGAGGCGGATGTTTGGCTGGGGCGTTCCAGAAAAATAGGGCTGACAGCAGAAAAAGATGTCAGCCGTGTATTGTCTCGTGCTGAACGGTTAAAGACAGAAATAGGGGTCAGCTGGATAAATCCTGTATCCGCGCCTATCACACGTGGTCAGAAAATTGGTGAGGTATCTGTGCGCGTTGATGGCAAGGCAGTGGACAGGATTGCGCTGCTTGCTGACCGTGATGTTGAACAGCTGGGTATGTTTGATAGGTTAGGGGCAGCTTTGAGCTATCTGATTTTAGGGGCGTCTAACCTGCCAGACAGCCAGCAACAATAGCCTTAGTATGACGATGTCTGGACTTTTTATTACATTTGAAGGCGGTGAGGGGTCGGGTAAATCGACCCAGATAAAGCTCTTGGATGAATGGTTTTCAGCACGCTATCCCGGGCGCGAAATTTTAAAGACCAGAGAACCGGGCGGCACGCCAGAGGCTGAACAAATCCGGGAGGTGCTGGTTACAGGTGCGGCAGAAAAATTATCGGTTCAGGCAGAGGCATTGCTGATGATCGCCTCGCGCACAGAACATGTGCAAAAAGTCATTGCCCCAGCCTTGCAACGCGATGCAATCGTACTGTGTGACAGGTTCTCAGATTCCACCCTTGTATATCAGGGGCTGGCGCATGATTTATCTATCGATCAGCTGATTACCATCCATGAATTCGGGTTTGGGGATTTACAACCTGATTTAACTTTTTTGCTGGATGTCCCTGCCGAATTGGGATTACAGCGTGCCGGGCAGCGCCAAAATGAACATAAAGGTCAGGCTATTGGTGCGGAGAGCCGGTTTGAAGAAAAGGGTATTGATTTTCATCAGCGCGTGCGTTCAGGGTTTCTGGCTCTTGCAGATAAATATCCAGAACGAATTATCACGATCGATGCCAGCCAGAGCGCCGGCCATTCAGACGATCAGGTAAAAAAACACCTTATCAACAGATTAGAAGATGATCTTTAATCTTTTAGACAGGGTCAACAGAGAGACAGCCTATGCCAGCATCTGCTGAAACGCATGTCAGTGACGCGCCACTGCCTCTGTTCGGTCATACCGATATTCTGGACAGGATGCATGTTGGGCTCCAGCAAAACAGATTGCATCATGGCTGGATTCTTGGCGGTGATGAGGGGATCGGCAAATTCCGATTAGCCCAGCAAATCGCGGCCTGGATTTTATCTGTTGCGGATGACAGTTCAGCCGGGCTGTTTGAAGGCGAAGCCCCGGCATCGCTACATCCATCTGCTGTGCCGGTAGATGGCGAAGAGGCGCGGCTTGTCTTTGGAAACGCGCATCCTGATTTGCTGGTTATCCAGCCAGAAGAAGATGAGAAAAACAAATCAGGCCTGATTAAAACAGAGCAAATCCGAAAATTATCTGCCTTTTTTGCCCATCATTCTGCGCGTTCAAAATGGCGGGTCGCGATTGTCGATAATCTGGATGTGGTTAACCGGGCAGGAATGAACGCAATGCTAAAAACCCTGGAAGAGCCGCCATCCAATTGCCTGTTATTACTGATTTCTTCGCAAATGGGTGGCATTTTGCCTACCATACGATCACGCTGTATTACCGCTAATTTAGCCCCGCTTTCGGCAACAGAAACCAGCGCCGTTCTGCACAGATTATGGCCAGATGCCGATCCAGATCAGCTGGAAATTTTAGCCGCGCTCAGCAAAGGATCGCCAGGCCGTGCCCTGCAATTGGCAGAGGCAGCGATACTGGATTTATTTCAGGCAAGCTGCACCATGTTGCTGGATGCAAAAACAAAGCCAGCTGATTTGATACATCTTGCCGAAAAATGGGCAGGGGGCGGGGCGCGCAATCGCCCGGTTCGGCGGGCGGCAAGCTATTTGTTTCCAGAATTATTATTGCTGGCTAGCCTGTACCGGGTAGGGGGGGCGTCAGCCGATCAAAACCCGTTGGCGCCTATTGATTTTATTGACCAGACGGCCCGCGCATTAGCCAGCCGCCTGAGCGCAGAACAATTGGCGTGCCAGTATCAGGATTTCATCCGCGCCTATCAGATGAATGAGCGTCTTTATCTTGATTTTGCGCCAGTCATGACAAAGTTTTTTTTCGATTTGCATAGCCAAAGCGGGAATAGATAAGGTATGAACATGGCAGGTTTTCGTGCTTTTTGTGCGTCTTTCCAGCTATTTTAACGAACTTCGAAATCCAGAATGACCATGACAACGCCTTATTATGTTACTACCCCGATTTATTATGTGAATGACAAGCCGCATATTGGCCATGCCTATACCACGCTGGCCTGTGATATGCTGGCTCGGTTCAAGCGGCTGGATGGCTATGATGTTATGTTTCTGACAGGCACAGATGAGCATGGCCAAAAGGTTCAGGAAGCCGCAGATAAGGCAGGGGTAGACCCGCGCGCCTTTACCGATAGCGTGTCCCGGAATTTTCGCGATTTGTTAGGGGTGATGAATTTCTCTAATACGCAGTTTATTCGTACCACCGAAGAGCGGCATTATGCCTCGTCACAAAGCCTGTGGTCACGCCTGAAAGAACGCGGTCATATCCGGCTGGATAAATATGCAGGCTGGTATTCTGTGCGTGACGAAGCCTTTTTCACAGAAACCGAACTGGTAGATGGCAAAGCGCCAACTGGTGCCCCGGTAGAGTGGGTGGAAGAGCCATCCTATTTCTTTGACCTGTCCCAATGGCAACAACCCTTATTGGATTTCTATAAAAAAAAACCCGGATTTCATCGCCCCTGAAGGGCGCAAAAAAGAGGTTGTCAGCTTTGTTTCCGGGGGCTTGAAAGATTTGTCTGTCAGCCGCACCACCTTTAATTGGGGCGTGCCAGTGCCAGAAGATGACGCGCATGTCATGTATGTCTGGCTGGATGCGCTGACGAATTATTTAACCGCCCTGAACTGGCATGAAGATGGCGGGGATTTCGCCAAATTCTGGCCAGCAGACCTGCATATGGTCGGCAAGGATATTTTGCGCTTTCATGCGGTATATTGGCCAGCCTTTTTGATGGCCGCCGACCTGCCCCTGCCAAAGCGGGTATTTGCCCATGGCTGGTGGACAAATGAGGGCGAAAAAATATCAAAATCTCTTGGTAATGTTATCGACCCGCTACAATTGGTTAATGATTATGGCCTGGACCAAACCCGTTATTTTTTGATGCGTGAGGTGCCGTTTGGCCGGGACGGTGATTTTGTGCGTGAACAAATGATCCAGCGCATCAATAGTGACCTTGCCAATGACATCGGCAATTTGGCGCAGCGCACGCTCTCGCTTGTATTTAAAAATCTGGACGGGCAGTTACCTGCCTTTCCTGCCAAGTTGCAACCAGAAGACAAAGAGCTGATAGAAGCAACCGATAATTTGCTGGTGGCGGTACGCGCTGAAATGGACAAGCAGGCTTTTCACGAGGCGCTGCGCCTCATCTGGGAAGTGATTGCCAAAGCTAATCGATATATTGACCAGGCTGCCCCATGGGCGCTGAAAAAGACCGATCCAGCCCGTATGGCAGAGGTGCTGGCGATATTGGTAGAAACACTCCGGCAGGTAACCATCCTTATCCAGCCAGTCATGCCAGAATCCGCCGGACGGTTGTTAGACCAGCTAGTGATAGAAGAGGGGGAGGCGCGGCAGTTTTCTGCGATAGGGGGTGCTGTGCGGCTGGATTCTCGCCAGATGCCGGGCAAGCCTGAAGGCGTATTCCCGCGCTATATAGAGGAAAGTGGAGAGGGCGCATGAGCGAGCCTCTGTCTATAATTGATTCTCATGCGCATCTGGATTATCCGCAATTTGAAGCGCAGCTAGATGATGTTATTGGACGTGCTGCCAGTCTTGGCGTGCGCGAGATGATTACTATTGGCGTGCGTCTGGATACCGCGCATAGACCGCGCTTGCTTGCAGAAGCCCATGACAATGTCTGGTTCAGTGTGGGCATCCACCCGCATGAGGCGGAAAAAGACCCGCAAGCCTGTGATTATGAGGCGCTGGTTGCGCTAGCCAGCCATGATAAATGTGTCGCTATTGGCGAAGCGGGACTGGATTATTTTTATGATTATGCCCCGCGTCAGGCACAGGCGGATAGTTTTCGTACACAAATTCGCGCAGCCCGCGACTGTGGCCTGCCGATTATTGTACATGCCCGTGATGCGGATGAGGATATGGCAGATATCCTGGAACAAGAGATGAAAACTGGCACCTTCACAGGGGTTTTGCATTGTTTTAGCTCTGGTGCCGAGCTGGCCAGACGGGCTTTGGATATCGGCTTTTATATCAGTTTTTCTGGCATCCTGACCTTTAACAAGTCAGAAGATTTGCGCGAGATTGCCAAAAATGTCTCTCTGGACAGGCTGTTGGTCGAGACAGATTCGCCCTATCTTGCCCCGCCACCTTATCGCGGCAAAACCAATGAGCCTGGCTTTACCCGTTATGTGCTGAACCGTCTGGCGGAAATCAAGGGGTTAAGTGAAGTGGATATGGCCGCGCAAACACGGCAAAACACGCTGACATTATTCAACAAGATGGAACGTCACAAGCCATTGAAAGCAGGGGCATGAGTGCGGATAAGCTGAAAATCACGCTGTTAGGATGTGGCACGTCTGTCGGGGTGCCCTGTTTGGGGCGTGCAGGCTGGGGGCTATGTGATCCTGATGAGCCGAAAAATCGCCGCCAGCGCTGTGCATTGCTGGTGCAGTCAGAAACCACAAATGTGCTGGTCGATGCAGGGCCGGATATCCGCAACCAGCTATTGCCGCTGGATCTGTGCAAACTGGATGGTGTGCTAGTTACCCACACCCATTCTGATCATGTTGCCGGCTTTGATGATTTGCGGGTTTATTATTGGCCAGATAAAAAGGAAATCGACGTCTTTGCCACAAAAGAACATGGCGAGAATCTTGTCGCGCGGATGCCACATATGTTTCGCAGGGAAGAAGATAGCCCCAGCTATTTCGTGCCGCCATTAACACATCATGAAATTGCCGCAGGTCAAAAATTGGAAATTGGCGATATATCTATTGATATTTTGCATCAGGACCATGGCACAACCTTCTCATTAGGCTTTATTTTTAACAATCTTTGCGGCTATTCAACCGATGTTAAATCTATGCCTGAAGAAAATTTCGACAAGCTGGCCGCTATGCCGTTATGGATTGTTGAAACCTTGCGAGAGACCGAGCATCAGTCCCACGCGCATTATGATTTGACATTTTCCTGGATTGACCGCGTAAAGCCGAAACAGGCTGTGTTAACGCATTTGGGCCTGGAAGCAGATTATCAAACACTACTTGCACGCTGCCCGGACGGGGTGGAGCCAGGATATGATGGTATGGTGTTTGAACTTAGCCGGTAAGGTTATGTGCGGGTTAACAGGCAGCTAGCTGTTGTTTTCCTGCAGGATATCAGCTTTTTTAACACTATCTGTTTTTTACATAATATACATTATGCGACAAATTGGGATATCATGATATTCCGTTATTTATCTGGATAAGGCCGGGTAACCCCCCATATCTTAAGATGGGCTAGATAGGAAAGATGGCCTCGTCCCTGTCCGTTATTTGCGATAAAGGCCGTTATGGCAGTGAACCGCCACATAATCTAACCCAGCGGCCCCAGTAGATTTATCTGGCCTGGTTATGTCGGCTGGTTTCAGCCTGTCGGCTTTTTAACGGCAGATGCAACGTCATTAAGGCTTGGCAAAGCAGGCAAAGCATGTCTATAACAAGGCTCGTACTCTTGGGGTGCCCATTTATTTACTGAATGGGCTGAGATTAAACCCATGGCACCTGAACCAGATAACGCTGGCGTAGGAAAGAGTCCCTCTCCCTTCCCAGTTTTTTCATGTTCGGTCCATGTTACAAAACAGGAACTATCATGTTGAAACACATCGTTAAACCTTCATTACTAGGCCTTGCAGTTGCAGCCGGCCTGTCAGCACATACCGCAATTGCAAATGACAAGGTGCTGACCATCTACACCTATGACAGCTTCACCTCTGAATGGGGTCCGGGTCCAGCTATCGAAAAGAATTTCGAAGCTATCTGTAATTGCGACCTGAAATTTGTTGGTCTGGACAGCTCTATTGGTATTTTGGGGCGTGTCCGTCTCGAAGGCAGCAGCAGCAAGGCGGATATTGTACTGGGTCTGGATACAAATTTGACCGAAATTGCCCGTGATACTGGCTTATTTGCGCCGCATCAGGCAAAAAATCTTCCCGATAATTTGCCAGTGGCATTTGCAGATGATGTCTTTATGCCGTTTGATTGGGGCACTTTTGCCTTTGTATATGACAAAAATCGTATGCAGACCCCGCCAGCATCGCTTGAAGCGCTCATTTCTGCCGATGACAGCCTGAAGATTGTGATACAGGATCCGCGCACTTCTACACCGGGCCTTGGCTTGCTGTTATGGATGAAGTCGGTTTATGGCGCGGACGCGGCGCAGAAATGGCAAGCGCTTCAGCCAAAAATCCTGACCGTTACCAAGGGCTGGTGGGATGCCTATTCGCTATTCCTCGAAGGGGAAGCCGATATGGTGCTGTCCTATACCACCTCCCCTGCCTATCATATTATTGCCGAGGAAAAGACAAATTATGCCGCCGCCAGCTTTAGGGAAGGCCATTATGGTCAGATTGAAGTTGCGGCCATGCTGAAATCTGCACCGGAACCAGAACTGGCAGCCCAATTTATGGATTTCATTCAGACCTCGGGGTTTCAGGATGTTATTCCAACCACAAACTGGATGTACCCAACCTCTAAAGCGGCAGTGCCAGCGGCATTTTCCGAGCTAGTCCAGCCAGCAAAATACCTGCTGTTCTCGGGGGAAGAAGTTGCGGCAAATCAAAAACAATGGATTGATGAATGGCAACAAGCCAGCCAGCAATAGATAAAAAACCTGTGCCGTCTTTGCATCGGGTGTTTCGACCACACCGCGCATTATATCAGCAGAGATGGCGCGCCTCCCTTCCCGGCCTGGTGCTGGGAGCCGGGCTGATGGGCTTTTTATGCCTGATGCTGGGCGCCCTGTTATCCATGCAGGATGGCAGCCCTGATGCGACAGATTTTTCGGCCTATATTTTTTCATCTCAGACCTGGTTTGTAATTTCGTCAGCTGCCTTTCAGGCGGTCTTGTCAGCGATTATGTCTATCATTGTGGGGGCTGCCTGCGCACGGGCATTATTTCGGCGCGGCTATTTTTTTGGGCGTGCCTCCCTGCTCATTCTCTCTTTTCTGGCGATGATCATGCCGTCAACCGTTGCGGCGGTCAGCCTGTTATCCTTGTGGGGACGAAAAGGCGTTTTGCGGCAAGGGTTTGAGGCTATTTTCCCTGCAGATTTCCTGTTCGCGCCTTACGGTCTGGCAATGGTGGTTCTGGCACATATGTTTTTTAATGCCCCGTTGGTGATGCGGGTTTGTTTTGCGGGGTTGCAATCGGTACCGCAATCGCAATTACGGCTGGCGGCACAGCTTGGTTTCACCTCCAGAGACTATTGGCGCTGGATTGAACTTCCCTGTATAAAAGCCTGTATTCCCTCTCTTTTTGGGCTGATATTTTTAATGTGTTTCAGCTCTTTTTCTCTTGTGTTGATGCTGGGTGGCGGGCCATCTGTATCCACGCTGGAAGTGGCTATCTATACCGCTGTCCGCTTTGAATTTGATCTGCCAAAGGCCGGCGTTCTGGCGCTGATGCAGCTAGGGTTTTCTGCGCTGATTATTCTCAGCCTGTCGCGGTTTGAGCATTTAAGCTGGACAACCAGGCTGGCGGTTCAGGCTGGCGTTCCGCGCAAGGAAAAAGACAGATTTACCAGTAAATTAGTGGATTGTTTTTTTATTTTCCTTTTTTGCCTGATTGTAATCGCCCCTATCGCCAGCCTGTTTTTGGGAAGTGATCTGGTTGCAGGCCTCACCCTTTTTCAGCGCCCGGTATTTTGGCAAGCCTTGCAGATGTCGGTAGTGCTGGGGGTCAGCGCATCTATCCTTAGCACATCAATGGCATTGATACTGGTCGCAGCCCGGTATAATGCCAGCCAGCTTTCTTTTGCGCGTTTTATCGGCGGGTTTTTAAGTCTGGCCATGTCGGTCTATCTTGTTCTGCCGTCTATTGTGCTGGGTACCGCCAGTTTTATGCTGTTGCGATCCTATATAGATGTCTTTTCCGCGGCATTTTGGCTGGTATTGATGTCAAATGTGTTTATGACACTTCCTTTTGCCACACGTATTCTGGCAGGGCGATATGCTGGCCTGGCCGATCAGACAGACAAGCTTGCTATGGCGCTGAATTTGCGAGGGCTACGCCGTTTCCGACTGGTTATTCTGCCAGCGATGCGCCATGAAATAGGTCTGGCACTGGGGTTATGCTGTGCGTTTTCGCTAGGGGATTTTGGCGTTATTGCCTTGTTTGGATCGGAACAATTCCGCACCCTGCCCTGGCTGTTATATCAATATGCCAGCCGCTATGGCGGGGCTGAGGCAGAATTGCTCAGTATCCTTTTGCTGTTATTAAGCATCGCCCTTTATGCTGGCCTGTATCAGATGGTGCGCCTGTATAGCCGGAGAGTAACACAATGTTGAAAGCGGAAAATTTATGTTTTGGGGGGCAGAATATGCCTGCTCACTGTCTGAATTTTACGCTGGAGGCTGGCCAGATACTGCTGGTAACTGGCCCTTCTGGTATCGGAAAGACGACGCTGTTGAATATATTGGCTGGATTTATGGCGCCAGCCAGTGGAAATTTAAGCTGGTGCGATAAGAGCTTGCTGGAACTGCCGGTATGGGAGCGCCCTGTTTCCCTGTTGTTTCAGGATAATAATTTGTTTAGCAATTTATCCTGCAAAACCAATCTGGCGATTGGCCTGAACCCCTCTGGCAAGATAACAGCCGCGCAAGATGCGCTGATTGAAAAAACCGCTTCCAAATTAAGTATTGGCGAATTGCTGGACCGATTTCCAGAAACCCTGTCAGGTGGCCAGCAGCAACGGGTAGCGCTGGTGCGCGCCCTTGTCCGGGATGATCCGATTATTTTGCTGGATGAGCCTTTTTCAGCGCTGGATCATGATAATCGCCGGCAAGCTCTTAATCTTATCCGCACACTTGCCCATGAACATCAGCGTATTATGATTGTGGTGACACATGAGCCTTCTGATGCAAAGCCTCTGGGGGCAGATATTTTGCGGCTGGATGCGCATGAAGACTGACAAAAGTTCCCATTTTCTGACTATTTAGCATGGTGAAATTTTTCACATGATGATTTGCTTTTCTGCCTTATTTGCGTCACTTTGCAACGGCAAAAACAGCGTTAACAAGGAAGATAGAGCGTAGATGTTAAGCCCTGAATTTGGTCATTTTTGCCTGATTTTGGCTCTGGTCGCCAGTGCCATGCAAATTCTGTTTCCGATATTTGGACTGGTGCGGTCTGATAGCCGTTTGACGCGCACCGCAGAGAGGCTGCAGCTTATCGCCTCTATCGCTATTTTTATCAGCTTTGCCAGCCTTGTTTATGCCTTTATCGTTTCCGACTTCTCGGTGCAGCTGGTCGCCAGCCATTCACACTCGCTAAAGCCGATGATTTATAAAATCACCGGTAGTTGGGGCAACCATGAAGGCTCGCTGCTGTTATGGATTGTTATTTTAGGGCTGTTCGGGATGCTGTTTGTACTGCGTGAGACGCCGGCAAAATTAAAAACCCTCACCTTGATGGTTATGGGCGGTATCACGCTGGCTTTTCTGGCTTTCAGCCTATTCACCTCTAATCCATTTACCCGCCTGTCACCGGCCCCGGCAGATGGGCGCGGGCTAAACCCGGTATTACAAGATATCGGCCTCGCCCTGCATCCGCCAATGTTATATCTGGGCTATGTGGGTCTGTCTGTGGCGTTTGCATTGGCGATTGCCGGGCTGATTACGGGACAGGTAGATAAAAACTGGGCACGTGTTACCCGTTTCTGGGTAGCGCTGGCATGGTCTGCGCTGACCGCAGGGATCGCACTTGGCAGCTGGTGGGCCTATTACGAGCTGGGATGGGGCGGCTGGTGGTTTTGGGATCCGGTTGAAAATGCCTCTTTGATGCCCTGGCTGGCCGCAACCGCGCTATTGCATTCGGTAATTGTGGTTGAACGGCGCGAACAGATGCTAAGCTGGACATTGCTGATGGCGATTACCGCTTTTTCTCTTTCTCTTGTCGGTACCTTTATTGTGCGCTCAGGGCTGCTGACATCGGTACATTCTTTTGCCTCTGATCCGGCGCGTGGCATTTTTATTCTGTTTATTTTGCTTGGTGCGGTCGGCCTGCCCCTATTTTTATATGCGCTTCGGGCTGGCAGTCTGAGCCGGGCTTCTGATTACCATCTCCTGAGCCGTGAAACGGGATTAATAATTAATAACTATATCCTTGTTGTTTCTACCTTTATTGTGTTGATAGGCACCTTTTATCCGCTTGGCCTAGAGCTGTTTACCGGTGCCAAGATAACGGTGGGCGCCCCCTATTTTGAGGCCGCCTTTAACCCGGTAATGGCTATTGCAATTATTTTTATGGCGGTTGGCCCATTACTGGTATGGCGACGCGGCCTGGTTCCTTCTGCCCGCCCTGCCCTATATCTTTCAGGGGCGATAACGCTGTTTGCGGCGATTGTGCTGCTGCTGTCTTCTGGATTATCTATCGCTGGAATTGCCGGCATTTCCCTAACGCTGTGGCTGGCAATATCGATTATCGGGGATATGCTGTTTCGGTTGCGCCCATGGCATGCTGACTTAGCCCAGCGTCTGCGCCTGCCGGCTACGCAATGGGGGATGTGGCTCGCCCATTTCGGGATGGTGATATTCTTAACAGGGGCGCTGGCCAGCGCGCTTTTTGAAAAAGAACAAATTGTGCGAGTGAATAAGGGGGCAGAAATATCGCTTGGGCAGGAGAGGCTGATCTTTGACGGGGTGGAAGCGCGTACCGGCCCCAATTACCTGACCGAAACAGCCTTGTTGCGCCTGTTTAATAAAAACGGCCAGCTGATAGATGGGCTGGCACCCGAAAAGCGCTTTTATCCGGCAGAACGGCAAACAACTACCGAGGCGGCTATTCGCACCCGCCTGTCTGGTGATCATTATGCGGTGCTAGGCGATGGCAGCGCGGAAAAAGGCTATACATTGCGCCTTTATCACAAGCCGTTGGTCAGCTGGATTTGGTTTGGCGCGGTGATGATGGCTCTTGGCGGATTGGTGGCGCTATATCGCCGCCCTCAGCCGGCAAGAAAGGCAAAATAATGCCGCGCTCCCTCACCCATTTCCTGCCGCTTATCTTTTTTGCTTTATTGGCTGTTATTGCGGCGATCGCGCTAATGTCCACATTGTCGGGTGATCGTAGGCTCTCTGAGCTGCCATCTGCGCTAATTGGCAAGCCTGTTCCCGGAACAGAGCTTGCGAATCTATTTAATGAACAGGAATTTATTACCATCGGCGGGGCAAGCGGCAGGCCCTATCTGGTTAATTTTTTTGCCAGCTGGTGCGCCCCCTGCCGGGCAGAAGCACCAGCATTGGCGATCCTGGCAGAAAAGATTGATATCATCGGTATCGCCTATAAGGATAAAAGCAAGGATAGCCAAAAATTCCTGTCCGAATTTGGTAATCCCTATCAGGCGGTGGGGATGGATAATGACGGTATGGCGGGGCTGAATTGGGGCGTTTATGGGGTGCCGGAAACCTATGTTATCTCTGCAGATGGGGTGATTCTGATGCGACATGCAGGGCCTATAGACGGCGATGTATTGCGAGATGAGTTTCTGCCGCTTGTCCAGACATTAAAGACAGGTCGATAGATATGATGCGTCTGTTTTACGCGCTATTATTTACCATGCTATCCTTCTTGCCGATGCAAGGCGGGTTTATCGCTTCGGCTGTGGCGATCACCGCAGAGGAACAGCTGGCCGACCCTGAACTAGAGGCGCGGGCAAGAGGCCTGTCCAGGCAATTGCGCTGTCTGGTTTGCCAAAATCAATCTATTGATGATTCGGATGCGGATTTGGCGAAAGATCTGCGTGCAGAAGTTCGTAAACAACTGCTGGGCGGGGCAGATGATGCGGCTATATTGGCTGATCTGAAACAACGATATGGCGATTATGTATTGTTAAAACCGCCGGTAAATTTGGCGACAACGCTGTTATGGGCAACCCCTGTTCTGGCGCTATTATTGGGAGCTGGCCTTATCCTGGCGACCCGCCGCAAGATAGCTGCAGCCCAATCCGGGGATGCCGCGCAGAACAGTTCCAGACATCCTTTAGCTGAAACGGTAACGGCAAATATAACAGGCGCCCCCTCAGATGCCGACAGCAAAACCAGCCGGCACAGCAATATGATCCTGTTAATCGCTGGCGGGGTATGTGTGGCCGGGGCCGCGGTTCTCTATTGGTTTGTTTTGGGTGCCCCGTCCATGCCTGCCCAGCCCCTGTCGGCGCGCACAGCCGAGCTAAATCAGACCTCGGCCCTCGCAAAATCCCAGCTAGAGGAAAAGCAACAGGCCTTTGCAACGGCACGTGAAAAAACCCTTGCCCAGCCGGAAAATATCGGCGGCTGGCTAGATCTGGCACTGGCCTCTGCAGAGCTGGGACGCGCAGGTGAAGAGCTTGATGCCTTGCGTTCTGCCCTGTCCCTTAGCGGCGGGGATATCAGCATTAAATCCATGCTTGCCGAAGCCCTGACCCGTTCTGCAGATAATCAGGTCATTCCAGAAGCCCGCCAGTTGGTCACAGAAGTATTGCGAGACAATCCAGAAGAGCCGCGTGCTCTGTTCCTGTCCGGCCTTGCCGCTATGGAAGATGGCAATTATCAGGCGGCCTTGACCAGATGGGGCGTTCTGGTGGAAATATCCCCGCCAGAGGCGCCCTGGCTGAAAATGGTGCGAACCAATATGCGGGATGCTGCCAAAAAGGCAGGTATTGCCGAAGAAAGCTTGCCAGCCTTATCTGCAGAGGTGATCGCCCAAGCAGCAGAAATGAGCGAGGAAGAACGCCGACAAATGATAGAAGGCATGGTCGATGCGCTTCGCCAACGCCTGCAAGACGCGCCAGATGACCTGACAGGCTGGCAACGCCTGGCGCGTGCCTATGATGTGCTTGACCGGCCGGAAGCCGCGCTAGAGGCGCTTGTTATGGCCTCAACGCTTGCCCCTGAAGATATCAGCGCGCA
>JBMZFK010000038.1:0-15603 GCA_049615365.1 Puniceispirillaceae bacterium (SeqCode)
CGCGAACGCTATCAAACCGAAGCGACCGACGCGCAAAAAGCCGCCTTTGAAAAGGCAGAAAAACATACATAAGCCAGATTGGATGGCATAAACCAGATAGAATGGCGCGACAACGCCTGCATCAAATCCAGAGGAGAAACAGTACAATGGATGTCACACCGACCAAAGGGGCAGATCAGTTGCGCCAATATATAGAGCGCGTTGAACGGCTGGAAGAAGAGAAAAAAGCCCTAATGAGTGATATCAAAGATATTTTTGCAGAAGCAAAATCCAGCGGTTTTGATCCAAAAACCATGCGCCAGATAATTCGTATCCGTGCGATGGACGAAGATGTTCTGGCAGAACAGGAAACTTTGCTGGACACTTACCGCGAAGCGTTGGGATTGCGCTAGCATCATGGCACGAGCTGGATTTGCAACCCGCCTGAATACCGCCATTCAGTCAAATGGTACGGTACTATGCGTTGGCATTGACCCGCATCCAGATTTAATGCCGCCTGTATTTGGGGGGCCG
This sequence comes from Puniceispirillaceae bacterium (SeqCode), assembly GCA_049615365.1. GTDB lineage: Bacteria > Pseudomonadota > Alphaproteobacteria > Puniceispirillales > Puniceispirillaceae > JADHLI01. Next base: position 514 of record JBMZFK010000038.1, read on the forward strand.
GATCAAGAATTGGGTAGCCCTGCTGCCCTGGCACATCTTCGTGATTTTTCCCTTGCTGCTATTGCAGCATCTGCTGGCATGATACCAGCAATTAAACCGCAAGCTGCATTATTTGAGGCGCATGGGGCTGGCGGTATGACAATATTGGCAGAGATTGCCCGGACTGCCCAACAGCAAGGCTTGCTGGTGATTATGGATGCAAAACGTGGGGATATTGGATCTACCGCGCGGGCCTATGCGGCAGGATGGCTGGGGCCTGACGCAGCTTTCGCTTCTGATGCGCTGACAATCAACCCCTATTTGGGGATGGATAGCCTGGAGCCCTTTTTTACTCAGGCCGCAAAAACTAAAAGCGGGCTGTTTGTTTTGGTGCGTACCAGCAATAAGGGCTCAGCAGATATTCAACAGCAAGTTCTGGCTTTAGAAGACGGTACATCCATGCCTGTTTATGCCCATATAGCCCGCCATCTTGCCCCCTATATTGATGCGGCTACAGATCCGCAAACCGGCCTGTCAGATATTGGTATCGTCACTGGAGCTACTGGCCCTGCCGAGGCGCTGACCTTGCGCGAATACCTGCCATCTGCGCCATTTTTAATTCCTGGCTATGGCGCACAGGGCGCCAGCGCTGCCGAGGCATGTGCCGGTCTTATTCGCCACCAAGAAGGGTATTTAACTGGCGGGCTGGTCAATGCCTCACGCGCAATCACCCATAATGACGGGGTCCGGAACGCCGCCAGTATCCATGCAGCAGAGCAGGCCATGCGTGCGGCCATCCAAACTGCAAAAAACGCATTTGCTGAGCTAACTGCCTAGAAAAAAATAGCCACCGGAAAAAATAATCACCAGATATCGCTATTTGATAAACCCCAGCCCGCGTACCCGTGTTATCGCGGTTGTATTGGTATCATCGCTATCCACGCCTATAGCTACATAGGCCGGATTTGGCGGGAAATAGCCAAACCTGTCTTTAAAATCTTCAGCAATGTTAACCTTGTGCTGGCGCCAGATATCGGGATTATTACTGGCATCATTTGCCCCTTGAATAACCTGCATATAGCCAGCTTTTCCCGTATAGGGATTTTCAAACCAGCGCCCCACTTCAGGCGCACCAGCCCAGATATAGGTCAATAGACGCCCTGGCGCCTCACGCCCTTGCGAGGCAACAACAAGCGGCCGCATCAATTTTTCTTTAAAGCTGGCATGTTCTGGCTGATAGGGAAAGGCCAGATAAATAGCAAGGATACGATCATCCCCGCCTTTTTTCGATACATCCGTGTCGATAATCTGACCTTCATGTTGCCATTCAAACGCCAGCGTAGGTGTTTCCCGCAAATCCAGCGTCTTACCATCAAAAGGCAGATAGGCAATCGAAACTGAACTATTGGTTTGTATCTCGACAATATCCTCACCAACCCGCTTAAAAATATTCTGTTTCTTGTCATCAAAGGTGAATTCCTTCCAGCCATCTGCCTTCAGGCGCAAATCAATTTGCGCAAATGCCGGCTGAGTGCCGATCAGAAAAATACTGGCTGCTATACAAAACAGCATTAGGGAAAAGATAGATATCCTACTGAAACATATATGCATTTTAATTTTCCTTGATGGGCTTGCCAGGAATTTTTTGTATCTGGCACACTAAATTATGTCCCCTGATAAGTCTGTATAGACAAAACTTGCACAAAAAGATTAACGGACACATGATTATCTAATAGTTGTTTAATAATTAAGTTTTACCTGTAATTAAAGAGTGATAAGCCTGTTCGCTCAATATACTTAGCATCATTTACGGTGGGCATAATTTATGGTGTGTGATTAAGGGGGTGAGATGACTGAAGAAAATAAAACGATAACTGAAGATAACGAAAAATATGATGGGATTGTTATCTGGTATAATGAACGCAGGGGATATGGCTTTGTTCGCTTTGATAAAGATGAAATCTTTCTGCATCATTCAGCCTTGAGCCGATTTGGCCTGGAAACCGTGTATCCAGGTGATCAGCTTACTGTATATCTGTCAGAAAATGACTGTGGACCGGTAATAAAGGAAATCCTGTTACATGTGACAGATGAAGGCGAAGGCCCACAAGCCAAGGAAGTAAAGATTTTTGCTAGCGAATAAAGGGTAAAAGCCTGTAGCCTATTACAAAAATTAACCTATATCTTCAGCCTGCTGGCAAACACCAAATAGACAAACAAGCAGAACTGAATTACGCTCAACCATACAAAGCGGTACGCTGGCAGAGGCGTGCCTTTGGGATTGGGTGTGGTCACAAACGCACCTTTTTATTTTTGTGGGGTGCGCATCCCCATAGTTCAGGGGCAATGTGATGACCGCTACCTTTACCTCTCGCTGGTATCTTATTCTAATGGCATGTGCCTTTTTGGTGGTCATCACGCTTGGCATACGCCAATCCTTTGGCTTGTTCCTGCTTCCGGTGACCGAGGCGCTAGGCAGTGGGCGTGAAGTATTCTCGCTGGCTATGGCGATGCAAAACCTTGTCTGGGGGCTGGCCTCGCCTATAGCGGGTGCGATGGCAGATAAATTTGGCGCCGCCAGAGTAGCCATGATTGGCGCGCTTTTTTACGCTGGCGGGCTGTTCCTGATGGGAGCGGTTATTTCGCCTGGCGGGCTGTTATTTGGCCAGATTATGATCGGTATTGGTCTGGGCAGTGCCGGGATTTCTATCGCACTGGGGGCGGTTGCAAGAGCCACCTCGCCTGAAAAACGCTCGCTGGCCTTGGGGCTGGTAACCAGCATTGGTTCGTTTGGGCAATTTGCGGTGCTGCCAATTACACAGTTTTTTATTGATGGCTTTGGCTGGCAAGTCTCGCTGATGCTGTTATCTGGCATCGCGGCCTCTATGCTGGCAGCCTGTCTGGTTCTACACCTACAGGATAAATCAAGCGCCCCGCAAACTGCTGATCTTGCCAAGCTAAGTGCAAAGGACGCGCTGAACACCGCGCTATCCAGCCGCGATTATATTTTGCTGACAACCGGATTTTTTGTATGCGGGATTCAGATTGTGTTTATCGGCACGCATCTGCCAACCTATCTGCGTGATGCGGGCCTGTCTGCTGAAGTGGCCAGCTGGTCTCTGGCAGTGGTAGGGTTATTTAACATTATCGGCTCTTTTGCGGCCGGATGGCTTGGCAGCTTTATGTCAAAGAAAAAATTGCTAGCGTGGTTTTATCTGGGCCGATCTATTTTCATGATTTTATTTTTGCTGATCCCGCCAACCCCGCTTACCGCGATTTTATTTGGCTGTTCCATGGGATTATTATGGCTGGGTACGATCCCCCTGACTAGCGGGCTGATTATTGTGTTTTTTGGCCCGGCCTTTTTATCCATGCTTTATGGGGTTGCGTTTTTCTCGCATCAAATTGGCTCTTTTATCGGCGCATGGCTGGGCGGGCGCATCTATGATACACTTGGCAGCTATGATGTGATGTGGTGGATTGTTATCGCGTCAGGCGTCTTTGCCTTCGTCATCAATTACATAATTAACGAGCCGGCACCCGAACCAAAGCCAGCGCCCGCAGAATAGCCAGTACACAATAGCCTGTGCGTTGAAGAAACAGCGGCGCTAGGGGGCTGCTAGGGGCCTATTCCTGGGCCGCTAGCCAGCGTTCAGCATCCAGTGCCGCCATGCATCCCATGCCCGCGGCAGTGACCGCCTGACGATAGATTTTATCGACGCAATCCCCGGCGGCAAAAACACCCTCAGCAGAGGTCACGGTAGTACCTGTTTCCACCTCGATATAGCCTTCCTCATCCAGCTTTACCGCCTCGGCAAAAGCAGCGGTAGACGGGTCATGCCCGATGGCAACAAAAACGCCATGAACCGCTATTTCCTCGTCAGGCTCACCATTGGTCGCAGACAGCTTTGCACCGGCAACCCCGCTATCATCACCTGTGATTTCATCAACAACCCGGTTCCATTTGACGGTGATTTTAGGGTGATTTAACAGCCGTTCCTGCATAATTTGTTCGGCACGCAAACTATCGCGGCGGTGAATAAGGGTCACAGAGTTACAGATATTGGCAAGATACAGCGCTTCTTCAACCGCTGTATTGCCGCCGCCCACCACAGCCACATCCCGTTCCCGATAGAAAAACCCGTCACAGGTTGCACAGGCAGATACGCCGCGCCCATTAAAGACCGTTTCTGATTCCAGCCCCAGCCAGCGCGCGCTGGCCCCTGTTGCCAGAATAACCGCATCAGCGGTAATCACCTTGCCGCCATCACAGGTAATCTGAAAGGGGCGTGTGCTGGCATCCAGATGAGTGACCAAATCATACATCACCCTTGCGCCTACATTTTCTGCCTGCGCTTGCATCTGTTGCATCAGCCATGGTCCCTGCACCACATCGGCAAAGCCTGGATAGTTCTCGACATCTGTGGTGATGGTCAATTGCCCACCAGGTTGCAGACCGGCAATTACCAGCGGTTTCATATTCGCCCGCGCTGCATAAATAGCGGCGGTAAACCCTGCGGCACCTGCGCCGATAACAACGATTTTCTCATGGGTAGATGTCATAATTGTCTGCCTTGTACTGCTTCATTTAGGCGGTCTCGCCGATAGCTGCATGGCCTGGAAAAGTTGCCTGCGGCAATAGACAAGTCTCTGTATCTGATAAATACTAATCCTTGTTAAAAAGAGCATTGGGGATCTTGTCAAGCGATGCCGTTGATATTTTCAAGACCAGGATTCATGGGAACTGTTTTTGCACTATTTTTCAGTGTTTCTGCGGCTGCCAATTCCACAAATAATAGCCCGAATGGCGCCGCTGCCACCTTAGTATCCGGCAGGGCGATTCAGGGCGGTATGATGATATTTCAAACTGATCCAGCTAATAAGGTGACGCTGGATGAAACCGCCTTGCCCGTTAGCTCGAAGGGGCGGTTTGTTATTGGCTTTCACCGTAATGATACGCAAACACAAACTCTGTCCATAACCAGCCCGCAAGGAGGGGCAAGCCGGCTCACCCTGACGCCAGAAACACGGCAATGGAATATTCAAAGGATTGATAATCTGCCAACGAATATGGTGACCCCGCCAGCCGATGTTATTGCGCGCATCCAAAAAGATATTAAAGATGTAAAGGCCGCCCGCGCAACATTGAGTGATTTTGATGATGTGCTGGAAAATGGGTTTATCTGGCCGGTTTGGGGGCGAATCAGTGGTATTTATGGCTCGCAACGCATCCTGAATGGCAAGCCGCGCCAGCCGCATTATGGTATTGATGTCGCGGCCCCTGTCGGGGTAGCGGTACGTGCAGCCGCGGCCGGACAGGTAACAATGGCAACAGATTTATATTTTACGGGCGGGACCATCATTATTGATCATGGCTATGGGCTGAATTCTACCTATTCCCATCTACATGACATGCTGGTGAAAACAGGCGATATGGTAAGCCGCGGGACGGTGATCGGCAGTGTTGGCTCGACCGGGCGTTCCACCGGCCCGCATCTGGATTGGCGAATCAACTGGCAGAACAAGCGTCTGGACCCACTATTAATTACAGGCCCCTTGCAGCCAGCGGAACCGGCCAGCCGTCCAATTCGGAAATAATTTTTTATCCCAGGTCGCTGGCAGCATAAAGCCTGTCGACAATCTATCAGAAATCTTGTTATTAATTGAGGCAATTTAGAGAAGTTCGGTTCGCCATTACGGCGATTAAAACGGGAAGTTTGGTGCAGACCCTTTTTTAAATTGTTTGAAAATAGGTTTAATTCCAGCACTGTCCTCGCAACTGTAAGCAGAGAGTGTTCGTACATTCGTCACTGTTACTTGAATGGGAAGACGTACGCACGCAATGACCTGTAAGTCAGGAGACCTGCCGAATAAGCACCCCAGTCGGATCACGAGGCATGATCAGGACGGCGGAGAAATTTCCGTGATGGTGAATTTTTCACACCGTCGCAGGAAATAACCTTCCTCGACATAAAATTGAGGGAGGCGAATATGCGTAAATCGCATCTTTTCCTAACAACATTCAGCCTATGCGCTGTCACCGCCTGCTTTACCGTACCTGTATTGGCACAGGACACCACCGTGCAAGATAATAGCCAGCGTCCCATCGTTTACCCAACTGCAAGGATTGCCAATTATCAGGCAACCCCGCTAAATGACGTGTTGCTGAGCGTAGATGTTATTGAAGCAAAGGAAATAAAACAATCCACCGCAACCACGGTTAGTGATTTGATTGCCCAGAAAACCGGTATTGAATTTTCCCGAAATGGCGGGCCAGGCGCGGTGACCTCGCATTTCCTGCGCGGGCAGGAAAGTAAAAACTATATTATGCTGATAGATGGTGTGCGCGTCCATACTAACGCTATCGGCAGTCTGTTAATGCCCGAAATATCCATTTCCCAGATTGAAAAGATTGAAGTGCTGAAAGGCAATGCGTCGGCCCTTTATGGCGAAGCGGCCATTGGCGGGGCCATTAATATTATCACCAAATCAGATACATTGCGGGATAGCGGCTTTGTATCGACTAAATATGGCAGCTATGACACAGCTGAGGTCAGCACAGGTATTTCCAAATATATTAACGGTTTTAACCTGTCATTTACTGGTACAAGTTTTGAGACAGAAGGTTATGATGTGCGAACAGCCCCCGTCACAAATCCGGACAAGGATGGCTATCGCAACAATAATTATGATTTCACTGTAGAGCGGCGTTTATCCCCCGATGCCAAGCTGGCCTTTGGCCTGTATAATGGCAAGAGTGAAGCAGATTATGATGACACGTTTAATTCACCAAGCGGCACCCATGAATATGAGACTGAGAATAAAAAGCAATTTGTGCGCTATGAGCTAAAAAAAGGCAGGTTGATTAATCTTCATCTGAATCACAGCCAGTCTGAGCGGGTCAGGAAAGATTTTATCGATAGTCAACCAGCCTCTAATACCAGCATATTTCTGAAAGATAAAAAAACAGGCAAGCGAGAAGATACGAAACTTGTTAATGTTTCGGATGTTGTAAGCGAGGACGGCAAGACCCTCCATAGTTTTACTCAGGGGCTCGAAATATCTACCTCCTATTTTGATGAGGATGGCACCCGAACGGACCGTGATACCGAAGCTTCATTTCTTGGATATCTTCGCAAAAGCGGCAGCCATTCCATACAGACAAACATTCGCCAGGATGTCGTCAGCCTAACAAGCACCAATTCGAACGATTTTGACGAATTCTCTTATCTGGCAGGATATGGCTATGAATTTGGAAAAAATTATAAAATTGCTTTTTCTCATGCCACCGGATTTCGCGCCCCAGACGCCAGCGCATTTAACAGCGATTCATCGCTGGTCGCTGAGACCCACACCACCAACGAGCTGTCTCTTCAAAGGACAGAGGCAGGTCAGCTCTGGCGTGTGACCCTGTTTTCCACAAAAGCGGATAACGCTCTTTTGTATAACCCGATCACCTTTGTAACCGAGAATGTAGATATTAAAAATCAGGGCGTGGAATTAAATCTTCAAGGCAGCACAGATGCTTTTGACTATGATTTCGATCTGACCTTGCATGACCCAAAAAGAAAAGATCTGCCTAGCAAGCGCAAAACCGTGCCCAGAAGAGCCAAAAGCTTTGGTCGGCTTACCCTGTCAAAACAGCTTGGTGACTATCAGATAGGCTCCAGCCTGACCTATTCAGCACGCAAACGCGACAGTGATTTCAGTGACACAGAAATTGCCAGCTTTACCCGCATTGATGGCTATATTTCCCGCCAACTGGGAGACAGCCTGTCTGTCAATCTGAAAGCAGAGAATATCACCGATACAGAATATGAGACGACTGCAGGATATAGAACGCCGGAACGTAGCCTGTTTTTGACCCTGAAATATGATTTTGTAAGCGGGTTATAAAAGAAGTCTGGTGGGTCTGTAACCGGGCCGGGTTTTGTCTTGCAGGCGGGGCGGAACCAACTTACTATCACTTAACTCTGATGGCATATCAGGATTTTACACGTGGAGACATAAGGTTATGAAAAATAGCAAAGCAATGCTGGTATCCTTTTTATCTTTGGTAGCGTTTCTTGTATTGGCACGAATTATTCCGCATCCGCCAAATTTCACTCCGGTTCTGGGCATGGCTATTTTCGCGCCCTTTTTATTCCGCGATCTGTTTGTAGCGATTGCCCTGCCTTTGGCGGCGATGCTTGTTTCCAATCTGGTTCTGGGCTTTCATAGCTCTATGTTCTGGGTGTTTTTATCTATCGCTTTTATTACCGCGTGCGCGCATTGGGCAAAAATGCACGCACCAACATTGATGAAAACAGCGGGAATGGTGGTTGGTGCAACCTTCAGCTTTTTCGTGATCACCAATTTTGCTGTTTGGGCGATGGGCGGGTTGTATCCAAAGACGCTTGAAGGGCTGATGGCCTGTTATATTGCGGCAATACCTTTTTACGGCAACACCCTTGCCAGCACCGCGCTATTTTCCGCGATCTTCTTTGGGCTTACCAAATGGGTACAGAAAAACAATCTGTTGGCCGCCTATAGATAAATAATGTTTCAGCAGGCTGGCGGGTAGTCAGCCTGTTTTTTTTGAGCCGGATATGGGACCTGAAAAAAACACCCTGTTTATTTTTGGACTTGGCTATGTTGGCCAGCATCTAGCCCAACAGCTTTTTTCCGCCGGCTGGCAGATTATCGGCACAAGCCGAACACCTGAAAAATTTGTACAAGAGGCCGAGCAGGGCTGGATAATCCTGCCTTTTTCCAGTGATCAGCCAAATTCGGATATCCCAAGCCATTTTCACCAGGCCAGCCATATATTGTCTACCATCGGCCCTGTTGATGGATATGATCCTGTCCTGGCTGCCTATGCCAAAGAAATAGAGAGCTTTAGCGGCTGGACAGGCTATCTGTCCGCGACCTCTGTCTATCCGGATCAGCCGCAAGGCTGGGTGGATGAGACAACAGAGCCTGACCCTGCAACAGAGCGCGGCAAAGCCCGTCTGCTGGCAGAACAGCGCTGGCTGGAAATAGCTGATGCAGAAATTTTTCGTATTGCCGGCATTTACGGGCCGGGGCGCAATCCGTTTGCCGCGCTGCGTGCCGGGCGCGCGCGTATTGTTGATAGCCCTGGTCATCTATTTAACCGAATTCACCAGACCGATATCAGCCAGATACTCCAGACCGCGATGAGCAGGCCGCAACGCAGACGGATTCTTAATCTGGCAGATATGAAACCGGCGTCACAAGGCGATGTTATCTCTTTTGCCGCTGATTTGGCTGGCCTTGCCCCGCCTGAACCCGTGCCATTTGAGGATGCCGGATTATCCGAGATGGGGCGCAGTTTTTATGTTGCCAGACGGATGATCCGGTCTGCCATTCTGGGCCCGCAGCTGGGGTATGTTTTTACCTATCCTGATTACCGGGCCGGCCTATCGGCTCTGTTCAAGGCAGGAGCCTAGCGGTACAAGCTAGCCTCTTATCTTTGGCTTCAGGCTGCTAGAGGCATAACGGGCGGCCATATCCGCCAGGGATATCGGCCTGATTTTATGCGCGTTACCAGCGGTGCCAAATCGCTCAAACCGATCTGCAACCACCGCCATCATCGCCTCTTGAGCCGGCTTCATGAATTTACGCAAATCAAATTCGGACGGGCGGGTTTGGGCGACCTTGCGAAGTGCCCCGGCCATAGCCAGGCGGCAATCTGTGTCGATATTTACTTTTCGCACGCCATTTTTAATACCGCGCTCTATTTCTGCTAGCGGCACACCATAGGTTTGTGGCATCTCGCCGCCAAATTCATTAAAGATTTCCTGTAATTCCTGTGGCACAGAAGACGACCCATGCATAACCAAATGCGTGTCTGGCAGGCGTTTATGGATAGCTTCGATAACATGCATAGCCAGAATCTCGCCATCTGGCTGGCGCGAGAATTTATATGCGCCATGGCTGGTACCCATCGCAATCGCCAGCGCATCAACCTCGGTTGTGCGAACAAAATCAACTGCCTGATCCGGGTCTGTCAAAAGCTGGTCTTCGGATAATTTACCCTCAGCACCATGCCCATCTTCTTTGTCACCCATACCTGTTTCCAGCGAGCCGAGCACGCCCAGCTCACCCTCTACCGATACACCGCCATGATGCGCCATCTGCGTAACATCTCTGGTTATAGACAGATTATAGTCATAAGAGGCTGGCGTGCTGCCATCTGCCTCTAGCGATCCATCCATCATAACAGAGGTAAATCCATATTGGATAGCGGTCATACAGGTCGCTTGTGAATTGCCATGATCCTGATGCATGCAAATCGGGATATGCGGGAACATTGCGACCAGCCCCCTGACCAGGTTTTGCAGCATTAAATCGCCAGCATAATTGCGCGCCCCGCGACTGGCTTGGATAATCACCGGCGCATCCAGCTTGTCAGCGGCGCTTAAAATCGCCAGCCCCTGTTCCATATTATTGATATTAAACGCCGGGACTCCATAATCATGCTCTGCAGCATGATCCAGAAGCTGTCGTAAGGTCACTAACATTTTTTGAATCGCCTTTCGGGTTAATATTTCAGCTACCAAGCTGTTGTTTAATCCCTGCCCGTTAGTAATGTGTTACTGCTGGCTTTGATAAGTGTCAACCTCGTTTGCCGAACCAAAAATAAACGGGACACGCATATGATAGCCATCCGGGACAATATCCAGAATAGCGGCGTTGCCATCACTTGCCAGCCCGCCTGCCTGTTCAATCAGAAAAGCGATAGGATTGGCTTCATACACCAGTCGCAAGCGCCCATTTTCATAGCCCGTGCGGCTATCTTGCGGATATAGAAAAATACCGCCACGGCGGAAAATTCGAAACGCATCTGCAACAAGGGATCCGTTCCAGCGCATATTGAAATTCTGGCCTCTTGGCCCATTGGCACCGGCCAGCAATTGGGCAATATAGTCTTGCGTTTTTGTCGGCCAATGTCGGCTGTTCGCCGCATTAATGGCAAATTCTCTGGTTGTGGCTGGAATCTGCGGGTGCCAATCCATTTTTATGAACTGGCCGTCATCATCCAGGCAAAATCCGGTCACGCCCGTGCCGATGGTCAGCAACAATATGGTCTGCGGGCCATAGGCAAAAAATCCCGCCGCCTGTTGGGCTCGCCCTGGCATCAACCAGTTATCGCCCTCAGCTTTATAAACAGAAAATATCGTACCAATGGTCAGATTGGTATCAATGTTGGAGGAACCATCCAGAGGATCGCTTGCCACAACAAGCTGGTTATCTGTAGTGCCGAATACTACCGCCTCATCCCGTTCTTCAGAGAGATAGGCCGCAATGCCGGTTCCCTGCAAAGCGGTACAAATCAGCTCATCTGCCAGCACATCCAGTGCCTTTTGCTCATCCCCATCTGTATTTTCAGCGCCTGTAAGCGCGCCCAAACTGGCGGTACCAATCCCGTTCTGGCTAGCCAGCCCGGCAATCTGCTTTGCCGCATTGCATAATGCTAGCACCGCAGAAGCGGCATTATCGCTTATCTCGCCTGTTTTATTGCTGGCCTGTAAATAGCTTTCAATTGTCTCATCTATGGTTGTGCCGGTCATTTTCACGGACTGTCCTTACCCTGAGCCTAAAGGAAATAAAAAGGCCCAAAGCGTTGTGCAATGGGCCTGATTTAGCTGGTTATCTGTTTATCGGCATTGTGCGGACTATTCGCGATTACCCAGCAATTGCACCATAAACAGGAACATATTGATGAAATCCAGATACAGAGTCAGCGCCCCGAAAATAGATTTCCGTGCTGCCGCATCGCGGCTATCGCCAGCATAATACATGGATTTGATCTTTTGTGTGTCATAGGCGGTCAGCCCAGCGAACAGTAGCACACCAACAATAGAGATCAGAAATTCCATCCCGGATGACTGAACAAATATATTGACGATAGAGGCAAGGATAAGACCAAACACCCCAACAATCAGAAATCCACCCATCGCGGTCAGGTCACGCTTGGTTGTGTAGCCAAAAATGGACAGACCGGCGAACGCCCCTGCGGTAATGAAAAAGGCACGCGCCACACTCGCCCCGGTAAAGGCCAGCAAGATAGTGGATAAAGAAATCCCCATCATCGCCGCATAGATATAGAATAGGGTCCGGGCCTTGGCAGGGGACATCTTATTGATGCGGAAGCTCATCCACATCACCATTGCCAATGGGGCAAACATAATAACATAGCTTAGCGGGGTGCCAAATAGGAGCTGGCCAACAGCCGGGCTGTTCGTGGCCAGCATTTTCGTTCCAAAAGCGGTAAAACCCGTAAGCGCCAACGCGGTTGTCATGTGATTATAGACACCCAGCATGTAGCTGCGCAAACCCGCATCAAGTGCGGTAGAGCCAGTCGCAGCATGTGATGCGTAGCGGTTATTTTGCATGATCTAAATCTCCATAAGTAAAGTTAGGCTCAAGTCGTGCGCGAATGCGGCACAGCTTGCCTTGCCCATATAATGTAATGGTCTTGCATTTCGGATTCAAGACGGAAATCATATGATTTTACGATTCAGGTGTATAGCAGGCCATAATTATAATGCGCCACTATCCTCACAGAAAAGACGGGTACCCTACCAGCTTAGTGTTTTACTCTCTTTGGGGTTCACGCCATCTGGCTGGCGCGGAGCCGTACCGAATCTGATTTTAACTGGCCGCAAGCTGCCAGAATATCGCGTCCACGCGGCGTGCGAACCGGCGAAGCATAGCCAGCCTTCATAACAATACGGGCAAAACGTTCAATCGTTTCATCATCAGAACAGACGTAATCGGTACCCGGCCATGGATTAAAAGGGATCAGATTAATTTTAGACGGAATACCCGCTATCATTCGCACCAATGCTTTGGCATCTGCCTCGCTGTCATTTACCCCGGCCAGCATTACATATTCCCAGGTTACCCGCCGTGCATTGGACAGACCAGGATAATTACGCACTGTATCCAGCAAGCTGGCCAGCTTGTATTTTCGGTTAATGGGCACCAGCACATCACGCAGCTCATCGCGCACCGCATGCAGCGAAATCGCCAGATTTACGCCTAACTCTTCACCACATTTGGTAATTTCCGGCAGAATGCCACTGGTAGACAAGGTTATCCGGCGCTTGGATAGCGCTATGCCTTCCCCGCTCATAATCATCTTTAGAGCAGCAGAAACATTATCATAATTATATAACGGCTCTCCCATCCCCATCAGCACGATATTTGTCAGCCGCCGATTTGGCTTGCCTGCAGGCCAGTCCCCCAGCTCGTCCATCGCCAGTAAAATCTGTCCACAAATTTCGGCCACTCTGAGATTTCGGACAAGGCGCTGGGTACCGGTATGGCAAAAGGTACAGGTCAGCGTACATCCAACCTGCGAGGAGATGCACAATGTACCCCTGTCGGCATCCGGGATATAGACCGCTTCCATTTCATGCCCGTCATGCAGGCGAAGCAACCATTTAATTGTCCCGTCTGAGCTATCCTGACGGCGTGATACCACAGGCCTATCTGCATGAAAATGGGCAGCTAGCAAGGTCTGAACCGGCTTGCCCAGATCTGTCATATCTGAAAATTCAGTCACCCCATGCCGCCACACCCAACGCCAAAGCTGGCGGGCACGAAAACGCGGCAATTGCAGGGCAGCTACCGCCTCTTCCAATTCCGGTTGTGACAATCCCAATAAAGGGGTGCGTTCAAATTCAGTACTGCTCACGAAATGGATATCCTTTTATCAGACATGTGCCGACTTAACGGCCCTTTGCCGAAAACGCCAGAAAAAAATGTGGCTATTTTAATGGCGATGCCATGACAGGCCCTGTTGTTCACAGACCTGTCTGTCTGCACCTCAAATCAGTCAGCCTCTATCCGGGCTATCCAGGGTATCCGGTTGGGGCGTTTGGCGCAGTCTTATGGACAGGCTTTATCTAGAAACGACTTTGCAGCGGTAAAGCCGGACAGCGAATATTCATCTATGGTTTTATTATTCCGGCTGGAAATACCGGTAACAACCAGCTTGCCACCCCGTTTCATGGCGACGATCAGGCGCTGATCATCTTCTGGACCTTGCGACCATGCCCGATTATCAAGGGTGAATAGTTTATGGGCTTTTTTATCAATCGTGAAATCGACTTCTGACTGTTTTTTATAGCGATAGCCAGCAAGCACCGATACCACGCCGCGCTCGCCCTTACCTGGGCCATGCGACACAAAGACCCGTGTCTCGCCCCGGTTACTGCGATCATAATCACCACGTAATTTTTTTGGCACACTCGACATAAAGCATATTCGGCCTTGGCTGGTCTCCTGCTTGTAGACTTGCCAATCTCTAAAACTCTTTAGCTCTTCTGTATTTGCCAGCGCTGGCTGCATCACCAGGAGAACACCAAAAAAGAACGCCGTTAAACCCGCAAAACGCTGATATCCCATAATTGACTTTTCTCCGCCTTTTTTTCGATGTCTTTACCGAATGATGAAATCACCCATAGCCGACCGCGCACAGAATCGCAAAACTTTACGTATCGTTCAAGAGTTTTGATGAGAATATCGGGAATGAATGTGTCATTTTTTAGTCGATAGCCCAAAAATTAGGGGAAGAATCGATTTTAGATACAGATTTTCGGGCATTTTAAAGGGCTAGGTAACCGAAAAAGCGCAAATATGGACTTAAAAACCGAAAATTTTTATTTTGAGCTTGTCACAGATATCCCTGTCTCGTTAACTAAAGACATGGGAACTGGCTGTGATAACGACAATGCTAAAGGCATGTCGAAATGGGATATTATGCTCGTGCGCGTTGGACGTGAACGAGATAAAGCTGCTTTTGCGGCGTTATTTGACTATTTTGCCCCGCGTATCAAAAGTTTTTTGCTGCGACTGGGAACAGATATGTCTTTATGTGAGGAGATCGCCCAGGAAGCGATGATTATGGTGTGGCGCCGAGCCGAAACCTATAATCCGAATCAATCTGGCGCCAGCACCTGGATCTTCACCATTGCCCGAAATAAACGGATTGACAGATTGCGCCGTGAAAACCGGCCCCTGCCAGATCTCAGCGACCCTGCTTTTGCCCCAGAGGCGATTGAAACAGGCGAAAAAGCGATTTTCAGACAGCAAGAAGAA
>JBMZFK010000039.1:0-15568 GCA_049615365.1 Puniceispirillaceae bacterium (SeqCode)
ACAACAGTTACGACGGGAACGTGCAGAGCGAAGAAACCTAGCCGGCCCTGCGAAACTAGAGGTTGAATCAGGTGAAAAGTCTGGCAAGTTGGTGATAGAGGCGGAGGATATTTCTATTGCCTATGGCGGGCGTAAAATGGTTGATCAGTTTTCATGTCGGTTAATGCGAGGTGACCGCATAGGATTGGTAGGACCAAATGGTATTGGCAAAAGTACGCTCATTAAAGCGTTGCTAAAAGAAATTGAATTAGATTCCGGTGCTGTAAAACACGGAACCAAACTAAAAGTCGCCTATTTTGATCAGCACAGAGATGTTCTGGATCTAGAGAAAACGGTTATTGACCTAGTCTCCGACGGACGAGAGAGCATTACCATTAATGGGCGTGACAGGCATATTATCAGCTACTTAGGTGATTTTTTGTTTGCCCCTGAACGAGCACGATCACCAGCAAAAGTATTATCTGGTGGCGAACGTAATCGAATTTTACTGGCGAAGTTATTTAGTCAGCCGGCTAACTTTATCGTGATGGATGAACCGACTAATGATTTAGATGTTGAAACATTAGAGTTACTAGAAGAGTTACTGGTTGACTATGAAGGTACCTTAATACTGGTGAGTCACGACCGTAAGTTCTTAGAAAACGTGGTTACTAATTTTTGGTTTTTTGAAGGGGATGGTGTCATTACTGATTATGTAGGCGAGTTGCCTAATTGGAGTCAAATTATTAAAGACAGTAGTCAGGCCGAGCAACCGAGTAAAACGGTTAGTGAAAAAAAACAGCCTAAAACCGTTAAAAAACCGAAATTAAGTTTCAAAGTTAAAAAAGAATTAGATGACTTACCAAAGCAGATCGAGGTGCTTGAAGAAACGTTAGCGAAGCTACAGCAATTAACGAGTACGGCGGAGTTTCATGCAGGAGACCGAGAAGAGATAAAAAGCAAAATGGCTGAATTAACGTCTATCGATGAACAATTACAAGAAAAGTATCAACGTTGGGATGAGTTAGAGTCTCAACTACAATAAATACAAAAGGTTTAAGTTTGCTGATATAATTCAGCGCCCTAAAACGCAAGCACAGTGCGTTTTATAAGTTTTATGGAGAGATGTCAGAGTGGCCGAATGAGCACGCTTGGAAAGCGTGTGTACCGCAAGGTACCGAGGGTTCGAATCCCTCTCTCTCCGCCATTGACACCAAACGAACTTATCTATACCCGGGATGGCATAAACTCAAAAGCCCAGCATAGCTACGCTTTTTTGCTGTTTGCAATTGACTTCCTCTCTATAAAAACACCCAGTTTTTCTCTAATTTTTCTCCTATATATGCCCCTTTCCTGAAAAACACCGTACTTGGAAAAGCGAAGTACGGAGCTTTTAGTCATGGGAAATCAAGGGTTTGGCAATTGACCAGTTTGCACCAGTCTATGCCTAGCATTTACAACGTGTTTTCTGGTGCTCTGCAGGTGAAACGGCATTTATAACCTTCCCCCTTAACATGAGGTATTGGATCATCGGACTGCCAGAAAGCTTTTTTAAGTTTCCTGATCAGTTCCTTCTTTTGTGTTTTAACATTATCGGCAGCAGCCTGATCGCCCCACCCTATAATGCCTTGATTTTGAATAAAGCTTCTGAGTAACACCCACTGTAAAGTTGGTTCTTTAGTTTTCTTGTTCAGCATATGAAGATCTGCTGGCTCATAGCGTTGGGTTTCATCACCACAGGTGACAATGATAACCTCTCTTTTATGGGCCTTTTTTGTACGCTCATCGTTTAGAAGCTGCTCTTCCTGCTACTCAAAGATAAATTTATCCCACGAAGCACCTGATGGAGTGGAGAATTTTTTACACTCTATTTCAGGATCAGGGTCCTTAATTGCCTCAAAAAACGCGTTAAAGCTCTGCAAAGCTTTTTCCGTATCTAACAAACAATTCTCGCCTTGCAAATTTTGCAATCCAATTAAATCTGAACCTTTGGCGCGAATAGCATTAATCTTGGATTGACTGATATTGTCGATAGACGGCATCAGCAAAATGGCTGATCCATCAAGGCCAATCACATGGTTGATTATGCCTTCCAGATCTCCATCGTGAATATCAACCCCAAAGAAAACTGGATAACGGATGGTTCCTCTGGGAATGTAATGTCCAACTCTTATGCAGCTTGAAGTGCCATCAATGGTTTGAATATCCTTTGAAACTGAAATCTCATTCGCAGAGTCGGCGATTAAGCCAGCAATCTTTTTTAGACTTAAGATATGCAGCCGTCTGTCATTATTTGAAATATGTAAGTCTGGGCAGGAGGTGGTGTCATCATTACAAACTGCCAGCATTTTCCCATTAGGCATTTCACACACACGCCTTCCAGCGCAATGTCCATGATCACAATGTAACTGTTCATCAAAAGCCGTTGTGCTATCGAACCAAGACTTAACTAACTCAGCATCACCAAAGTGTTTGATCAAAAATGCATGATTATGTTCATGCCGAGGCAGCTTCGCGAGCATATTCCACATATTGCGCTGCCTCCTGTTTTGATGATAAGGGATTCACGGATTTTTGCCTCGGAGCTTCCTCTGAATAGAACGCCATGCGGCACAACAACGGCCATCCGGCCTGTATCATCACGCATAGACGCATACATGTGCATGACCCAAGCGAAGTCGCCATTCTTTTTGGGGGCGATGCCGTATGCATGGCGATTATATTGATCAGCGCTCCAGCTATCATGACCCCAGTCTTCAAGGCTGAATGGCGGGTTGGCAATCACGCAGTCAAATGCTTCCAGCTTGTCGCCATCGGTAAATTTAGGATCACGCAGTGTATCACCCCGAATGATCTGAAAATCTTCCATGCCATGCAAAAATAGGTTCATCCGGGCGATAGCTTCGGTAGTGAGGTTTTTCTCTTGGCCTTTGAGCTTCAAAAGCCGAGGGTCTTCGCCTCGCTCTTGTACGTGATGGATTGTTTCGAGCAACATGCCGCCTGTACCGCAAGCCGGGTCATAAACCACTTCACCAGCTTTCGGATCAAGGACATTGACCATCAGCCGTACAACGGTACGCGGGGTATAGAACTCACCCGCTTTTTTATTGGCTTTGTCAGCAAACTTTTTGATCAGAAATTCATAAGCGCGGCCCATGTCATCATCACGAACATCCTTCACACCCATCGGGATTTGATGGAAGTGATTGAGCAATTCTGTGATCAAGCTGTCAGGCAAGCGGTCTTTATTGGTCCACGGTGCATCACCAAATATGCCATAGAGATGCGGGTTGGCTTTTTCAACGCATCGGAAAGCGCCTTGCAGGGCTTTGCCGACATCCTTTGTGGTGGAAAGCACATCACTCCAGCGGCAACCTTTTGGAATTTGAATGCGGTGCTGCTCGGCAGCGTTGGCGAGGTCCTCATCACCATAAAGCTCCATCGCCGTTTCAAATTCTTCATTATAGACATCGTTGATGCGCTTGAAGAAAAGGATCGGAAAAATGTAGGTCTTGTAATCAGACGCATCGATAGGCCCGGTAATGATATGCGCGGCCATCCAGAGCTGGTGCTCTAATTCTTTTAGCGTTAGCTTTTTACTCACCAGCTTCACCTTTTGTTTCATTTCTTTCCTGTTCACTGATCCAGCGGTCTATCTCGCTTTTGCGAAACCGCCACGCGCTTCCCACTTTGAAGCCCGGAACCTTGCCCTCAGATGCAAATCTATAGGCCGTCTTCTCAGCAATCTTGAGGTAATCGGCAAGTTCCTTCACGGTCATAATGTCATCATTGGGCATAGCTTTAATGTCCTTCTTGGGATATATGGATTGAAAATAGTGGAAAATGGATGAATAATCAAGTAAGTTATCGAGGAAATCAAGTTACAAGACAGGGTCATGCAGCAATACGGTAACGATCAGATTCTCTACTCACCATCGGACTTGGTCACCTTTTTGGGGTGTCATCATGCGAGTTTCCTTGACGTGAAGGCGCTGAGCGAGGATATGGACAAGGCCGAGGCCAGCACTACGGGCCAACTCTTGCAGCAAAAAGGCTTGGAGCATGAAGCGGCCTATCTCCAGCAGCTCAAAGACGAAGGCAAATCCGTCGTCGAAATTCCCAAAGATCGCAATTTACAAGATCGCGCCCAGCTAACATTAGAGGCCATGCAATCTGGTGCGGATGTGATTTATCAGGCCGTATTCTTTGCGCCGCCTTGGCGGGGGGATGCCGATTTTCTTATCAAGTACGATACAACGTCTGACTTGGGCGATTTCATCTATGAGGTGCTGGATACCAAACTGGCACGAACAGCCGAGCCCAAGCATATCATGCAGCTTTGCGTCTATTCTGAGCTGCTGACTGACCTGCAGGGATTGGCCCAGCCGATATGCACCTGTTTCTGGGTGACCATGAAAAACACAGCTTCCGCGTGGCTGACTTTTTCTATTATTACACCCGCGCCAAAGGCCGTTTTGAAACCTATCTGCAAAATCTGCCAGCAGACTCATACCCTGAGCCTTGCGGGCATTGTAATTTCTGTCCATGGCGTGAAGGCTGCAAAGCGCAGTGGGAAAAAGATGACCATTTAAGCCTTGTGGCTAATATCCAGCGCTCACAGATGGACAAGCTGCGTAAGGCTGGCATCCGCACCGTTGCTGAACTGGCCGCCACAACGCCCGACACCAAAATCCCTAATTTGAGCCGTGATGTGTTTTTACGCCTGCGCTCACAAGCCGTCCTGCAACATCACAAAGCCACCACGGGTGAGAATAAATGCGAGATCATTCCGTTCCCGCCGGGCAAAGGCTTTACCCGTATGCCTGTGCCGGATGATGGTGATCTGTTCTTTGATATGGAAGGCGATCCGCTTTATCCGAATGGCTTGGAGTATCTGTTTGGGGTCTATTATTTCAAAGATGGCAAGAAACTGTTCTTGCCGTTCTGGGCGCATGACCATGAAGAAGAGAAAGAGACCTTCAAGCGCTTCATGCACTTTCTGGCTGATCACTTGGCCAAACACCCGCATGCCCACATCTATCATTACAATCATTATGAAACCACAGCCCTGAAACGCTTGGCCTGCCGCTATGCTGTCTGCGAAGAGCAGCTGGATAATCTGCTTCGCAATCAGAAATTCATTGATCTGTATCTGGTGGTGCGCGAGAGCATTCGCACCTCTGAACCCGGCTATTCCATCAAGAACATGGAAACCTTTTATATGGACAAGCGGGCCAATGCCGTGGCAACCGCCGCCGATAGCATCATCGTTTACAACGAGTGGCGCGAAACAGGTGTTGATGAGTTGTTGCAGGAGATTTCTGATTATAACGAGGTGGATTGCGTTTCCACCCACTTGCTGCGCGATTGGCTGCTCACCCTCAAGCCGGAAGATGCGCCATGGTTTAAGGGCTTGCCCGAATATGCCGAGGAAGAAGAGCTGCAGCGCAAGGACTGGGAAATCGAATATGAGGATTACCAAACCCGCCTTGGCGTGACCGAGGATAACCCGCCGCCCACCAATGAACGGCTATCGCATTTGCTGGAGTTTCATAACCGGGAAGCCAAGCCGCAATGGTGGAGCAGCTTTGAACGGCAGAACAAATTTGAAGACGAACTGATTGACGATACGGAGTGTCTTGGCGGGCTGCAACAAGTTGGTAGTCCCGAGCCTGAAAAGCGCTCCCTGATATACAGCTACCGCTTCCCGTCACAAGAATACAAGCTGAAGGTTGGTGCTCAGGCCGTTGATATTGCCGTCATGGAAAATGCAGGCACCATTGTTGAGATCGATGAGGATGCCTGCATCGTCAAAATTAAACGCGGAGCGAACAAAGAGCCATTGCCGGAAAGCCTGTCCATTGGCCCACCGGGGCCGATTGATAGCAAGATCATCCGCTCAGCGATTTATCGCTATGCTGATCATGTGCTGGAAGCGCCAGAAGGCAACCATGCCGCGACCGAACTTCTGGCACGTAATGTGCCGCGCATTCAGGGTAAACAAGCAGGTGAAGCGGTCATCACTTCTGATGATCTGCAAGGCGACGCGCTGGAAGCCATTGCTGCGTTAGATAACAGCTATCTCTTTATTCAAGGCCCTCCGGGCGCAGGTAAAACCTATACCAGCAGCCACATCATTGTGGACCTGATCAAGCGCGGCAAGAAAATTGGGGTCACATCCAACTCCCACAAAGCCATTCATAATCTACTGGAAAAAGTGGAAAGCGTTGCCGCTGAAAAAGGCGTGCATTTCCATGGCATCAAAAAAGCCAGTAGCGGGAATGATGAAACCATGTTTGATGGGCAATTCATCCGCTCAGAAACCAAGACTGACAATATGAGCCTTGCTGCTGATCTGTTTGCTGGAACGGCTTGGACGTTTGCCAGCCCGCATTTTGATGGCCAGCTTGATTATCTATTCATTGATGAGGCCGGACAAGTTGCCACGGCCAATGTGGTCGCGATGGCTACAGCAACCAAGAACCTTATTCTGGTGGGCGATCAGATGCAGCTGGGGCAACCCATCCAAGGCACCCATCCGGGCGAAGCTGGATTGTCAGTGCTGGAATTCTTGCTGGGCGATCATTCCACCATTCCGGCTGAGCGTGGTATTTTCCTTGGCCAGACACGCCGCATGCGCCCAAGCATCTGCCAGTTTATCTCAGATGCTTTTTATGATGGCCGCCTGACAGCCCATGAAACAACAGTTGAGCGTAGCCTGAACCTGCAAGGTGTTGATCTGCCCAATGAGGGGATTGTCATGATCCCGGCAGCGCACGAAGGCTGCTCACAAAAGAGCGTTGAAGAAGGCGAAATCATCAAAGCCAAATATGATGCCTTGCTCGGCCAAGAATTTACCGACCGTGATGGCACCACACGCCCGATCACCGAGGACGATATTCTGGTGGTCACGCCATATAATGTGCAGGTCAATTATCTGCGTTCCATTTTGCCCGACAATGCCAAGGTCGGCACCGTTGATAAATTCCAAGGCCAAGAAGCGCCCATCGTGCTGATTTCCATGGTAACATCCAGCGCCGAGGACCTGCCGCGCAACATCGAGTTTCTCTACAGCAAGAACCGCCTGAATGTTGCTGTATCACGCGCACAGTGTTTGGCAGTGGTAGTCGCCAATCCCAAACTGCTGGAAATCCCATGCGGCACTGTGGAGCAGATGAAATTGGTCAACACATTCTGCTGGCTGGATGAGTATGCAAACAAAAATAATTTAAAGATGGTAACGCAATGAAGAAAATCTTCCCTTATTTGACCTATGCTGGCGCAATACCCTTTGTTTTCTGCGCTGTGTGTTTGGGGTTCGAAATTCATCAGGTTCCTGTGCTTGGCTCGGTTAAAACAATATTGAGCATCTATGGGCTGGTGATATCATCATTTTTAGCAGGAGCACACTGGGGACAGCACCTGCACATTAATAAAAGCCAATGGGTTCGTTTTTTGCCCATTTTCAGTAACGTTATAGCCGTTCTGCTTTGGCTTGGCTTTCTGGTACTCAGTTTTAAAATGCAAATGGCAATGTTTGTCACCGCATTTGTTGTTCTACTCATTATCGATCATCGGCTTTTTCAGATGGATATCATTACCCGTCATTATTTCCAGACACGATTTATCGTGACGGCCATCGTCATTGTTTCACTCATAATTTCAGGAATAGTATCATGACAAAAATTGCTATCATTGGAGCTGGACTATCCGGTCTTTCCGCTGCTCATTTATTAAAAGATTACGCTGATATTACGCTTTTTGAGAAGGCGCGCGGCGTAAGTGGTCGTATGTCTACGCGGCGTGCGGAGTCATATTTCTTTGATCACGGCGCACAATATTTTACGGCTAGAACAAAGCCGTTTCAGGATTTTATTCAGCCCTTACTCAATCTAGGCATCATCGAACGGTGGGATGCGCGCTATGTTAAATTTAAAGGTAATCAGATCATTGAAAGAAGAAACTGGCGTGATGAAGAACCACGCTATGTTGGTGTTCCCGGAATGAATCATGTGGCCAAATTTTTAGCAAAGGGGCAGAATATTCATATCAACACAAGGATTGCTTCCTTAAATCATCAACGCGCATGGCAATTAACAGATGAGCAAGGCCAGCAATACCCTGGCTTTGATTGGGTGATATGTACAGCACCGTCACCACAAGCGGTCGATTTACTACCTGACTCCTTCAAGTATCATGCTGATATTCAAGCCATCAAAATGCGTGCATGCTTTTCATTGATGCTTGGTTTCGAACAAAATATTGCCCTCGATTTTGAGGCCGCTCATGTAACCGATTCAGATTTAAGCTGGATTGCCGTCAATAGCCATAAACCACAGAGACCGGATCTTTTTACCTTAATGATTCATTCATCTGAGGATTATGCCGAGGCACATATCGATGATGAGCGTGACAAAGTCATGCAGCATTTAATTAACAAAACCAGCCATATTATTGGGCAGGATGTAAGCCAAGCAAATTATAAAACTATTCATGGTTGGCGATATGCCAACAACGCGGACAAAAAGCAAAAAAGCTCTATATTTATAGATCAAGACCTTAAATTAGCGGCCTGTGGCGATTGGTGTCTTGGCGGGCGTGTGGAAGGTGCTTTTACGTCAGCTTATGACTTAACGAAACACATGAAAGAGAGCGCTTTATGAGTTTTAATCCAGAAAATATCGCTATTCTTGGCGCATCGGGTGCTATTGGCAGCGCATTTACAAAGCGCTTATCTGAAAAATATCCAAACGCCAGTTTGTTTGCATTTTCTAGAAATAGTCAGCATAGCATTGACTATAGCTGCGAAGACTCTCTTGCGGAAGCTGCTGAGCTCGCAGCAAAAGATAGGCCTTTAGATTTAGTGATTGTGGCGAATGGCATTTTGCATGATGAGGGTTTAATGCCAGAAAAATCTCTGCGAGACTTATCTGTCGAGAAATTTCATCGTGTTTTTGAAGCCAATACCATCACACCAGCGCTTATCGCCAAATATTTCTTACCTAAACTGAACAGAGAAGAAGCATCGATATTTGCCGCTCTGTCAGCGCGTGTGGGAAGTATATCTGATAATCAGCTGGGCGGTTGGTATGCTTACCGTGCTTCAAAAGCGGCATTGAACATGATTATTAAAAATGCCGCAATCGAAGTTGGTAGGCGCAACAAGCAAGCCATTATTGTTGGCCTTCATCCCGGTACGGTTGACAGTGATTTATCCAAGCCATTTCAAGGCAATGTTGCGGGTGGTAAGCTTTTTACACCTGAATACTCAGCTGAAAAGCTATTGGAAGTTTTAGAAAACCTCAGTTCAGAGCAAACAGGAAAATGTTTCGCATGGGATGGTAAGGAGGTTTTACCGTAAATGCATATTGTTTGGTTCAAAAGAGATTTACGCATAGAGGATCATGAAGCTTTGGCTCAAGCTGCTAAACATGGACCTATTTTGCCGCTGTATATCCTTGAGCCAGAGCTATGGCTGCAGCCAGATATGAGCCATCGGCATTATATGTTTTTACAGGATTGTCTTTCTGAGCTTAATCAGGCTTTAGAAAAACTTGGTCAAAAGTTGATTGTAAAAGTCGGCAATGCGGTAGATGTGTTGGAAGAGTTGCATGAATCCCATTCCATTGACGGCTTATGGTCCCATCAGGAGACATGGAATGGCTGGACTTACGACCGCGATAAGGCAGTCAAACGCTGGTGCAAATCACTAAATATTACATGGCATGAGCCAGTCCAAAATGGTGTAATACGCTGTTTGAATGATCGCGATGGCTGGGCAGCACTTTGGTACCACCAGATGAAACAGCCTCTTATCGATAAGCCCGTAAAACTTCAAGCAATAGAGGAAGCAACCAATGTTTTGCCAAGCTATCGCGAATTGAGCCTTACCGAGGATGGCGCGCATGACTTACAAAAAGGTGGTCGTAGCGAAGGACTGAAGTTGCTGCATAGTTTTCTCTATGAGCGCGGCGAAGGTTATACCAAAGAGATGTCATCACCTGTAACAGCCTTTGAGAGCTGTTCAAGACTATCAGCTCATCTAGCATTTGGCACATTATCAATACGCGAAGTATTTCAAGCCTGCGAGAAGCGTAATCAGGAAATTAAACAAATGCCGCGCGGGGCGAAGGGTAAATGGCCAAGCGCTATGCGATCATTCTCTGGGCGTTTGCGCTGGCACTGCCATTTCATCCAAAAACTGGAAGATGAACCGCGTATTGAATTTGAAAACATGCATCCGGCTTATGATGGATTGCGCGAGGATGATTTTAACGAAGAGTATTTTGAAGCATGGAAAGCTGGCATGACAGGATACCCGATGGTGGATACCTGTATGCGAGCATTAACAGCAACAGGCTGGCTGAATTTTCGTATGCGCGCCATGGTGATGAGTTTTGCAAGCTACCATCTCTGGCTACACTGGCGAAAACTAGCCTTGCATTTAGCCACTTTATTTACCGACTATGAACCAGGCATTCATTATAGCCAAGTCCAAATGCAGTCAGGCACAACAGGAATCAACGCCATTCGCATTTATAACCCTATCAAGCAAGGTGTTGATCACGATCCCGAAGGTGTTTTTATTCGTCACTGGATTCCAGAGCTACGGGAGATGGATCAAGCATTTATTCATACCCCATGGCAGGCGGGTTCAAAGATGAATGGCTACCCAATGCCCATTGTGGATGAAAAAATCGCGCGCAAAGCGGCAGCTGAAAAACTTTATGGCCTGAGAAGAAACAATGCTTCTCATAAAGAAACGGCAAAAAAAATTGTGAGCAAGCATGGTAGCCGTAAGTCTGGATTGCCAAGAACTGTTCATAAAAGAAAAGCCAATAATACTTCTCAAGGGGAGCTACCACTATGAAAACATTGCGTCTTATTTTAGGGGATCAGCTCTCACAGTCTATATCAAGCCTTAAAGGCCATAATCCAGATACAGACATTATTTTGATGTGTGAAGCCTGGAATGAAGCGACCTATGTGAAACACCATAAAAAGAAGATTGCATTTCTTTTCTCAGCGATGCGGCACTTCTCTGAAGGGCTTAAAAATAAAGGCTTTAATGTTGAATATACCGCATTAGATGCCTCTGACAACGCAGGGTCATTCAGTGTTGAAGTAAAACGCATGCTTTCTAAATATAACTTTGATCAGATTGTCGTTACGCATCCGGGTGAATATCGCGTGCTTGAAGAGCTACAAAGCTTAGAAGACGAATTAAATATTCCCGTTGAAATAAGAGAGGATGACCGCTTCTTATGTACCCCAAGTGAATTCGTCTCATGGGCAAAAGATCGAAAACAACTGCGTATGGAATATTTCTATCGTGAAATGCGAAAGAAATATTCAGTGCTGATGGATGATGATGCACCTGCAGGAGGACAGTGGAACTATGACGCTGAGAATAGGAAGCCGCCCAAAGAAGGACTAGATGTTCCTGCCCCATATATCGGAACAGTGGATGATATCACGCAAGAAGTGATATCATTAGTTTCCAAGCGTTTTGACACTCATTTTGGTGATATCGAACCATTTTATTTTGCCGTAACACGTGCGGATGCATTACAGGTTCTAGATCAATTTATCGCACAAAGATTACCGCATTTTGGGGATTATCAAGATGCGATGATCGAAGGTGAGCCATGGATGTACCATTCTCACATCAGCTTTTATCTAAATTGCGGTTTACTACTTCCTCTTGAATGTGTCCAAGCTGCAGAAACAGCCTATCAACAAGGAAAAGTGCCGCTGAATGCCGTGGAGGGTTTTATTCGTCAGATTATCGGCTGGCGGGAATATGTACGCGGTATTTATTGGCTTAAAATGCCAGAATACGCCGATCAGAATTTCTTTGAAGCACAGCGCCCATTGCCCGACTTTTACTGGACAGCAAATACAAAAATGAATTGCGTACGCCAATGTGTGCTTGAGACAAAGAAAAATGCTTATGCCCACCACATTCAGCGCTTGATGGTACTTGGAAATTTCGCTTTGCTGGCGGGCATTGATCCCAAGCACGTGAATGAATGGTTTTTGATTGTTTATGCCGATGCGTATGAATGGGTAGAGCTTCCGAACGTATCGGGCATGATTTTATTTGCCGATGGCGGATATCTCGCCAGCAAGCCCTATGCTGCTGGCGGCAGTTATATCAATAAAATGTCTGATTACTGTAAAAATTGTAGCTATAAAGTCACCGAAAAGAATGGTCCAGATGCATGTCCCTTTAATTATCTTTATTGGGATTTCCTGGATCGCAATCGTGAAAAGCTATCCGGCAATCATCGCATTGGCATGATGTATAAGACATTTGAACGTATGGGCGAAGATAAACAAAAGACTATTCGTGATGATAGCCAAGAATTTTTCAGCAAGGTAGACAATGACATACTCGTCTGACATTACACAGCCTTATCACATATGCGTCATTGATATAGGCTCTCCCAAGCTTGGCAATCTTGGTTGGTGCCTTTTTGATATCAAAAAGAATCAAGAGCTTACAGGAGACAACTTGGATGATCTCTTCCCTCATCTTATAGAGGCTTCAAAAACAAGCGGAATTATCCTGGGTTTAGAAGCGCCCTTATTTGTGCCTCTTCGCCCTGATTTAATGGAGGCAACAAGAGCCAGAAAAGGTGAAGGAAGGCGACCTTGGTCTGCTGGGGCGGGGGCGCAAGTCTTAACCATGAACCTGCCTATCATGACGTATATTTTTAAGCATCTTTATGCGCTCAAACCCGAGATATCCTATTTTTTAAATGAACATGGCTTTTCCGCACAGCCAGGGCAAGTGATGATCTTTGAAGCCTTAGTCAGCGGCGCAGATAAAGGCGCAAGTCATATTAATGATGCGCAAATCATGGTCTCAAGCTGTCTTCCTTTCTCGCAATCAAAGAGACTGCCACAGTCTATCTTGGAAGAGGAAAACCAGACTGAATATTTAAATTTGAGTGCTGCGGCTCTTTTGAGGCGTGGTATTTGGAGTGATCCTACATCTTTGTGTTTAGCATCACCCATATATAAACCTTCAAACGATCCCATATAATGGCAACAAAAAAGAAATCAGATTTACCGACTAAAATATGCCCCGTTTGCGGGCGGCCATTTTCATGGAGAAAAAAATGGGAAAAAGTTTGGAATGAGGTAAAATATTGTTCGAAACGCTGCAGTAGTAATAAAAACAAGAAATGATATGATAACAGTCTTTTATGATGGAAAATGTGGTTTATGTTCAAAGGAAATCAATCATTACCGCAAGATTGCACCACCAAACATATTCAACTGGCAAGACATTACAGAGTCTGCCGATGAGCTAAACAAAGAAGGTATCTCTTTATCCGAAGGATTAAGACTGCTGCATGCCAAGGATGAAGAAGGTCTGGTTCATGTTGGCGTGGATGCATTTATCCTCATCTGGAAGCAATTGAGGCGATGGCGCATACTGGCTTTTCTAGTCGGTCTGCCAATCATTCAGCAGATTGCAAATACTGCTTATCGTGCTTTCGCCAACTGGCGATTTAAAAAATTAGAACATTGCCAGCTGGCAGCAAGGCAGGAGAAGAAATGATGATATTAATTCTTGGAGCATTATTAGGGTTTATTTCGGTTGCTTTTGGCGCCTACGCCGAACATGGGTTGCGAGAGGCTGTAACCGAGGAGCATTTCCGCTTCCTGATGACAGCAATACGTTACAACCAAGTGCATGCGGTTGTGATTGCAGCCATAGGGCTAGCTTTACTGAATGGTGGCAAGTTGAGCAATCTTCCAGCACTCAAGTGGAGCGGGTTACTATTTATCATAGGAACGGTGCTGTTTAGCTTCAGCATATACCTGTCTGTATCACTCGATATTCCAAGCCTTGTGAACATTACACCCGTAGGCGGCATAACCATCATGGCTGCATGGCTAGTGCTAATTGTGGCTGGCATATTGGCGAAGAAAAAGCTGTGAGAATCATTTTACTCATTTTTTTAATATTTATGCATGGAGTTACCGCAATGGCAGAAGAAAAGATAAAAGACAGGGCAAAAAATATACTCGGTACCGAGCTGCAATCCTGTTGCACTGAACCGATGACGGGGTTCTTTAGGGATGGTTACTGCAACACCAATCAAATGGATCAGGGAACGCATGTGGTGTGTGCCCTCGTGACGGATGAATTTCTAGACTTCACCAGATCACGCGGTAATGATCTCAGTACCCCGCGACCAGAATTCCAGTTTCCCGGTTTAAAGGCTGGGGATGGATGGTGCCTGTGTGCGCTGCGCTGGAAAGAGGCATATGAGGCGGGCGTTGCGCCGCCTTTAAAACCAGAAGCAACCCATGAGAAAGCACTAGACTTTATATCTAACGAAGCACTGGAAAAGCACTACATTCAATAAACAGGAAATAACTATGACGAAACCACTCGATACCATTCACCACACCGCCATACAGGTGAAAAAT
This sequence comes from Puniceispirillaceae bacterium (SeqCode), assembly GCA_049615365.1. Taxonomy (GTDB): domain Bacteria; phylum Pseudomonadota; class Alphaproteobacteria; order Puniceispirillales; family Puniceispirillaceae; genus JADHLI01. Next base: position 14,431 of record JBMZFK010000039.1, read on the forward strand.
ATTGCCCATGCCGTTACATGGTACACAGAGCGCTTTGCATGTGAGATTGAATATCAGGATGATAGCTGGGCAATGCTAAAATTTGCCAATACATCATTGGCTTTGGTGCTACCTGAACAACACCCTTATCATTTTGCGATCGTAACAGATGATCTCAGCTCATACGGCGAGGCTGTTCCTCACCGTGATGGCACTGCCTCTGTATACATCAAAGATACAGATGGTAACAATGTTGAGATGCTTACATTACCAAGTGAAGATGATGCCGTATGAAGAAGAGATGGATCATGATTGTTGCGATTATTGGAATTGTTTTCACCCTCGCCATTGCTGTGGGGCCAGTTATGAGTGATGTTGAAATCCCTAATTACGAGGTTGTTAAATCAGAGGGTGATATCCAAATCAGGAAATATGCTCCTATGATCATTGCAGAAGTGCAGATGAGCGGTAAACGAGAAGATGCTATTGGTGACGGTTTCCGCCTGCTGGCGGATTATATCTTCGGTAACAACATTGCCAACCAAGATATTGCCATGACCGCGCCGGTGCAGCAGCAGGAAAGCACCAAAATAGCTATGACTGCCCCGGTTCAGCAGCAATCTGCCGGTAATTATTGGCAGGTAAGTTTTGTAATACCCTCCGAATATACAATGGACACACTTCCCAAACCGGTTAATGAACGTGTTGTGCTCAAAGAAATCCCTGCCAAGACTTTCGCGGCGATTACATTTTCTGGTACTAATTCAGATGAAAATGTGAAAGCACATGAAAAGATATTGTTGGAATATGTAGAAGCTAACGACCTTTCCGTCATAAGCACACCCAAATATGCCTTCTATAATCCTCCATGGACATTACCACCGATGCGTCGGAATGAGGTTATGATTGAGATACAAGAATAACCAAAAATTATAATGAAGATTTTATGAGTGGCTAGTAATCAGCCTTTTTTAAAAATAGCAATTTTTAATCTGGGTTAGAATATATCACATATTAAATGCTATAAGCCCAAGGGTTAGAATTGAAAATATAACTAGTGCAAACTGAAATCCTCGCCCTAATCTTCCCTTTAGATCTTGCCGAAGCGCTTCATATAGATCAGGGAACGTGTGTGCAACAAAATCACCTTGACTCATCA
>JBMZFK010000040.1:0-14680 GCA_049615365.1 Puniceispirillaceae bacterium (SeqCode)
TATCGGCCTTATCCACCCCCATCTGGCGCATCGCCAGTAGGGCCATATCCGGTGCCGGTTTTACCGCACAATCATCTGCGGTCAGCGAAAGATCGATTAGCGTGTCCAATCCATGACGCTCTATCAGGCTTTGCAGACCTGTACGGCTTTTATTAGTGACAATACCGGTTAAATATCCCTGCCGGGATAAGGCCTGTAACACGCTCTTCGCGCCGGGAAACAGGGGATCAAGCGGGGCTGTACCGCTGAGATATTCATCACGCGATAGCCTGCGATAGCAATCTGCTAGCATAGCTGCCTTTTCCCCATCCCCATCGACATAATCCAATGCAGAAGAGCTGACCCCATGCCCGATATTTCCGCGTATCTTCTCAGCGCCTGGTATCGTCAGGCCACATTCACCACAGGCCTGCTGCATCAGCCGGATAATCGTGGTGGCACTGTCACAAAGCGTGCCGTCAAAATCAAATAAAACCAGTCGTAATGGTGTATCCATTTACCCTTAACCCCTACCCTTTTCTATTCTTTGCCAGGCTGTTTCCCTGAAAGCCAAAACAGGGGAATATCCCTTCATCCGACAAGGCCAGCCCGGCAAAGCTGATGGATTGTTCAAAATGTGCTGGCAGCGGCGCAAACAGCTCTTGCCCCTCTGGCAATTTCAGCCCCCAGGCATGCAGATGCAGCTTTTTATCAAATCCGCCAATATGCGCCTCTGCACCGCCATATTTGCCGTCCCCCAAAATCGGGGTGCCTATATGGGCAGCATGGGCCCGCAACTGATGCGTGCGCCCGGTGCGCGGACTAAAGCCTACAAGGCTGACCACCCCGGCCCTGTCCAGGCAAATAAAATCGGTAACCGCGTGCTGACCTTCTTCTTCGCTTACCACCATCTTTTCAAACCCCTTGCCGCCACTTTTATGCAGGCGGGCAGAAATAACGCCAGAGGCAGGAGGCGTACCAACCACGATAGCTAAATAAAATTTCCTGATAATATGGTCTCGAAATCCGGCGGTTAGATGTTTTGCAGCTTGATGCCCTTCAGCTATCAGCAATATACCAGAGGTATCTTTATCAATCCGGTGAACCAGCTTATATTCGCGGCCGGGAAAACCCGCCCCCAGCAACCCATCAATATGTTTCACGGTTCCTGTCCCGCCCTGTACAGCAAGGCCAGATGGCTTGTTCAGCGCGCGCCAATTTTTTGTCTGCGCCAGCGTCATCTGTTCGATTTGTCCGGCAGCCTGCTGTTTATCTATAGCCGGTTTAGGGGCGGGCTTGCCCTGTTTTTCAGATGCCTTACCCGCCTGTTTTTCAACAGTGTCCAGAAAACGGGCATCAATTGAAATATTCTCGCCAGCCTGTATACGCTGTGATGCTTTTGCTTTTTGGCTATTTACCCGAACCTGACCCCCGCGCAGTGCTTTTTCAATGAGGCCCTGTCCGACTGGCCCTATCGTCCGGCGCAGATATCTGTCAAGGCGCGTGCCTGCATCTTCTTCTGTAACGGTAATAGTCTTCATCCTGCACCCAAAGCTGAGCGAAACAGCCAAAACCCCACAGAAAAACTGGCAAGGGATAATAATACCGAGGCGCTAATATACCCCGCCCCGCCTAGAATATCGCCGCGCAACCAAAACCCGTAGCCATCCAGCGCAAAACTGGAAAATGTTGTCAGGCTACCCAGAAAACCAACCGCCAGAAACCCGCGCGCTGTCTCAGAAAGAGGCGCAGAAATGGCAAGATAGGCAGCAATAATCCCCATCAGAAAACAGCCCGCTATATTCACCGCAAGAGTCGCTGTCCAACTCGCCGCCCCATAGCATTCCGCCATCCACACAGCAATGCTATAACGGGTCATTGCCCCTATCGCACCGCCCGCGCCAACAGATAAAAACATTCCGATCATGGCTAAATTCCTAGCCTATTTAACACCAAATATCCAGCCTTCGCGCGCCGAAACCTGTTCTGGTGTCCATAGTTCTGTATGGGATGCCAATGCCCGCAAGGCGGCAGCAGATATCGCGGCATCTGCTTCATCAAAATCAGGGCCACCAGCGCTAAAATCAGCGGCCAGCCTATCTGATCCGAAATAGGACAAGGCAGCGTTTAATATCTCTATCTTGCCATGATTACCCTTCACCGCCCGGATACCGGCAAGGGCGAAATAATAGCTTGGGAAAATCTCTACCAGCGTCAGGTTTTTGCTCCCTGCCCGATGATTGGCAAAGGGCCAAATCTCGGCACTATCATAAAAATGATGTAACAGCCGCATACCGGCTAGCGATCCGGTACCCACCCCTGCCGGGCCTACACAATTAAAGGTCGGGCTGGGGGATTTGACCGCCCGTGCCACCTGTTCTGTCTGGCGACGGCGAGAGCGAAACTTTACCCCCCGCCTTCCAGATGGGGCGTTATAATAGGCGCCATATTCAGGATGATCCCAAATCGCTCCGCCATAAAGATATGGCTGGTCACTATTTATATCTTCTATCAGTTGCCACAGGGCAGACGCATGTTGAGGGCTGTTTGGCATTTGTGGAAAATAGCCGCATTCACTGCCGTCCATGTCATGGATGGGATAGGCAAAGGCAAAATCAATACCGGCCAGAACGCGCCGCCGCGAGGCCAGATCAGAAAGCCAGTCTGCGATGGCGCGGCGGCTCCAGCGTTGCGTGTCTGGCGGGGATACCCGCATTGGCGGCGTATGGCCAGCCTCGGCAAGAAACACCGCCAATCCAGCCTGATAGGGGCCACGCGCACCCGACCAGTCAATACCCACAAAACAGTCAAAATCCCGCATCATCATCACATATCATCAACAGGCGGATTCCGCCCTGCCCGCAACCGCTCCCAATAGGCCAGCCACTTTTTAATCTCACGCTCAAACCCGCGCTCTACGGGCTGATAAAATGCGGTTCGCTCCAGCGCATCCGGAAAACAGTTTTGCCCCGAAAACCCATCCTCAGAATCATGGTCATAGGCATAGCCCTTGCCATAATCCAGCTCTTTCATCAATTGGGTTGGCGCATTTAAAATATGTTTTGGCGGCATCAGATGACCTGCATCCCTGGCGGTTCTTTGCGCCTGTTTCCAGGCTTTATAGGCAGCATTTGATTTCGGGGCCGTTGCCAGAAAAATTACCAGCTCGGCGATCGCCAAATCCCCTTCAGGGCTGCCAAGGCGTTCATAGGATTGCCAGGCAGAGATAGCCTTTCCCACCGCTTCCGGGGCGGCAAGACCAATATCTTCCGAAGCAAACCGGGTCAGCCGCCGCAAAATAAAATGCAGGTCCTCTCCTGCCAGCATCATTCGGGCCAGCCAATATAACCCGGCATCACAATCTGAGGCACGCAAGGATTTATGCAAGGCAGAAATCAGATTGTAATGTTCATCCCCTGCCCGGTCATAATTCAGCGCCCGTCTGGCCAAAAGCTGGCTCAGGCTGGCCGCATCCATTGGCGGCGTATCTGCATCACTTAATTCTGTGAGGGTTTCCATCAGATTAATCAGATATCGGCCATCCCCGTCAGCCATGTGCACCAACGCAAGGCGCGCGCCCTCATCCAGGGGCAAGGGCCGGCCTAGATGGGCCTGTGCGCGTGCGATAAGCTGTGTCAACGCCTGATCATCCAGCGCATTAAGCACCAGTACCTGCACCCGTGACAGCAAGGCAGAGTTTAGCGAAAAGGACGGGTTTTCTGTAGTCGCCCCTATCAGCCTTATCATCCCCTCTTCAATTGCCGGCAGCAACGCATCTTGCTGGGCTTTATTAAAGCGGTGAATTTCATCCACAAATAACAAGGTTGTCAGGCCAGCTTCAAAGGCTGGACGGGCTTCGGCAAAGATACGCCGCAATTCTGCAACCCCGTCAAACACAGCAGAGATCGGACGAAAGGTCTGGCCAGCTTCCTCCCCAATGATACGGGCAATGGTTGTCTTGCCGGTTCCGGGTGGCCCCCACAGGATAAGCGAGCCTGAAGCGCTGAGACGCTGGGCTAATTGCTGGGTAATATGTTCTTGTCCAACCACATCTTGCAGGCGCGATGGGCGCATCGCTTCGGCCAGCGGAGAGGTGGTAAAAAGAGAAGCTGTTGTCATGAAGCCATCATGCCTGTTTTTGCCATGGCAACCAAGTGTCATTAAAGCGATTTCAATAGCGGGCAAATTAACGCTGTTACGGGCAAAGAAAAAGGGCCTGCCGAAGCCTGCCCTTTTTTAAAAATATTTATATGCCTGAAAACAGGTTAGGCGGTCGCTGCTACGGCTTCGCCTTCTTCGGTGTCTCTAATGACAACCGGACCTGAATCCTGGCCACGTGCCTCTTCATCGCGGTCTACCAGCTCAATCACTGCCATTGGGGCGGCATCGCCATAACGAAAGCCCGCTTTCATGATGCGTGTATACCCACCCTTGCGCTCGGCATAGCGGGTACCCAGCACGTCAAACAGCTTGGTGGTCATCGCGTTATCGCGCAATTGGGCATAAGCCTGACGACGCGCATGAAGATCACCACGCTTGCCAAGTGTAATCAGCTTTTCCACTACCGGGCGAAGCTCTTTTGCTTTTGGCAGGGTGGTCACAATTTGCTCATGCTTGATAAGCGCCTGTGCCATATTGCGAAACAGCATATTTCTGTGCTGTGACGTTCTGTTCAGTTTTCTGCCAGCCGTACGATGCCGCATGTTAGTCTCCATTTACCCCGCAAAAGGCGGTTCTTAATCCGTTATGGTTAACGTTTATCTATTAAAAAGGCTCATCCAGGCGCTTAACCAGATCTTCAATATTCTCTGGTGGCCAGCTTTCGATATCCATACCCAGCTCAAGGTTCATAATCTTTAGAACTTCTTTAATTTCGTTCAAAGATTTACGCCCGAAATTGGGTGTACGCAACATTTCTGATTCTGTTTTTTGCACCAAATCGCCAATATATACAATATTGTCGTTCTTCAGGCAGTTTGCAGACCGAACAGACAGCTCAAGCTCATCTACCTTACGCAGCAGATTTCTGTTGAACGGGAACGGGTCAACGCCCTGCTCAGGCGCTTCAATTGTTGGCTCGTCAAAGTTAATGAATGGCTGCAACTGATCCTGCAGGATACGCGCCGCATAGGCCACCGCATCTTCAGGAGAGATAGACCCATCAGTTTCAATGGTCAGCAGCAACTTATCATAATCTGTAATCTGGCCAACACGCTCATTCTCAACCTTGTACGCAACCTGGCGAATAGGGCTGTAAATCGCATCAACCGGAATAAGACCAATAGGCGCATCTTCTGAACGATTCTGTGAAGCCGGCACATAGCCCTTGCCTGAATCAACGGTCAGTTCCATTGACAAAGAACCGCCCTTATCCAAATGACACAGCACATGGTCAGGGTTCATAATCTCAACACCTGCGGCTTCTGAAATCATGCCTGCGGTCACAACAGCAGGGCCTTCTGCCTGTAGGCGCAATTTTTTCTCGCCCTCAACAGACATGGCAACAGACACGCCCTTCACGTTCAGAACCAAATCGGTTACATCTTCGCGAACACCTGCAACAGAAGAAAACTCATGCACGACCCCCTGGATCTGGATCGCTTTAACAGCCGCACCCTGAAGCGAGGATAGAAGAACACGGCGTAGCGCATTCCCTAGCGTTGTCCCGAATCCACGCTCAAGTGGACCAAGTGAGACAACCGCCTGACGCTCATTATACTCTGATGAAGTAACAGCGATCTTTTCAGGCTTCTGTAATTCTTGCCAATTTCGTTCAATCATCGACAAAGTTCCTTTTTGTCATTCATGTGCGGTAGCGGGTGCCTGCCCTGCCTACCTGTTTGGATCCAGCGCTTTAGTGTAAAGCGATTAAACCCTGCGGCGCTTTCTTGGGCGGCAGCCATTATGCGGAATTGGTGTCACATCACGGATTGATGTAACGGTAAATCCAATTGCCTGAAGCGCACGAAGAGCGGACTCACGGCCCGACCCTGGACCCTGCACTTCAACGTCAACCGATTTAACCCCGTGTTCAGACGCTTTTTTGCCTGCATCTTCAGCCGCCATCTGTGCGGCAAAAGGTGTTGATTTACGCGATCCCTTGAATCCCATTGTACCGGCTGACGACCAGGCAATCGTATTGCCCTGAACATCAGAAATGGTGATCATGGTATTATTGAATGTAGAATTTACATGCGCGATACCATTAGTAATATTTTTACGCTCGCGGCGGCGCACTCGTGCTTGTGTAGGTTGCTTTGCCATATGTCCTGCTCTTATGCCCTGTTATTTCTTTTTACCAGCAATCGCCTTTGCCGGGCCTTTGCGTGTACGTGCATTGGTATGCGTACGCTGGCCACGAACCGGCAAATTGCGACGATGACGCAGGCCGCGCAAACAGCCCAAATCCAGATAGCGCTTGATATCCATAGAGGTCTTACGGCGCAAATCCCCTTCTACCAGAAAATCTGCATCGATAATATCGCGCAGCTTGTCCAGCTCATCTTCCGTCAATTCATTGATCCGCCTCTCAGCTGTAATGCCAGCCTTGCTGCAGATAGATTGCGCACTGGTCGTGCCAATCCCGTGAATATAGGTTAGGGCGATTTCGACCCGCTTTTTGGTTGGTATATTTACACCAGCAATTCGTGCCACTGGCCTCTCCTTTACAATGTTAGCAGCCTATACTGCCTTTCACATTCAATTTACCTACGTTAAACGGCGCCTCATAAAAGGTTCCGCATTATAAGATTTTGCTTGCCAAGGTCAAGCGACGCTATTCAAGCAAGCCTCAATCTGGTTACTAACCTCTTCAACCGGCTGCATGCCATCAATAGATACCAGCTGGCCCTTACCCTGATAATAGGGCAGAACCGGTGCAGTATTGTCGTGATATACCTTTAGCCGGGCTGTCAATACTTCCGCATTATCATCGCTTCTTGCGCCGCCTGTCTCTGCGGCCCGCTTTTCAATACGTGCGAACAATGCGGCCTCATCCACTTTGATTTCAATCACATTATCAAGGGTAATGCCTTTATCAGCGAACATCGCATCCAGCGCTTCTGCCTGTGCGACCGTACGCGGAAATCCATCAAGGATAACCCCATTTTTGCAATCATCACTTTCCATACGCTCGGCAATCATGCCGATCATAATATCATCAGATACCAGCTCGCCAGCATCCATGATGGTTTTTGCTTTCATTCCCAACTCGGTGCCCGCAGCAATCGCGGCGCGCAGCATATCCCCTGTAGAGAGCTGAACCATACCGCGTGAGCGAACCAGAAATTCTGCTTGCGTGCCTTTACCTGCACCAGGAGGTCCAAATAAAATGATATTCATCTATTCCGCCCTCGCAACTTGGATTTCTTGATAAGCCCCTCATATTGATGGGCCAGCATATGAGACTGTATCTGTGACACCGTATCCAGTGTTACCGTCACCACAATCAGCAAAGAGGTACCGCCGAAATAAAACGGGATAGCATAGGAGCTGATCAGAATTTCTGGCAGAATACATACAGCAGACAGATAGGCCGCACCCAGCACTGTCAGGCGTGTAAGCACGTAATCCAGATAATCTGCGGTTGGCTTGCCGGGGCGAATACCGGGAACATACCCCCCATTACGGCGCAAATTATCAGCCGTATCTTCGGGATTAAACACAATCGCTGTATAGAAAAAGGCAAAGAACACAATCAGGCCGATATAAATCGCCAGATAAAGAGGCTGGCCACGTCCCAGCAGAGCGTTCAGGGTTACCAGCCATTCAGCGCCGCCATCCTGGCCGCCAGACAGATTGATTATCGATACCGGCATCAACAACAGCGATGAGGCGAAAATAGGCGGAATAACACCCGGCACATTTATTTTTAGCGGCAGATGCTGGGCTTCCCCGCCAAATACCTTGGCGCCATGCTGACGCTTTGGATACTGGATAATGATTTTCCGCAAGGACCGTTCGATAAAGACGATAAAAGCGATAACCGCAATCGCCATGAAAAATACCGCAACAATCAAGAAGGCAGATAGTGCGCCTGTGCGGCCAAGCTCAAGCGTGCCAACCAGCGCAGATGGCACCTCTGCGATAATGCCGCTGAAGATGATCAATGAAATACCATTGCCTACACCGCGGCTGGTGATTTGCTCGCCAAGCCACATCAGGAACAAGGTGCCGCCAACCAGCGTTACAACAGTGGTAAGGCGGAAAAACAGGCCAGGATCCTGAACAATCGTGCCAGACGCCTCTAGCGCGGCGGCAATCCCGTATCCCTGAACAGTTGCCAGCAATACGGTCAGATAACGGGTATATTGGTTAATCTGCTTGCGACCTGCCTCGCCATCCTTTTTCATCGCTTCGAGCGATGGGACAACCGCGGTCATCAGCTGCATGATAATAGATGCCGTGATGTAGGGCATAATATTCAATGCAAAAATAGTCATCCGGCCAAGTGCACCGCCAGAGAACATGTCAAACATGCCCAGAATGCCGGTAGATTGCTGGCTGAAAACATCCGCAAGGGCAACAGGATCGATACCCGGCAGGGGAATAAAGGTTCCCAGCCGATAGATAATCAACGCGCCAATAGTAAAGAGCAGACGACGTCTGAGGTCATCTGCCTTTCCTAGAGCACCGAGGCTAAAGCCCTGATTTGCTGTTGTTGATTGAGCCATTGCTATTCCCGAAACCCTGATATTTTAATTATTCGCTAGCTTCTGCTGCTACCGCTGGCAGGACAATTTTGCCACCCGCTTTTTCAACAGCGGCGATAGCTGTCTGCGAGGCGCCTGCTGCATGCAGTTCAACCTTTGCCTTCAGCTCACCCTTGCCCAGAATACGAACGCCGTCACGTGCCTTTGAGATAACGCCTGCTGCCACTAATGTTGCGGCATCAACCGGCTTTTTGCTATCCAGCTTGCCAGCATCTACAGCGACCTGAATACGGCCCAAATTCACTTCAACATAATCCTTGCGGAAAATATTGTTAAAGCCCCGCTTTGGCAGACGTCTGTGAATAGGCATCTGACCGCCTTCAAAGCCTTTGATGGCTACCCCTGAACGGGCTTTCTGGCCTTTATGACCTGCACCTGAGGTTTTGCCGCGACCTGAGCCAATACCCCGGCCTACACGCTTGCGGTTGCGGGTCGCCCCATCATTTTCTCTAATTTCGTTCAGTTTCATCTTCAAAAAGGCTCCTGCCCTAAAAAATTCCTGATAACTTCTGCTCGATGAACAGCAAAGCCCTAGGCTTCGCCTTCCACCCTTACCAGATGTTTTACCTTGTTAATCATGCCACGCACGGCTGGTGTATCTTCCAACTCGCTGGTGCGACCAATCTTGTTTAACCCTAGCCCGATAAGGGTTTTGCGCTGCGATCCCTCACGTCCGATAGCACTGCGTGTCTGCACGACTTTTACTGTATTCTTGGCCATTTTGGTCACCTTTATCCGTCTTTAAGAAGCAGCAGCCTGCTCAGATGTCTTACCCAGAATGTCAGCAACCTTGCGGCCACGCTTTGAAGCTACAGAACGTGGTGCCTGAATTTTCTTCAGCGCAACAAAAGTCGCCTTAATCATGTTATGCGGGTTGGATGTGCCAATAGACTTGCCCACAATATCCTGAATACCCAGCGCTTCAAAAACAGCACGCATCGGGCCACCGGCAATAATACCAGTACCTGCAGGTGCAGAACGCAGCTGAACTCGGCCCGCGCCATAGCGGCCAAGGATATCATGGTGAAGGGTACGGCCATCACGCAGGGGAATACGAACCATATCGCGCTTGGCATTATCTGTTGCCTTGCGGATAGCTTCTGGAACTTCCTTTGCCTTACCGGTACCAAAGCCAACGCGGCCCTTGCCATCGCCAACCACAACAAGTGCGGCAAAACCAAACCGGCGGCCACCTTTAACCACCTTGGCCACACGGTTGATGCCAACAAGCTTTTCAATTAGCTCTGGCTCGTCTCTGAGAGAGGCCTGATCCGCTCTGTCGTTATTGCGTGCCATTCCTATGCTCCTTTAAAACTCAAGACCAGCTTCACGCGCTGCTTCTGCAAGCGCCTTCACCCGACCATGATACATAAACCCGCCTCTATCAAAGACGACTGCTTTTAACCCTTTTTTCAGCGCGCGCTCGCCAACTGCCTTACCAATGGCTGTTGCGGCCTGCATATCCGCCCCTGTCTTGCCGCCTTTTTTAAAGTCCGCATCCAGAGTTGAGGCAGAAACCAGTGTCTCGCCTTTGGCATCATCAATGATTTGTGCATAAATATGCAGTGATGTGCGATGAACGGACAGACGTAGCTGACCATTGGCATTTTTCTTGAGGCTTGTGCGATTACGCTGACGACGCCTCTCAAACATTTCCCGTGTGCTCAACATCTTATCTATCCTTACTTCTTCTTGCCTTCTTTACGTACGATATGCTCTTCAGCATATTTCACGCCCTTGCCCTTGAAAGGCTCAGGTGGACGCTTTGCACGAATTTCTGAAGCAAACTGACCCAGGAGCTGTTTATCTGTCCCGGTAATTTCAATTTTGGTGTTGTTTTCAACCTTTACCGCCAGACCAGCTGGAATTTCCATTTCAACAGGATGGCTGAACCCAAGGTTAAGCTGCAGTTTGTTCCCCTGCATAGCGGCACGATAACCAACGCCATTGATTTCCAGGTTACGGGTGAAGCCCGTTGAAACACCGGTGACCATATTGTTGATATTGGCGCGAACGGTACCCCAGATAGATTTACCCGCTACATCCTTTTTACCAGGCTTGACGGTTACAATCTTGTCCTGAATGCTGACATCAACAGCTGATGGCAGGGTCATAGATAACTCGCCCTTGCTACCCTTGGCGGTAAGGACAGCACCATTTGCGCTAACATCCACACCGTCTGGCAGTTTAATTGGTGCGTTTCCGACACGTGACATAGACAGCCTCCCTTAAAATACCTGGCAAAGCACTTCGCCGCCAACATTCGCGTTGCGTGCTTCATTATCTGAAAGCACACCTTGCGGTGTTGACAGGATAGCAATGCCCAGACCGTTATAGACCCGTGACAGATCCTTGATACCGCGATAGACCCGGCGACCAGGAGTAGACACCCGCTTAATCTCGGAGATTACCGGATCGCCATCATGGTACTTCAACTCAATTTGCAGCTCAGACAAACCCTTGCGAATTTCTACAGCAGAAAAATCGCGGATATAGCCTTCACGCTTTAATACTTCGAGAACATTTGAACGCAGTCTGGAGGCCGGTGAAGACACAACAGATTTACGTGCAGCCTGCCCGTTACGAATACGGGTGATCATATCACCAAGAGGATCACTCATTGTCATTGTAATCGCTCCTCTTCTTACCAGCTAGATTTCACAACGCCTGGAATCTGGCCAAATGAAGCCAAATCACGCAGAGCGATACGAGACATTTTCAATTTACGGTAATAGCCGCGCGGACGCCCGGTAACCATGCACCGGTTACGAACACGAATGCGCGCGCTATCGCGAGGTTCCTGTGCCAATTTGCAAGAGGCCGCAAAGCGCTCTTCAATAGACAGGTTCTTGTCGCGTGCCATCGCACGTAGCTCATCGCGGCGTGCCCCTCTGGCAGCTACTTTATGCATACGGCGGTTATTTTTTTCAACAGCACTTTTCTTGGCCATGATAAATCTATCCTTCTCGTCCAGGCTGTTTATTAAGCGCTAACAAAGGGGAACTGAATGCCGCGCAGCAATTCGCGAGCCTCGTCATCCGTCTTTGCGCTTGTTACCACGATGATGTCCATACCGCGAACTTCATCTACCTTGTCATATTCAATTTCTGGGAACACGATCTGCTCTTTGATGCCCATGGCGTAATTGCCTGACCCATCAAAGCTCTTGCCGTTTAATCCCCGGAAGTCACGAACACGCGGCAGGGCCACAGTCACCAGGCGATCTAGAAATTCATACATTCTATCAGCGCGCAAAGTCACCTTACAGCCAATTGACATACCTTCGCGCAGCTTAAAGGCAGCATTAGCCTTTTTGGCTCTGGTAACAATGGGCTTTTGACCGGCAATCGCAGTCATATCGCTTACCGCATGTTCAATTTTCTTGGAATCCCGAACAGCGCTGCCTACACCCATGTTGATTACCACTTTTTGAATTTGTGGAACTTCATGCGGGTTTTTATACCCGAACTTTTCAACAAGTGCTGGGCGAACAGCCGTCAGATAATGTTCTTCAAGACGCGTTTTCATCTCAGCTTCCTTTAACCTATAGCCTTACCAGATTTTCTGGCAATTCTAACCTTCTTGCCATCTTCCATGCTGTACCCAGCGCGGGTGGCCTTACCTGATTCTGGATCCACCAGAGACACATTCGAAATATGAATAGGTGCTTCCATCTGGTCGATACCGCCAGGGTTTGTCTGGGTCGGGCGTCTATGACGCTTGACCATGTTAATCCCCTGCACCTTAACCCGTGCTTCAGCCGGGCGAACTTCCATTACTTCACCGGTACGGCCCTTGTCCTTACCTGTGTTTACAATGACCTGGTCGCCCTTTTTGATTTTGAACTTCTGATGTTTAGCTGCCTGAGCCATCTTACAAAACCTCCGGTGCCAAAGAGACAATCTTCATGAAATTGCGTGACCGCAACTCTCTGGTGACAGGCCCAAAAATACGGGTGCCGATTGGCTCATTCTGTTTGTTTAGAAGCACAGCCGCATTTTTATCAAAACGAATAACTGTACCATCATTACGGCGGATTTCCTTGGCGGTGCGAACGATAACAGCGCGATATACATCACCCTTTTTTACCTTACCGCGTGGAATAGCTTCCTTAACAGAAATCACGATAACATCCCCGACGCCGGCGATTTTACGCCCGGAGCCACCAAGTACCTTAATACATTGTACCCGGCGAGCACCTGAATTATCAGCGACCTCAAGGTTAGACTGCATCTGAATCATGACTAAACGCTCCTCTTACCTATTTGGCAGCATCGTCATAGACGACTTCGAATGATTTGTTCTTCGAAATAGGTGTGCATTCCCGAATACTGACCTGATCACCTGCCTTGGCGCGGTTCTCGGCATCATGGGCTGCAAACTTCTTCGAAGTCATAATAAATTTCTTGTAAACAGGGTGCATGATGCGGCGTTCAACGCGCACAACAACGGTCTTGTCTGCCTTGTCGCTAACGACTGTGCCCTGCATAATACGCTTTGGCATGTTCTCTACCCTTCTGCTTTTGTGCTAGCAGCAGTTTGCTCACCAAGCACCGTCTTAATGCGTGCAATCTCACGGCGTACACTTTTCATACGTGCCGGATTTTCCAATTCGCCAGACGCCTGTCTAAAACGCAGGTTGAACTGTTCTTTTTTCAGCTCGACCAGCTTTGTTTTCAGCTCGTCGCTGGAATTGGCCCGAAATGTTTCAGCTTTTACAGTTGCCATCTTATCCTCTTCTCCCCAGCGACTAGTCGCTCTCGCCGAGGCGGCGGACGATTTTAGTATCAATCGGCAATTTAGCAGCAGCCAGCTTAAAGGCTTCCTGTGCTAGCTCCCATGACACTCCGTCAAGTTCAAACATGATCCGACCAGGGGCTACACGAGCTACCCAAAATTCTGGTGAACCCTTACCTTTACCCATCCGCACTTCAGCTGGCTTTGATGATACAGGCACATCAGGAAACACACGGATCCAGAGGCGTCCTGTACGACGCAGGTGACGTGTGATAGCCCTGCGAGCCGCTTCAATCTGGCGCGCGGTAATCCGTTCCGGTGACATGGCCTTTAGGCCATAAGCCCCAAAGTTCAGGCTGGTACCGCCCTTGGCGTTACCGTGGATACGGCCTTTATGCGCCTTGCGGAATTTTGTACGTTTTGGCGAAAGCATCGACTGTCTCTCCTACTACCCTTAACCGTTGCCACGAGGGGCTGGTGAAGATGTTTGTTCAGCTAGGCGCTTATCCTGTGCCATTGGATCATGGCCAATAACCTCGCCCTTAAAGACCCAAACCTTGATGCCGATCGCACCATAAGTTGTCTGAGCAGTTGCCTCACCGTAATCTACCTCTGCGCGCAAGGTATGCAATGGCACACGGCCTTCTCGATACCATTCTGTGCGCGCAATCTCTGCGCCACCCAAACGGCCAGCACAATTAATCCGAACCCCCTGAGCGCCAAGACGCATGGCAGACTGAACCGCCCGCTTCATTGCCCGGCGGAACCCTACCCGGCGCTCCAGCTGCTGGGCGATATTCTCACCAACCAGCTTGGCATCAATCTCGGGCTTGCGAACCTCAACAATATTCAGGCTAACTTCTGTACCGACCTTTTTGGACAGGTCCAGACGCAGCTTTTCAATATCCTGGCCTTTTTTACCAATAATCAGACCTGGACGACCGGCATAGATGGTAACCCGTGCGCGCCCTGCTGGACGCTCAATCACAACGCGGCTGATGCCAGCTTGCTTCAGACGTTCCATCAAATGGTTACGCAGCTCGATATCCTGATGTAACAGATCGCCATAATTGCGATCCGCATACCAGCGCGAATCCCATGTGCGGTTAATACCGACCCGCAGGCCAATTGGCTTAACTTTCTGACCCATTAAACCTGCTCCTCTTTTTCACCAACAATAATTGTCAGGTGTGAAAATGGCTTTAATACACGTGCACCGCGTCCTCTGGCTCTGGCATGAAAACGCTTCATAA
>JBMZFK010000041.1:0-14282 GCA_049615365.1 Puniceispirillaceae bacterium (SeqCode)
CTTCTGGCTTTTTATCTTTTAACAGGCTAAGGGCGGCATTTAGCGCCTGCTGGGTAAGTGCTGCACGCTTATCACTATCTGTGTTGATGGCGCTGGACTGACCAACAGCCGCGGTCAGCACTTCATCTGCTGGCGCTGGCGCATTTTCTGCCAGATCATCTGTAGTTTCCAGCTGCGAGATAATATTGCCAACAATATCGGTTCCGGTCTCGGCCTCTTTCGGCTCTGGGGCAGGGAGGCTTACAGGGGATATCGTGCGTTCTATTTGGCGAATATTTCCCGCTGTTTGGGTAGTAGCAGGCTGGCAAGCCGTCATCGTCACAGCAGTTATCAGGCTGGCGAAAATAATTGGCACAAGGCGGCGCTGTTGACGCCCTGGCAGACAAATTTGCCCTTTATAAACACGCTGCATTTCTGTCCTTCCTGTTCTCACCCCTGATATCAGCCCCGATATCAAGATAGAAAGCTCACCCTGTCGCAAAGTCTTTTATCATTCCGGCTCTTTATTATTATCCCTATTTTTGCTGACAGACTGCCCTGTATCTAGTGACCAGACATCCGCAAAAAAGGGATTTAACCGTACCGTTTGCCACAATAACCCGTTATAGTGATGCCATGAAAATGTGCAGAACTCAATCTCTGTGCGACTAACAGGCCGTTCTTCGCAGATGAGACATATAAGGGGCTGGCACATGAAGGCTATGTAGTTATCCTTCCAGCAAAACATGGTCTCATAGAAATAAGGTGAAATTGTGCTGAAAATTGTATCTACACCTATCGGGAATTTAGGCGATTTCAGCCCACGGGCCGCCGAAGCCTTGCAACAGGTTGATATCATCGCCTGTGAAGATACCCGCACCACCAGAAAACTTATCACCCTATGCTCGCTTGATGTTCGGGCCAGGCTTGTTGCCTATCATGATCATAATGGCCATGAAATGCGGCCACTATTATTGTCGTCTATGCAGGCTGGAAAACAGGTTGCGCTGGTAAGTGATGCTGGCACGCCGCTTATTTCTGACCCGGGCTACAAGCTAGTTGCCGCCTGTCACAAACAGGGGATCGCGGTTACCGCTATTCCTGGTCCTGCCGCACCACTTATGGCGCTAACCATTTCCGGGCTGCCAACAGATCGATTTACCTTTCAGGGGTTTGTGCCACAAAAACAGACCGCCGCGCGCACGCAAATTACCGAATCTGCCAGCCTGACCATGACACAAATCTGGTTTGAGACCCCGCGCAGGCTGGCTAAGACGCTGGCGCTAATGACAGATATTTATGGCGATCGCCTGGCGGTTATTACGCGTGAATTAACCAAGCTGCATGAGACGGTTGAGCATGACAGCTTGCGCAATCTGGCACAGAAATATGCCGAATTAGACCCACCAAAAGGAGAGCTTGTTTTACTGGTCAGCGGCGCAGATAAATCGGCTCAGACATATGATGAAGCAGGTGTACATGCCTTGCTAATAAATATTTTACATCGCAGCTCGGTAAAGGATGCGGCAAGGGAAGCTGAAGCGTTGACAGGCTGGCCGCGCCGGGATCTGTATCAAATGGCATTGCAAATAGCCAAGAAAGATTAATGCGCCGATACTAAAGCCCGATATTCAGGGAGCCGGGATGACGCGCAGGCAAACATCAGACTATAAAGCGGCTGAGCTGGCAGGCAGGAGAGCCGAATTTCTAACGAAATAGCTTTATCATCTGGCGGGCTATAGCTGTGTTGCTACACGCCAGAAAACGCCCTTTGGCGAATTAGACCTTATCATGCGGCGGCGAGAAAAAATTCTGGCGCTGGAAGTTAAATATCGCCATCACCCAGATAATGCAGATGGCGGCGTGCCTACTGCCCAGCAGTTAAAACGTATTCGTGCGGCAATTTTATGGATGTCCGCCCGGCATCCGGTTTTTAGCGGAAAATCTATACCGGTTAGGTTAGTGCAATGGGTGGGATGGCGCGGCCAGCGGCAAACAGAACTCCATTTTTAAAGCCATCTCCAGCCCTTTATCTGGCCGCAAGCGATAAGTTTGTCAGGCAGTTGATGAAAAAAGGGGTTTTCTATAGAATCGTAAATGCAGTATATCAAAAGAACCTGTATGCGAAGATATGGGAATAAATGCCTTTTTTCAGGAGCGCCTGTGATGATCACCCGAAACCTATTTTTCAGTATGGTCGTGTTAACTTCCTCTGCCCTGGCATTATCGGGCTGTGTTGGCGCTGCGGTTGGAATTGGTACCGCTGCGGTGGCCGCCTCTACAACTGAAAAAGGGTTCTCTACCTCTGTTGCAGACGGGGTTATCGAAACCAAGCTTGTTGACCGCTTTATTCAAAATGATGCGGCGCTGGCAACCGGCATTGAAAAATCTGTGAATAATGGCAGCGTCCTACTAACCGGCAGAGTGGAAACAATCGAACAAAAGGTTCTGGCCACCAAGCTTGCCTGGGAAATCAAGGGGGTGCGCGAGGTTGTTAATGAAGTGCAGGTCACTCAGGATAACTCGTTGCGGGACAAGGCCAAAGATTTAGCTGCCAGCGCCCAGCTTCGGGCGGCGCTGATAGGGGATCAAAATATCTCTTCGCTGAATTTTTCAATCGATGTGGTAAATGGCATTGTATATTTGTCCGGGGTTGCGTCTGATGAAATGGAAAAAGAACGTGTGATCGCGCATGCTCAGGAATTGCGTTTTGCCAAAAAAGTGGTGAATTACATTATTCTGGAAACAGATAAAAGAGACTGATCACCCGTATGACGCTACGCATCGCTATTCAGATGGATCCTATATCCTCCATCGATATTCGCGGGGATACGACTTTTGCGCTTGCCCTAAAGGCACAGGAACGCGGCCATTCCGTGTGGTATTATACCCCAGACAAGCTAAGCTATAATCAGGGCGTTATTAGTGCGGTCGGTCAAAAACTGACCCTGTTTGACAATTCAGATCACTTTTTTGAAACTGGTCCGGAACAGGAATGCCAGCTTGAAGATTTTGATGTGATTTTAATGCGTCAGGATCCGCCCTTTGATATGGCCTATATCACCGCTACCCATATTTTGGAAATGCTGCCCCCCACAACCAAAGTAATCAATAATCCGGCCGAGGTGCGGAACGCGCCAGAAAAGCTGCTGGTCACCTTGTTTGCGGATCTGATGCCGCCAACCTTGATATCCAGAGACGCAGATAAAATTCGTGCCTTTCGCAACCAATATAAAGATATCATCGTTAAGCCTCTGTTTGGAAATGGCGGAGCTGGCGTTTTTCGTCTGCAACCTGAAGATCAAAATCTTAGCGCCTTGCTGGAAATGTTTTTCGAGACCAGCCGCGATTCGGTGATGGTGCAACAATATCTGCCAGCTGTTCGAGATGGCGATAAGCGGGTTATTCTGATTAATGGAGAAGCAAAAGGGGCCATCAACAGGGTACCCCAGGAAGGCGAAGCACGCTCAAACCTTCATGTTGGCGGCTCTGCCCAAGCGGTAGAGCTGAGTGACCGTGACCAGGAAATCTGTGCTATTATTGGCCCTGAGCTAAAAAAGCGGGGCCTTGTCTTTGTTGGCATAGATGTTATCGGCGATTATCTAACCGAAATTAATGTAACCTCTCCTACGGGCATTCGCGAGATTGAACGATTTACTGGCGAGAGTATGGCCGCAGCATTCTGGGAAACTGTCGAAAACTGGCCCTCTACGCAGTGGACAAATGGCGTGGTGGCACGTTAGCTGGACAATGGCTATCTTGTTACCAGCCATTAAACATTAGCCATTATCGGCACCAAACAGAAAAAACTGTCAATAGGACAGCGCTTCTAAAACATGATAGCGGGTGATAGTGGGGCTAGCGGCAAGATCGGCCAGTCTAGCTGAGCGATGGCATCATCCGGCCCAGCGGCTGACCCCCCAATATATGTATATGTAAATGCGGAACATCCTGATGACCATTTGTTCCTGTATTGGCAATTAACCGATATCCATCTTCATCGACGCCAGCCATCTTTGCCACCCGGCCTATGGCGGCCAGAAATGCCGCCTGCTCTTCAAAAGACGCGTTTTCGCTGAAATCTGTGAAATTTACATAAGCCCCTTTCGGGATTACCAGAACATGAACAGGGGCTTGTGGCTGAATATCATGGAAACTTAGCGTGTGATCACATTCATCAACCTTGTTACAAGGAATCTCACCGCGCAGAATTTTTGCGAAGATATTCTGCTCATCATAGACTGGCTTTGCCATAGCTTTTCACGCTCCTTATTTGGGATTAATGCCTTATCTGTTTTAAAAAAGGCAGTGGTCTTTATTTTCGGGCGGCCTTTTCCGCCAGACCTGATTGATGCTGGCGGGCGGCCAATTCCTGCCAAACCTGTTCAGGTGTCAGTCCTGCTGCTACCCAGACAACCATTAAATGATACAGCAAATCAGCAGATTCGCGGCACAGGGCCTCAGGATCTGATTTCAAAGCCTCTATAACAACTTCGGTTGTTTCCTCAGCAAGTTTGCGTGCCGGCTTTTCTGGTGCTTCGGCCAGCAATGCGGCGCTATAGCTTTCAGAGGCAGGCGCATTTTTTCGCTGTTCAATGGTGCGATAGAGCTGTTCAAGAATTTCTGCTGAAAATTGCGCAGAAGGGGGGGTAGAGGACATGATAGGCCTTTTGATTTAACGGTTTATAGTCGGCGCACGGCTATATTGGCCGCCTGCATAGCTGATTTTGCCTCATCTATGGTAAATTGTCCAAAATGAAACACCGATGCCGCCAGTACCGCACTTGCATGACCATCGGTGATCGCTTCGGCAAAATGTTCTGGCTTGCCAGCCCCGCCAGAGGCAATAACCGGTACAGATACCGCATCGCTAACTGCCCGTGTTAACGGGATATCAAATCCGGCTTTGGTACCATCACCGCGCATAGAGGTCAGCAATATCTCGCCAGCGCCTTTTGCCACCGCTGTTTCTGCCCATTCTACTGCATTTATACCAGTTGGGGTTCGCCCGCCATGGGTGGTTACTTCAAACCAGCCATCTTCATGCAGATGGGCGTCAATCGCCACGACCACACATTGGCTGCCAAATTTATCTGCTGCACGCGAGATTAAATCGGGATCCCGCACCGCAGAAGAATTCACCGAAACCTTATCAGCGCCACATAATAATAATTTTCGGAAATCTGTGACATCGCGCACGCCACCACCAACAGTTAGCGGCATAAAACAGGCATCTGCTGTTTTGGCAATCACCTCATAGATTGTCTCGCGCCCCTCATGGGTGGCGGTGATATCCAGAAAGCAGAGCTCATCTGCCCCTGCCGCATCATAAATCCGCGCCTGTTCAACCGGATCGCCAGCATCTACCAGATTGACAAAATTTACCCCCTTTACCACTCGGCCAGCATGAACATCAAGACAGGGAATAACACGTGCACTTAACATGCGCTCACGCCTCCTTGCCCTGTGCAACGGCAAGCGCTTCACGCAAATCCAGCCGCCCATCATACAAGGCGCGCCCGGCGATCACCCCTTCAATACCCGTGGCCGATTTTGCCAGACAGGCTTTGATATCTTCAATGCCCTTCACCCCGCCAGAGGCGATAATCGGGACAGATACCGCATCTGCCAGCGCCGCGGTAGCTTCGGCATTCACCCCGGTAAGGGCACCATCGCGTGAAATATCAGTGAAAATAACCGCCGCGACCCCACAATCTTCAAATCGGCGCACTAAATCCACCGCTTCAATATCGCTATCTTCCAGCCATCCCTCTGCGGCGATGCGGCCATTTCGGGCATCTGCACCAACAGCGATATGACCAGGAAAAGCCTTTGCCGCCTTTATTACCAGCTTTGGATTTTTCAGGGCGATTGTACCCAAAACAACGCGGCTGATACCAGCACTTAGCCAATTTTCAATATCCTGCATGGTTCGGATACCACCGCCCAGTTGAATGCGGGCCCCGGTTTGGCAAATCGCATTAACCGCCTGTTGGTTAGCGCTAGCCCCTTTTAACGCGCCATCCAAATCCACCACGTGGATCCATTCACATCCTGCTGCGATAAATTTTTCAGCCTGAAGCTTCGGGTCAGGTGCATAAACCGTCATTCGGTCAAAATTACCATGCAACAGGCGAACACCCTGTCCATCTTTTAAATCAATTGCGGGATAAATCTGCATGGTAACTCTTTTGCTGTTTGTTTCTTAACCAAAAAATAATGCCTGTTTCCAGTGGCTAGCAAGCCTAGCTTCTATTTTCATTAAGCTGCTTGGTGAAATACATCCCCGGAACAAATTCGCCGCCAACCAGGGCATAATAGGGGTTGGTTCCAAAATGCTGATACCCGCGTGCCTCAAAGGCTTTTATCGCCCGATCCTGTGTTGCGCGAACATCCAGATTCAAAATCTGGTACCCTTCTGATCGGGCAAATTCTTCAGCTTCTGCTACCAGAGCCTGAGCAAGGCCATGCCCACGCGCCCAGGGCGCCAAAAAGAAGGTGCGCAGCTGGCATGTTGTTGTTTGTGCCTCATTGTTGCGCGGGGGGCGGGCAATTTGACAAGAACCGGCAATAACATGATCAAGCTTGCCTAAAAATAAATGATAATCTGGCACCAGTAACACCCCGCGCCAGTAATCTTCCAGCACCGCACGCGGTGGCGGCGCCAGCCAGCCGAAACCACCACCTGCCTCAATAGCTTCTTCGGTGGCATCACAAATTTCAGAAATATCGTTTGCGCTCAGCTCTGTAGCCATTTCGACTGTCACCAGAGGCATTCTTTGTGTGTTCATCATTTCCTCTTTAACGCGCCATCTCTAGGGGCGCCATGATAAAAACGCATCCAGCATTGCCTGGCCGGCCTGCTGGCTTTTTTCCGGGTGAAACTGGGTACCAATTATATTATCCCGCCCGATAAGGGCAGGCACTGACAGGCCGTAATCTGCAACCGCCAGAATATTGGATGCCGGCAATTCGTCAAATACATAGCTATGTACAAAATACATCTGAGTTTGGGCTGGCAAGCTGGCACAAATTTTATGATCGCTCAGGGTTAGACGTAGCTGGTTCCACCCCATATGCGGAATTTTCAAATGCGAATAGCTGTCACTATCCAGACAATCTGAAAAATGCCGCACCTTGCCAGAAATCCAGCCCAGACCTGGCGTAATATTCCCGCCTTCATGCCCTTCATCTGCCAGTAATTGCATCCCAACACAGATACCCAGAAACGGTTTGGCCTTTTCAAGAACCGCTTCCCGCAGCGCTTCAACCATCCCGTCAATTGCCGACAAGCCTGCCCAGCAATCTGCAAAATGACCAACACCCGGCACAATGATATAATCACAATTTTTCAGATTTTTTGTATCAGATAGCGTTTGCACCTGCATATCTGTTTTCATCGCAGCTGCATACGCCACTGAATGGTGAACCGAGTGCAGATTCCCTGAACCGTAATCAATAATACCGATTTTCATAATGCCTGTCTCTTAAAGCCAACCTATTAAAGAGAGCCTCCAAGCACCCCTTTGGTTGAAGGGATACGCCCGCCGCTTCTTGGGTCAATCTCGCATGCGTGACGCAGGGAACGCGCCAATGCTTTATAACAGCTCTCGATAATATGGTGGGTGTTCACCCCATATTCATTGCTGACATGCAATGTGATGCCAGAGCCCATGGCAAAAGCCTGAAACCATTCCCGAAATAATTCTGTTTCCATCGTGCCCAGCGTTTCAGATGGCAATTCTACCTGCCAGACCAAAAACGGGCGTCCCGATACATCCAGCGCAACACGGCTAAGACATTCATCCATTGGCAGCAAACAGGAAGCGTACCGATTAATGCCGGCTCGGTCAGCTAATGCTTTATTCAGCGCATCGCCAATCGCCCAGCCTGTATCCTCGGTAGTGTGGTGCGCATCAATATGTAAATCCCCTTTTGCCTTCAGGGTAATATCCATCAGGCTATGGCGTGCCAGCTGTTCCAGCATATGGTCAAGAAAGCCGATACCGGTCTGGATATCTGCTTTACCTGTACCATCAATCACCAGACTGACAGAGATTTCTGTTTCATTTGTTTTGCGTGTTACCTGCGCGGTTCTGCTCATGATGCTCTCTTTTGGGTATTTCGGCAAAATCTGAGGCCAAGACATAGCAGTTTTTTTGCATAAAAACCAGCCGATGTCTGCTTTCTGGCCAAACCTTTATAAATGGCGCTCTTGCCGCTAGCCAGCAGGGTTATTGTACCTGCAAATAACCGGGTTGCAACTGGGTACCCTAGCTAGCGTTATCATCTGTGAAATCAACTGGTGTTTCCTGTTTAAGAAATCTCTGCACTTTTTCAAAAAGCTGGCGGCATTCCAGCGGCGATAATCTGTCAATATTCTGTGCAAGCAAATTAGATAAAAAGGTCGCTTCGGGCGGCAGGCTGGCAGTTTTTAACGTGGGGGCAGGATGGGACATTTGCGCCAGATATTTCAGCTGTTCTGCCTCATCCCAGATTAATTCCAGCCACACGCAAATCTGGTCAACAAAAGCAGGTGAGGGGCGCCCTCTCTTGCCATGCTCAAGGGCTGAAATATAGGCTGAGGACACGCCCAGAACATCTCCCTGATCTTGTAATGTCAGTCCTCTTTTAGCCCGCAGGCTGCGCATTTTTATACCAAAAGGTGTCATCTAGCTTTCTCGGGCCCGTTTTAATCGAACATAAAGTGCGCCAGCGCCGCCATCTTGTGGCTGTGATGGACCAAAGGCGATAATCACCTCGCTCAAGGGCGGCTCGGATAACCATTGCGGGACATTTTCGCGCAACACGCCGCGCCCGGCCTTGCCTTTACCTGTAATCACAAGAACCGTTCGCAATCCCGTTTCCACCGAACGATAGATAAAGTGCTGCAGGCGCTGGCGAGCCTGTAGCTGGCTAAGACCATGCAAATCGATACGCGCATCTAGCGCCATTTTGCCTTGTTGTATTTTTTTTGCAGAACGGCGATCAATTCCAGCATAGACAGGCATCGCCAGATTGGCCGGGCTGGTTACATAGCCTGTTTTATCCTTTGCTGAATCAGCCCCGGCTGTGCGCCGCAGTTGTAAATGGCCTGTTTTTTTGGTGGTCTGGCCAGATTTTTTAGACGGTACCGTTTTTTTTGCGCGCAAGGCTGGCAGGTCAACAGGTGAGATCCGCGAGGAAGGCTGGCGCCGAACGGTATTTGTAACCTCGTTCCATAATTCCAGAGACGCATCCTCACCTGTCTGAACAGACAGATTTTTATCTATGCGCCGGCCAGAATTATTTTTACCAGATATAAATTTTTTAGAGGCCATTTGTTATGCTCAGCCCTTTTGATTTAAGGATGAGACCTCTTTTTGAGGCTTAATTATCATCCTCAACGCGGGTTTCAACAAGCTTCCAGTTCGGATCGGCGAGTGTTGTATCGCGTTCAAACACCCAGATATCCATAATTTTCACTTTTGATTCTGATTCATCTTCCAGCACGACACCATTTTTGTCTGTGACAAGGCGGGTTTGCAGGCTAACAAACTGAACGGTGACAGAGGCAACATTATCGATCACCTCACCATCCAGCAGCTGGACATCTTCTATCTCGTCGATGGTAATCTCTAGCCGGTCTCCGCGTTTATTGCGATCATGCACGCTTTGGGCAAATTCCTGATACAGCTCAAAAGCCAGCAGACGGCGCAGGCTGGCCAGATCACAATCGGCAAAGGCGCTAAGTACCATAGAAAAAGCAGATGCCGCACCAGTCATAAATTCATCATCACGAAAACTTGAATCAGCCTGGCGAACTGCGGTCAGCCCTTTACCATTTATGGGCTTTTTATCCGCATGCAGAGAAATGACTTTTTCATCCTGAGGATTGGCGTCATTAGCGGGGTCACTGCTGAAGCGAGATACTTCCTCGCGCCGTTGCTCGAATCCATCCCGGCTACCTAAAATAGAGCGTAAACGGAAGATCAGGAATAAAGCGATCGCAGCAAATATCAGAATATCGATAAGGGGCATGATAAAATCTATACTAAGAGTTTCGGAACAAGGTTAATCTTAAGAGACTATGCCATAAAAACGCAAAGATTTGCATCCAAAAGAATGGCTTCCTATATGATACCATATGGGGTGTGCATAATCAGATGCAAGCTGGAGAAAAAAAATGCTATTTTATATCCTGATTTTCTTTGGCCTATATGGGTGGATCGAATTTGAGGCGCTTATCTATATCGGTAATGAAATTGGCGGGTTAGCTACCTTTCTGGGTATTTTTGTAACCGCTTTCATCGGCATGTGGCTGTTGCGATCACAAGGGCGAGCGGTGCTGACACGCTGGCAAAGCAATCTGACCAGAGGCGAGCTGGAAGCAAGCTCTCTGGCCAGCGGGTTGTCCTTATTGCTGGGCGGATTGCTGATGCTATTGCCTGGCTATGTAACCGATGCGATAGGCATTTTATGTTTTGTGCCGGGTCTGCGCACTATTATTGGTGGCATTATCCTGTCACGGTTTCAGATAGCGAGAATGCCAAATATCTTTACCAGCGGATTTCCGGGCAATTTTGCTGCTGGCCCTGGTCCGGATTTTGGCCGCGGCGAGACTTATGATGATAGTCACACCCGCAATACTGACCATGACCCTCACCAGGCACCCCGGACACGGCGGCAAAACACACTGGATGGCGATATTATTGAAGGGGATTTTGAGCAGAAAGATTAACAACCTATTAAAGGAATACAGTTCTTTGCGTCCCTCGCTTGCTGCTAATCCTTAAGGCTGATAACAATAGCCCCTGAATTGAACTTTTTAACATGGACAAAATATTATGGCGGAATCAAAAACCAAGGCAAAAGATAACACAACAAAATCAAGCAAGGCGAAACAGGCACCAAAAGCCGATGCGCCAAATGAAGCCGCACAGCCTCCTATGCAGCCGCAAGTTACCTTGCATGCCCAATATGTAAAAGATTTATCCTTTGAAAGCCCGTCCTCGCCTGAGGTGTTTTTAAATCAGCCAGGGCAGCCAAATGTTGAGGTCGCTGTTAATGTGGCGTCAACAGCACTGCAAAACAATCATTTTGAAGTGGTGCTAAAAATAGCCGCTACAGCGAAAACAGAAGATAAAACCGTTTTCATGGTTGAGCTGAGCTATGGCGGTATTGCCTCTTCCAACGTAACAGATGAGAACATGCTGCATCCGTTAGTTTCTATTGAGGGGCCACGTTTGCTTTTCCCATTTGCGCGGGCTGTTGTTGCCAATATTACCCGCGAGGGGGGCTTCTTGCCGCTTAACCTTAACCCGATTGATTTCCTTGCTCTGTATCAGCAAAATATGCAGCAAAGACAACAGGCCCAGGCAGAGGCTGATAGCGAAAAAACAGCCAACTGATTTTATGAAAACAAGTAAATTTCAGTCTTTTTCTGAAAGCGAGAGTGGCTGACGCCAAATAGGGTCGCGCATTTTATCCAGCAGGGCATGATGCGCGGCCAATTCATCTTTACTGGGCGCAAACTGGCGGGATGGGCGCATAGGCCTGTCCGAAATCTCAAACCCGGATAAATTAACGTTTTCACCCTCGTTATTTTTGTCAGAATCAGAATTGTCTTTCGCCTCGTCTTGCAGCGCCAGACCAGGTTGCTTGCCACCCTGAAGTTCTACAAACACCCCGGCCAGCAAATCGGCATCTATAAGCGCGCCATGCAAATCCCGGTGACTATTATCAATCTGAAAACGTCGGCATAGCGCATCAAGGCTGGCTTGTGCGCCGGGGAATTTTTGCCGTGCCAGCGCCAATGTATCTGTTACCCGGCCATCTTGCAGAATCGGCCGATGACACCGCACAAGCTCGGCATTCAAAAAGCCAACATCAAATGGCGCGTTGTGAATTACCAGCATATCGTCGCCAACAAATTCCAGAAAACTATCCGCCACGTCGCTAAAAATGGGCTTATCTTGCAAAAATTCACCACTGATTCCGTGAATCGCCTGTGCGCCCTCATCTATCTCGCGTTCAGGATTTATATATAGATGCAGCTTTTCCCCGGTAAGAGAATAATTGATCATTTCCATCGCGCCGATTTCGATAATCCGGTGCCCCTCTTTTGCCGAAAGGCCGGTGGTTTCTGTATCAAGTATGATGTGGCGCATGAAAAATTGGCTCCATTTAACCGATTATAGCGGTGATGATAGCGCAGGTCAGAGGTTGGTGACAAGCAGCAGAAAACAGGTTTGCTGTTTATCTGATTTTTGCCAACCATTTTTTTAATCGGCGATGGCTTTCTGCACGGCCAAGGGCAGTTGGCAAGGCAAGATCCGCCAGCCGAATTTTCTCGGCTTGTGGTAATTGTGCGGCAATAATTTGGTCAAATTTTTCTGCTGACATATGTGAGCGTCTCAGGGCGCGCTGGCGCAAAATCCTGAGAGGTGTCCATACTGTTACCAGATAATCGCAGCTCGCATCGCCGCCTGTTTCAAATAATAACGGCACATCCACAACCGCAAGAGATTTTCGGGCCCGGTGCAATCGGGCAAAAAATTGGTGCCGTGCCTGATAAACAAGCGGATGGAGCATCCCCTCCAGCTCAAGGCGAGCCTGGTGATCACCAAATATCTTTTTTGCCAGAGCCGGCCGGTCGATACTGCCATCATCGGTGATAAGCTTTTCGCCAAATCGTGCGGCTACCAGAGGCGTTGCTGCCCCTGATGCGCTTAATAATTGGTGGACAGTTTTATCAGCATCATGGACATCGATGCCAAAACCCCGAAACATGCCAGCGATGGTAGATTTGCCAGACGCGATTGAGCCTGTAAGCCCGATTACTTTCATGTGCCAGCCTCATCCGAGGAAGGCCGAAGCCCATGTTCGCGCAAAAACGCCAGCAAGGGTAATAGTGGCAACCCCAATATATCGTAATAGACGCCCTTAATTTCTGTAAACAGCTGCGCACCACCTGCCTCTATCTGATAACAGCCAGGCGAGGATAAGCTCTGTTTTCGACAAAAAGCCAGATAAGCTGTAATATCCTCTGCACCCAGCTTTCGCATGGTTAAATCTGCATGGCTGCAATGATGCCAGATGCGCCTGCCATTTTGAAACACCACAACCGCATTATGTAAACGATGAGTTTTACCAGACAGCTTTTTCAAATGCGCGGCGGCCTGAGGTTCAGATTCAGGCTTGCTGAAAACCTCCCCGTCACAGGTCAGCAGCTGATCACTGCCAATAATATAGCCAGAATATTGGCGGGCGATTTTGTCCGCTTTCAGCTCAGCCAGGGTGATGGCGATATCATCTGCCTCGATATTTTCTGCAATGCCGGCTTCTTTTATCGCCTCTTCATCAATGGATGCCGGTTTGGCGTCAAAAACCAGTCCAGCTATGCGCAAAAGCTGGACACGTGTCTGGCTGGCAGAAGCCAGATAAATCTGCTGGCCTTTTATCGACCAGTTTACTGGCGAACTGTTCATTAATCTGGCGCCTCTGCATTTGCGTGCGTTTCTTTCTGATTCATATATAGATGCAGAATAGCAGCTGCGGTTTCTTCAACCGAGCGCCGCGAGACATCCAGCACTGGCCAGCCCTGTTTGGAGAACAGGCGCCGCGCATTGGATAATTCTTCGTTGATATTTTCCATATCAGCATATGTCTGGTTAGACCTGTCGGTGAGATGGGCCAGCCGGTTTCGCCGAATATGGGCCAAACGTTTCGGATCTGTTGTCAGGCCAACAATAAATAAATTGGGGAATTGCTCTATTGTCTCCAGGGGAAAGGGAACACCAGGCACCAACGCATAATTTGCTATCCAATATCCTCTATTTGCCAAATACATAGAGGTAGGCGTTTTCGATGTACGTGACACGCCAACCAGTAATATCTGGGCATTTTGCAAGCTGCCCATATTTAGCCCGTCATCATGGTTTACAGCAAATTCAACCGCCGCCATGCGCTCAAAATAGGCGCGATCAAGTTTATGTTGGCCACCGGGGCGACTATTTTGCTTATAGCCAAGTACGGTTGTAAATAAATCTACCAGCGGATCCAGAATAGATATATTAGGTACATTTAAATCGGCACATAATGTCTCTAGTTCTTCGCGGATTTTTGGGTCAACAATCGAATAAAGAATAATACCCGGATTGCGTTCCAGACCGGATCGGATGGTTTGAACATGGGCAGATGTTCGCACCAGCGTCCAGATATGTTCAGATGGCTGTACATGCGAGAATTGCGCCAGCGCGGCTCTGGCGACCTGATGCACTGTCTCGCCAGTAGAATCTGATACCAAATGAATATGTATGCTT
>JBMZFK010000042.1:0-14249 GCA_049615365.1 Puniceispirillaceae bacterium (SeqCode)
CGGCATCTGTGTCGATTTCCACCACGCAAATCTGGTGCGACATATGCCGCGCTGGCACGATAATATCCAGCTTGGTCGGCACGTCTAGGGCATAGGCTCTAAGAGCGGTGATTTTCATCTATTCTGCCACTTATATCTATTGCGCACTTCACCTAGCTTGCCAGTTGCTGACCATGTTACAGGCAATAGAAAAAGCAGCCTGCATGGCTTTAACATCTGCCTTGCCCGTGCCAGAGATATCAAAGGCGGTACCATGGGCAGGGGTGGTGACAGGAAAGGGAATGCCGCCCTGAACCGTGACACCGCGATCAAAACCCATCAGCTTTAGCGCTATCTGGCCCTGATCATGATACATGGTGATAATGCCATCTACCTCGCCAGCTTTTGCTTTCAAAAAGACCGTATCAGATGGCCATGGCCCATCCACATTTACCTGTTCTGACTGCAGCTTATTGACTGCAGGCTGGATAATTTCTATCTCTTCTGTGCCGAAATTACCATTATCGCCAGCATGCGGGTTCAGGGCTGCTACAGACAAGCGGGGTCTGGTCATCCCGGAACGCTTCAACACCTTATCGATCAGGTGAACAGCCTTGGTTATACGGGTTTCGGTGACATATTCCGACACTTCTTTCAAGGCGATATGGCTGGATACGCGGCTGGTCCAGATACCATCGAGCGTGTTTAGCTCAGAGATATATCCCTCAACGCCCAAAAACTCTGCCATATAATGCAGCTCATCTTCATGGCCAAGTCCGGCTTGGATTAATGCCGCCTTATTAAAAGGGCCAAAGGTGATCGCATCGATAACGCCGTCGCGCGCCAGGCAAAGCGCTGTATTCAGATTTTCCAGCGCGGAACGACCATTAGCTGTGCTTACCTCTGCCAGCGTGACCTCATCAGCAGAGATGGTTTCACGTTCATAATGGGCAAAGCTGGTCTGCTGTGTCCATTCGTCGGTTAAGGGATCGCAGCTTTGCATGTCATAGCTGCATCCTGCCTGTTGTTGGCCAAGGGCAAATAGATGGGCGTCCCCGATCAACAAAATGTCAGCTTGCTCCTGAATATCTGGCTGGCTGAGCAATTTTGCGATCAGCTCTGGGCCGATACCGCCCGGGTCACCTGGAATAATACCTATGCGTGGTTTTGTCATCTGTTTTTCCTCATCACATTATACGCCTCACGGGGGCTGGATTGGCAGTGCCTTACTTGAGCGGGCGCCTCAGGCGGTGTCATCTTCTTTTACGGTACTGCCAATATTCTCGATAGCAGTTTCCAAATGGGCACGTAATTCAATCGCTGCCTGATTCTTATTTCGGCTTAACAGCGCATCTGTAATTTTTTGATGCTGGGTCAGGGTGTTGTCACGCCGTACATGCATACGAGACGACACAAAACGGGCCCGGAACAGGCGGGCATTATACAGGCGGTGAGTCTCTATCAGAGGCGCATTGCCGCTGGCCTCGACAATGGCGCGGTGAAAATTCATATCGACTTTAAAAAAGGTCAGCGCGTCCGCATTATCGGAATTTTCCTGCATAAAGCTGTTCAGGCTAGCGATATTCTCCAAATCCTTATCTGATGCGTCTGTGCAGGCAAGCTCTCCGGCCAGAGCTTCCAGAGTTCCTAGAACAAGAAGATTTTGGCGAATAACCGAAAAGGTTGGATTGGCGATATAGGGGCGGCGGGTGCGGCTATATTCTATTAGCCCCTCGCTTTCCAGCATCCGCATTGCCTCGCGCATCGGCGTGCGGCTAATGCCCATTGCTTCTGCAAGGTCGCGTTCCGGAACCGATGTACCGGGGGTCAGTTTTTCTAACAGGATAAGCTCGCGCAAGGCATCTGCTGTATCCTCACGTAACGATTTTCTGGGGGCAACCTGCACATCGCTTTCAGATATAATTTTGCTAAGTGAGGGCCCCTTTCGCATAACTTAATGCCCCCATTTAAGAACAAGCGGGTCATGCGGGCGCATCAGCTCTAGCAACCCGTCTTTGGTTTGCGGATGAAGGGGCTCGATTGGGTGACGGCAGAAATCTGACTTGATCACCCCGCCAGCCACCATCGCTGCCTTCGTCGCGCGAAAACCACATTGCCGATTTTCATGGTTGATAACCGGTAATAAGCCGCTGTAGCCAGCGATTGCCTGTTCACGCCGGCCTTCCAGATGGTCAAAAATCACTGGGCGGATAAGGTCCGGGATCAGCGCAGAAGTCATCGACCCTCTGGCACCGGCATCCAAATCGGCCAGCAAGGTAATCGCTTCCTCACCATCAAAAGGGGCTTCGATAACCTTGCCGCCTTCGGCAATAAGCGCCCGTAATTTTGCCGCCGCACCCGCACATTCGATTTTGAACATTTTTACCATCTCCACCTCTTTGGCCATTCTGACCAATAGCGGTACCGGTAATTCTACGCCGGATAGGGGCGCATCCTGTATCATAATCGAAATGCCCACCTCGCCAACAGATCGGATTTGTTCAAAGGTTTGCTGGGCGGTGCCTTTCAACAGGGCGCCATGATACGGGGCCATCATCATCACCGCTTCGGCGCCAAGGCTCTTGGCAAATTTGGCCCGTTCAACCGCAATCTTTGTCGCATAATGACTAATCGTGACAATAACAGGTACGCGACCAGCGGCATGTTCCAGGCTGATTTTTGTCAGTTTCTCGCGCTCTGCATCAGAGATTAAAAATTGCTCGGAAAAATTGGCAAGAATACAAATGCCATCCACGCCCTGATCAATCATGCAATCAATAACCGCTTTCATGCCCTCATAATCCACCTCTCCATTGTCATGAAAAGGAGTGGGAGCAACTGGCCAGATACCCTGATAATGCGCCTGTTTCATCTCGTAATCTTTCTCTTAAATTTCTCTCGAACGCTATTTTTTAAAGAATAACGCAAATCCAGTGATTAGCTTTGATTATAACGGCAGAAAACAGCCTGTAATTGCCAGTCATCTAAAATGGTATACCAAATATCAGGTAAAGTGCAAGTAGTGAGAAGGCTTCGCAACAGACGCTGTTTTACGGCTGGCATTTGCCTGCCGGATACGGTCGATCACGACAGCGTTTTGTCCTTCACATCAGGGCTTATTTGCCTTGCCAGTTTGCCGGTCTTTTTTCAAAAAAGGCGGTCATGCCCTCTTTGAAATCTGCACTGCCAAAGCACATCTGGATCAAATCATGATCCTCTGGCAATGGGGTGGCGCTTTGCAGGCGGCGTAGTCCTATCAGGGTGGCTTTGATGGTAAGGGGGGCGGCTGTACAGATGGCACCTGCCATTTCCAGGGCGCGGGCTTCTACCGCGTCCTTGTCTGCGTGTAATTCGGTGATAAAGCCAGCTTGCAGCGCGGCTTCTGCATCTATCAGCGAGGAGGTTAGCAAGATATGCGCGGTTCGCGCTGGCCCGACCAGCTGCACAAATCTGCGAAGATTGGCAATGGCCAGACAGTTCCCCAGCGTCTTGGCAATTGGCACCCCGACTTTTATTGACTGGCTGCCAATACGGATAGCACAGGCCGCAGCAATCGCCGCCCCGCCGCCCGTCACAAAGCCGTTCAGCGCAGCAATGGTTGGCACGTCACACTGCTCGATTTCATGCAGCACCTGTTCAATCATGCTCTCATAATTGATGGCATCTTCCGGGCGTGAAAATGTTTTGAATTGCGAGATATCGGTACCGGCGGCAAAGGCCGCATCCCCGCCACCGGTAAAAATCAATACCCGCAGCTTGTGCGGATCCTCTGGCGTGCCCGCCTGGCGGCATATTTGCTTGATTTTGTCATACATCGCAAAGGTCAGGGCATTGCGCCGGTGCGGGCGGTTCAGGGTAAGGATGCCAATGCCATTCTCGGCTGTGAAAATCAATTCATCCTGATCTTCTGCTGCGTTTTGTGTGGTCTCTGACATCGCTGCCTCCTTACCCCTTTATGTTACCCCAACAGATAGCATCAATCCGCTTGGCTGGTCTCCTGCAGATAGCTCATCGCGGTGGCAAGGCCGCCAGACTGATGCGGAATACCTGCCAGTGATAATCCCATTTCCACGCCACTTAATGTGCCAAGCAGCATCAGGTCATTGAAATCGCCCAAATGCCCTATTCTGAACACTTTGCCAGCAACTTTGGACAGGCCATTGCCAAGCGACATATCAAAATTATCCAGGATAATACCGCGCAAGGCATCTGCATCCTGCCCTTCTGGAACCATGACCGCGGTTAGAACACTGGAATAATATTTCGGGTCTTTACATAACACCTCAAGCCCCCAGGCCTGTACTGCCTTTCGGGTTGCCTCGGCGTGCCTGTCATGGCGGGCAAACACATTATCCAGCCCTTCTTCATGCAGCATGTCGATAGCTTCTTTTAGCCCATAGAGCAGGTTGGTTGCCGGTGTGTAGGGAAAGGCCCCGGATTTATTTGCCGCGATCTGTTCTTCCCAATCCCAGTAAGAACGGCGCATACCGCCTTTGGAGGCAACATCAATTGCCCGTTCAGATACCGCATTGAAAGACAGGCCGGGTGGCAACATCAGCCCTTTTTGAGAGCCGGATACCGTAACATCTACACCCCACTCATCATGGCGATAATCCATGGATGCCAGAGACGAGATGGTATCCACCATCAATAGGGCATCATGGCCAGCCGCATTCATCGCGGCGCGCACTTCATCAATATGGCTGGTTGAGCCGGTAGAGGTTTCATTATGCACCACACAGACAGCCTTGATTTTGTTTTCGCTATCGTTGCGAAGGCGGTCTTCAATAGCTTGAGCATCGGCACCGCGCCGCCAGTCAGTAGCCAAAAATTCTGTTTCCAGACCAAGGCGCGTGGCCATCTTGTACCACAGGGTGGCGAAATGACCGGTTTCAACCATTAGTACCAAATCGCCTTCTTCCAGCACATTTACAAGGGCGGCTTCCCATGCACCCGTTCCCGATGCCGGATAAATCACCACATGACTATCTGTTTTAAAAATTGTCTTAATACCTGATAGACATTCGGCGCCAATTTTTGCGAAATCTGGCCCCCGATGGTCGATTGTCGGATAATCCATAGCGCGCAGAATTCTGTCTGGTACGTTGCTTGGGCCAGGAATTTGAAGAAAATGTTTACCTGCCTTATATCCGTTCTTTGCCATGCTTTGACTTCCTTGTTTAACTGTAAAACGGTGCGGGATCGGTGCGACCCATATTTACTAATTGATGGAAAACTATAATTGTGTGACAGAGTCTAGAAATTAATGTTGGCATACCACATTCCGTATTCCAAGTAGGGATGCTAGCCTGACATTCTATTCTTTTCTAGTTATTCCGTTAAGTGGAATCATTTTCCACATAAACTTGACGCGTTTATCCTGTTAATAATAGGTGATCTTATGCCAGATGATTTGAAAAACCAGATAAAACATCCACCGCAAGACCCGCCAGCGGATCTAAAAGCGCTGAAAAAACAGCTAGGTGAACGGTTTTTAACCGACCGGTTTTCGCGCGGGCGCTATGCAACAGATGCGTCAATTTACCAGATGGTTCCGCATGGGGTGGTCATCCCTGAAACTGTTGATGATGTTCGCGCAACGCTGAATTTTGCCCGTGAAAATGGCCTGGCAATATTGCCGCGTGGCGGGGGAACCTCGCAATGTGGGCAAACCGTTAATCATGCTCTGGTTCTGGATCAAACCAAATATTTGAATAAAATCCTGTCTCTGGATGTGGCGGCTCGCCGCTGTGTGGTCGAGCCCGGCATTGTACTGGATGAACTTAACCGCCAGCTAAAGCCGCACGGGCTTTGGTTTCCTGTTGATGTTTCCACCTCTAGCCGGGCGACAATTGGCGGCATGGCTGGAAATAATTCCTGTGGTGGCCGCTCACTGCGCTATGGAATTATGCGCGACAATGTACATTCTATCAAAGCGATATTAAGTGATGGCAGTGACGCTGTTTTCGGCCCGTTGGAAGAAAGCCAGCTAACAGGAAAATTAGGGGAAATCTGGCCACAGCTTGAGGCATTGGGGCGGGATAATGAAACCCTGATTGCTGAAAAATTTCCAAAAGTGCTGCGCCGGGTTGGCGGCTATAATATTGATGCGCTGGTACCAGATGCCATGGCGGCTCGGCCAAAGGGCAGCCCGGGAGATGGTATCAATCTAAGCCATCTTCTGGTTGGCTCAGAAGGTACGCTTGCTTGTTCTACCGAAATAGAATTAAAGCTCTCGCCATTACCAGCCAAAAAGATTATGGGCATCTGTCATTTTCCAACCTTTTACAAGGCAATGGATGCGGCCCAGCATCTGGTAGGGCTGGATCCGATAGCGGTGGAACTGATTGATGATACGATGCTGGAATTGGCGCGCTCTATCGCGATATTCAAGCCTATTGTCGAAGAGGTGGTGCGCGGCACGCCTGCGGCCTTGCTGGTCGTGGAATTTGCCGAAGATGATATGGATGAAAATCTGCGCCGCCTAGAAGCACTGCATAGCCTGATGGCAGAGCTGGGATTTGGCTGGGATAAACCGGGCGAATGGACAGGCGGGGTGGTTGATGCCATTGATCCCGGTCGTCAGGGGCGGGTTGCAGAAATGCGGAAATCCGGCCTGAACATCATGATGAGCATGAAAAATGCGGCCAAGCCTGTTTCCTTTGTGGAAGATTGTGCGGTGGGGCTGGAACATCTGGCGGAATATACCGCTGGCCTGACCGATATTTTTACGCGCCATGGTACCAGGGGTACATGGTATGCACATGCGTCTGTGGGCTGTTTGCATGTACGTCCGGTTCTGGATATGAAAAAGCCGGATGATGTGCAGACGATGCGGAATATCGCAGAAGAAGCGTTTGAGCTGGTGAAAAAATATGGTGGCTCGCACTCTGGCGAGCATGGGGATGGCATTGTTCGTTCTGAATTTAACGAGGTGATGTTTGGCCCGGAAATGACCAGCCTGTTCCGTCAGGTCAAGCAGCTATTTGATCCCCGTGGCATGTTTAATCCGGGCAAGATTGTCGATGCGCCAAAAATGGATGATCGGGCGCTATTCCGGTTTGCCCCTGGCTATCAGATTAATGATTTTCCAACCCAGCTGGACTGGTCTGCCTGGCCTGGCAGTGCGGGCGGCCTGCAGGGTGCGGTGGAAATGTGTAACAATAACGGGGCCTGTCGCAAGCAAAGCGGCGGGGTAATGTGCCCCTCTTTTCGCGCTACAGGCGATGAGAAGGACAGCACACGCGGGCGGGCAAACAGCCTGCGTCTGGCACTATCGGGGCAATTAGGCGCCGAAGCATTGGCCAGCGACGAGATGGCCGAGACGATGAAGCTATGCGTATCGTGTAAAGCCTGCAAGCGGGAATGTCCGACAGGTGTGGATATGGCGCGTATGAAAATTGAAGTGACCGCGCTGCAAGCCGCTAAAAAAGGGCTGTCCTTGCATGACAGGCTGGTAGCCTATTTACCTGCCTATGCGCCGATGCTTAGCCGTATCTCCTGGCTGGCAAATATAGCGCAATCCCTGCGCCGTCATCTGCCGATTGTCGCCCCGCTGCTAGAGCGTATTACCGGCTTTACCGCAAAAAGGGATTTGCCGCGCTGGTCAAACCGCCCGTTCAATGATAGCGAGGCAGCATCTGCTGCATCCAGGCCTGAGGCGGTGATATTATTTGCAGACAGCTTTAATCGCTATTTTGAGCCAGAAAATCTGCGGGCTGCACAAAAGGTGCTGGCCCATACAGGCAAACAGGTTTTTATTCCTTCCAGTTTGCGCCAGCGCCCTGTGTGTTGCGGGCGTACCTATCTTTCGACCGGGCTGGTAGATAAAGCGCGCGCCGAAGCCCGCCATTTGGTAGAGGTGTTTTATCCTTTTGCCAAACAGGGGATTCCCATTGTCGGGCTGGAGCCTTCCTGTACGCTGGCCTTGCGTGATGAAGTGCCAGCCCTGCTGGCAGATGAAAAGTCGCGCATTGTGGCTGAACAGGTGCAGACCTTTGAAGAGTTTTTGCTGGCTAGCGATGCCGAATTTTCCCTGAATAAGGCTGGCGAGAAAGTATATGTACATGGTCATTGTCATCAAAAGGCTTTTGATGTGCTGAGCCCGGTTCATCAGCTTTTGCAAGAAAAAGCCGGATTGCAGGTAGAGCCCATTGAAACCAGCTGTTGTGGTATGGCAGGGGCCTTTGGCTATGGAACAGATACCTATGATGTGTCCATGAAAATGGCTGAAGCCAGTCTCTTGCCAAAAGTTAGGGCTGCCGAAGCAGAGGCAGTGATTGTCGCAGATGGCACCTCTTGCCGCTGTCAGATAGCCGATGGCACCGGGCGCCGTGCAGAGCATGTCGCAAAGCTATTGGCAGATCGGATGTAAAGCATCTGGCGCCAGCTTGTATGCTAGCGATGGTCGCTGAGGATCATATCGGCGGCTTTTTCCGCAATCATCAAGGTAGGCGAGTTGGTGTTGCCAGAGGTGATGGTCGGCATGATGGAGGCATCTGCTATCCGCAGGCCCTGCAGGCCATGTACGCGCAAGCGGCTATCTACGACAGCGTTTTTATCCATGCCCATTTTCGCGGTGCCAACCGGGTGAAAGATGGTGGTGCTGATATCGCCAGCCTTTTTTGCCAGCTCTTCACTGCTTTCAAATTCAGCGCCAGGCAAAAATTCTTCAGTAACAAAAGGAGAAAGCGCTTCTTGCGAGACGATATTTCTGGTGATTCGAATAGATTGGGCGGCGGTTTCGCGATCCTGATCATCGGCCAGGTAATTTGGCGCAATATGCGGGCTGTCAAACGGGTTGGCAGAGCGCAAGCTGACATACCCGCGCGAATGTGGGCGCAAATTACATACCGATGCGGTAAAGGCAGGGAAGGGATGCAAGGGCTGGCCAAACGCATCTAGCGATAAGGGCTGGACATGATATTGCAAATCAGGTGTTTCCAGACGTTTGTCCGATTTAACAAAGGCGCCAAGCTGGCTAGGTGCCATCGACATTGGCCCCGAGCGTTTAAACAGATATTCAAGGGCAATCCGCATCTTGCCGCCTAGCGTGTTGGCAGTGCTGTTTAAGGTGGTGATATCCCTGACCTTGAAGATCGTGCGGATTTGCAAATGATCTTGCAGATTACCGCCCACACCGGCCAGCGCGCGGCGCACCTCTATGCCATGTGATTTCAGCGCTGCTTCCGGGCCAATACCGGACAGTTGAAGCAGCTGCGGCGTGCCGATAGCCCCGCTGCATAAAATAACCTCTTTATCGGCGTGAACAATGCCGCGCTGATTATGATGGAAAAAGGCAAGGCCAGTAATTTTGCGTCCGGTAAAGGTCAGTGTCTCGGCTTGCGCCCCTGTCAGAATAGTTAAATTTTTCCGTGATTTTGCCGGTTTTAAAAAGGCGGTTGCGCTGCTCCATCTCCAGCCCTTGCGCTGATTGACGTGGAAATAGCCGACCCCTTCATTATTGCCGCGATTAAAATCTCCGGTTTCTGGGATGCCGGCCTGCATACAGGCTTTTTTGAAATAATCCAGAATTTCCCATGACAGGCGTTGCTCTTCTACCCGCCATTCGCCGCCACTGCCATGCATATCATCGCCGCCAGCAAAATAGTCTTCTGACTTTTTGAAATAGGGCAGAACCTCATCCCAGCTCCAGCCCGCATTCCCCAGCTGTGCCCAGTGATCATAATCACGGGCCTGGCCGCGCATATAAATCATCCCGTTAATAGAAGAACAGCCGCCCAAAATACGGCCACGCGGATAGTTCAGTGCGCGCCCATTTAATCCGTCAGCAGGGGCGGTCTTGAACCCCCAATCGGTGCGCGGGTTTCCCATGCAATACAGATAGCCTACAGGTATTTTCGTCCAGATATAATTATCCGAGCCGCCAGCCTCCAGTAATAGGACGCGGTTACGCGGATCTGCTGATAATCGGTTTGCCAGCGCGCATCCAGCTGTGCCAGCACCGACAATCACATAGTCAAAATGGCCGTAATCTTCGCGCTTTTCCATATTTCTGCTGCCTCTTTTATCTATTCTTTATCGGGTGCGCCGGGCGGCGATGTGGCAGCCAGCTGTTCCAGATGACGATAAATTTCGGTGTGATCAGGATCTCCGCCTAATTGTATCAAAGCCTGTTTCAGATAATCTGCCAATGGCTGGTTCAGCGGCAGGGTAAAGCCGTTCTGGGTTATGATATCGCTAGCGATAGCAACATCCTTGGCCATCAAATTCAAGGCAAAGCCAGAATCATAGGTCTTTGGAATAACAAATTTATCTATTTTCACTTCTGTTGTGTTATTGCGGCCGGTAGACGCATTGATAATCTGCTGAAAGGCGTGCGGGGCAATACCGAATTTCTGTGCTGTCGCCAATGCCTGAAAGCTGCTAACTAGACCCGCTGCCGAAACATAATTATTCAGGGCTTTCATTGCATAGCCCGCACCGCCTGGCCCGATATGCGCAGCGGTGCCCATCAGGTTTAAATAGGGGGCGGCTTGGCTGAAATCAGCATCGCTGCCACCAGCCATAATCATAAGCTCAGCCTTGCCCGCTTTGGCTACACCCCCCGATACTGGCGCATCCAGGGCCCGGCACCCGCTTGGGGCCAGCAAGTGATCCAGCCGGGCGCTGGTATCTGGATGGCAGGATGACATATCTACAAACAGCGCATGGCTGCCAGCTGCCAGTAATTCGCCAATAATTTGTAAAACAACCGCGCCATCGGGAAGCATGGTGAAAACAAGCTCGCAGCTGGCAATTTCGGATAGCGTGTTTGCACGGTGGACAGGGCTGTTATCGGGCATCTGCCAGTTCGGATCAAAGCCGATAAGCTGGCTTGCCAGAGGCGCAAGGTGCGGGGCCATAACCTGTCCCATTTTACCAAGCCCAATAAATCCTATTTTCATAAATCCACCTGATTTTGTGACATGGTTACGGTCTTGTCTGACGGTATAGTTGCCGAGCTACCTTATTATATTGGCGAGGGAAGTTAGAGGCTGTCATCATAATTTTTTTAAAAACATACGAAAAACACCCTCTTAACTCTTGCTACTTGTCTGGTAGGTATGCTAAATAGCCGAACAGTTTTTCGCGCTTTTGCCCTTTCCATTGTCCGGGAGCATGCAAAGCGCGGCGTTATCGTATTTTCTGCGCCCGTTTTTTGCACTTGAAAAGGTTTGGGATTTATGGCTAAAGTGTCGCCCGCACAGTTTGTCCGACAGGTAAGGCAAGAGATTTCACGCATTTCTTGGGCGAATCGGCGTGATACCGGTTTGGCAACGCTGACTGTTTTTATTATGGCTACGATTGCGGCGGTATTTTTCCTGCTTGTCGATCTTGTGCTTTCGAACGTGGTTCAGTTTGTTCTCGGTCTTGGATCTTAAAAGAGAACAGGTCTGAACTTTTGGTTTTTTTGAGGATGGCTTAAGTTATGGCGAAGCGCTGGTATGTAGTCCATGTCTTTTCAGGTTCTGAAAAGAAAATGGCGCAGTCTATTGTCGAACAGGCTGCCAGTCATGGACTCGATGACCAAATTGAAGAGGTCATGGTACCCACCGAAGAGGTGGTGGAAGTGCGTCGCGGTGCGAAAGTGCAGTCAGAGCGCAAATTCTTTCCCGGGTATATTCTGGTCAAAATGGAATTATCTGATGCGGCATGGTCATTGGTGCAAAACCAGCCTCGCGTTACCGGTTTTCTGGGCGGCAAGGGCAAGCCGATCCCCATCACCGCAGCTGAGGCAGAGCGCCTGATCAAGCAAATGGATGAGGGTGTTGACCGTCCGCGCAGTACGCTTTCCTTTGATATTGGCGAAGAAGTACGGGTCACAGAAGGGCCGTTTGAAAGCTTTAATGGTGTTGTTGAAGAAGCAGATGATGAAAAAGAACGTCTGAAGGTAGCGGTGTCTATCTTTGGACGGGCCACCCCGGTTGAGCTGGAATATAGTCAGGTCGAAAAGACAGGGTAATAAAACCGCGACGCCGCTATGAAGGCGCGCATAGAAGATAGCAATCAGTCAGAAATGACGGGCAAGAAGGGTTTAAGAAAATGGCAAAGAAAATCGAAGGCTATTTAAAGCTGAATATTCCAGCAGGCGGTGCAAACCCGTCTCCACCAGTTGGGCCTGCCCTTGGCCAGCGCGGTGTGAATATCATGGAATTCTGTAAAGCGTTTAACGCGTCAACAGAAAGCCTGGAAAAGAATATGCCGGTGCCGGTTGTGATCACTATCTATCAGGATAAGTCCTTTACCTTTACTACCAAGACAGCCCCTGTCAGCTATTTCCTGAAAAAAGCGGCTGGCCTGCCAAAAGGTGGTCAGGAGCCAGGGCGTACCGTTGCTGGCAAAGTAACACTCTCGCAGGTACGCGAAATCGCAGAACAGAAAATGAAAGACCTGAACGCAGTTGATATGGATGGCGCAGTTGCCATGATCAGCGGTTCAGCACGGGCCATGGGCCTAGAAGTTGTGGAGGGCTAAAATGGCTAAAATGAACAAAAGAATGCAGGCAGCAACAGCTAACCTTGACCGCAACATTAACTATTCAGTAGCCGATGCGGCGAAGCTGGTTAAAGATGGCGCAACCTCAAAGTTTGATGAAACAATCGAACTGGCCATTAATCTGGGGGTTGACCCGCGTCACGCTGACCAGATGGTGCGGGGGTCTGTTTCCATGCCAAATGGCACTGGTAAAGATGTTCGCGTAGCGGTATTTGCACGGGATGCCAAGGCTGATGAAGCCAAAGCAGCAGGAGCAGAATTCGTTGGCGCAGAAGAATTGGCCGAAGCTATCCAAAATGGCGAAGCTGGTTTTGACCGTGTGATTGCCAGCCCGGATATGATGGGTGTTGTTGGCCGGCTTGGTAAGGTTCTGGGGCCGCGTGGCCTGATGCCAAATCCAAAGCTGGGTACAGTAACGCCAGATGTGGCAGCCGCTGTACAGGCAGCAAAAGCTGGTGAAGTACAGTTCCGGGTGGAAAAAGCTGGCGTGGTACATGCAGGTATCGCCAAGGCAAGTTTTGATGCAGATAAAATTGCCGAAAACGCAGACGCCTTTATCGAGGCTATCCGCAAGGCGCGTCCATCAGGTGCAAAAGGTACCTTTATCAAGAAAATTACCATGAGCTCTACAATGGGCCCGGGTGTGTTTGTAGAAGATAGCGCTGCCTGATAGTGGCAGGGGCTGTCATACAGACCCGAAAACGAATTTTGTCTGAACGGCCTAACAGCCTTCAGGCAGATGCCGGGAGCAATAAGAAAAAAGGGTAGATATAAATATATCGGCTCTTATTGTTCCCACCCTGTCCAAGACTGCAGGAGGCAGCATATGCGGCCTTAATCCCCTGCATAGACGGTAGCAACGAGCATTTATGCTTAAGCTTTCTGTGGGCAGGCCAATGACAAGCATATCAGTTTTGCTGATAGGTTTGTTGAGGTGAAACCGAACAGAAAAGGCTGGTTTTCAGCCCCTGTTCAAAACTGAAGTGGAGATGATCAGGTGAACCGGAACGAAAAAGCCGAACTGATCGAAACACTGCAATCAACCCTGTCTGAGGCAGCAGCTGTTGTTGTTA
This sequence comes from Puniceispirillaceae bacterium (SeqCode), assembly GCA_049615365.1. Taxonomy (GTDB): domain Bacteria; phylum Pseudomonadota; class Alphaproteobacteria; order Puniceispirillales; family Puniceispirillaceae; genus JADHLI01. The sequence goes on from JBMZFK010000042.1 coordinate 13,551, forward strand.
CCCACCAGACTGGTCTGACTGTGGCCGAAAGTAGTGATCTACGTGGCCGCATGCGTGAGGCTGGTGCCGGATTTAAGGTAACCAAGAACAGGCTGACCAAGATTGCTTTGCAAGGCACAAAATATGAAGATTTGACTGATTTGTTCACTGGACCAACAGCGATGGGTACATCTGCTGATCCGGTGTCTGCAGCCAAGGTTTTATGTGCATTTGCAAAGGAGAACGACAAGCTGACCGTCATTGGCGGTTCTTTGGACGGCAAAGTGCTGGACAAAGCCGGCGTCGAAGCTCTGGCGACATTGCCGTCGCTGGACGAGCTGCGGGCAAAGCTTGTTGGTCTGTTGAGCGCACCAGCAACACAAGTAGCACGGGTCACACAGGCACCGGCTGCAAAACTGGCACGCGTGATACAAGCACGGGCAGATCAATTGCAGTAGGCATGTTGCCTTACTGATCAGAAAGTTTAAGCCAAAAGGAGTTAATTATGGCTGATATTGAAAAAATTGCAGAAGACCTATCTAACCTGACAGTACTTGAAGCTGCTGAGCTGGCCAAGTTGCTGGAAGACAAGTGGGGCGTATCTGCTGCTGCAGCACCTGTTGCTGTTGCGGCGGCTGCTGGCGGTGACGCTGGCGGTGCAGCTGCTGAAGAAAAGAGCGAGTTTGATGTGGTTCTGGCCGCAGCTGGCGCGTCCAAGAT
>JBMZFK010000043.1:0-13894 GCA_049615365.1 Puniceispirillaceae bacterium (SeqCode)
GGACGCATAGAATTGTGATACCAGCGCGGTTACTGGCAATTCCGAGCCATTTTGTGCAGCCTCTGCCATGCAAATCCGCAAATCTTTACGCATCCAGTCTACCGCAAATCCAAAATCAAATTCATCGCGCACCATTGTGGTTCCCCGATTTTCCATCTGCCAGGATTGCGCCGCCCCGCCAGAGACAACCCCTAACACCTTATCCATATCCAGACCCGCATTCTGGCCAAAAGCCAGCGCCTCTGACAATCCCTGAACCAAACCAGCGATACAAATCTGATTCACCATCTTGGTCAATTGCCCGGCCCCGGCATCTCCCATATGGGTTACCTTTGCGCCATAGCATGCCATCAATGGTTCTGCCCGTGCAAAGGCCGCTGCATCGCCGCCACACATGACAGTCAGCTTGCCATTTTCAGCCCCTGCCTGACCGCCAGAAACCGGCGCATCAATGAAATGCATATTCTGGCTACTTGCAGCCTGATACAGCTCTCTTGCGATATCTGCAGATGCGGTGGTGTTATCCACAAATACCGCATCCTCTGCCATGGATGAAAAGGCACCATCTGCACCAACAGTCACCGCCTTTATATCGGCATCATCGCCAACACAGGCAAAAACAAATTCAGCATCCTTTGCCGCCTCGGCAGGGGTGGCGGCGTGACGCCCGCCATGCTGGGCAACCCAGTTCTCTGCTTTTTCTGCTGTCCGGTTAAAAACAGAAACCTCATGCCCGGCAGCGGCCAAATGTCCCGCCATTGGATAGCCCATAACCCCAAGACCCAAAAATGCTGCTTTTGCCATGGCTTAACTCCGTTTGCATGTTGAATAAATAAATATAAATCTCTGGATATCAGAATAAGGCGGGAAGCCCGGATAAGTCCAGTGCTTTACCATATCCAAAGGCAATCCTGATCGGCGTGTTTTTTTACTGTCCCTTGGGCGTGGTCATGCTATGTTAGGCGCATGTGCATTTGTGCTGACAGGCACGCAACACACAAGCGGCTTGGTTGCAGGAGATCAAAAATATGTCTGTTCTTACCGGGGATGATCATGTCCAGATTTTAATTTCTGAGACAGAGATAACCGCCAGAGTAAACCAGCTTGCCAAACAAATAACCGAAACCTATTCCAATACAGATCAACTGGTAGTGGTTGGCCTGTTACGCGGTTCCTTTATTTTTATCGCCGATCTTGTGCGCCGCCTGAACCTGCCGGTTGAGGTGGATTTTATGACCGTTTCCAGCTATGGCGACAAGACCGAATCCTCGCGTCAGGTAACCATTTTAAAAGACCTTGAAACCAATATCCGTGACCGCGATGTGCTGGTGGTTGAAGATATCATTGATACTGGCCATACATTGGCACAGGTGTTGAAAATTATGCAGACCAGAGGGCCATCAAGCCTGTCTGTCTGTACCTTGCTGAACAAGCCTTCAAGACGCGAGATAGAGGTTGATATCCGCTGGACAGGTTTTGATATCCCGGATGAATTTGTTATCGGCTATGGCATTGATTATGCCCAGCAAGGGCGCAATTTGCCGCATATTGGCTTTGTCCAGAAAAGCGGCGAATAACGCTGTCTACTCCAGTAAATCTGTTTCAAACGGATAGGCAGAAAGCGCCTCTCCGCCCTGTTCTGTTATCACCACCTGTTCTTCCAGCTTTACCCCCTCACGGCCCCCTTCTGCCCCGATATAGGCTTCAACACATAAGGTCATGCCAACCTCTAATTGGCCGCCATAGCCATAATTTCGTACATCTTCTGGATAGCGAATACTGGGGTATTCATCACATAACCCGATACCATGCGCCAGCACGCCATAGCGCAAGGCGCGATACGCCTCGGGCAGCCGGTGGGCCTGCCGGGTAACTTCAGCAAAGCTCATCCCGGGTTGCAATATCCCGATATTGGTCACCACATGTTCATAGGCGGTTTTATACAGGCTTTTCTGCTCGTCAGTAGGCTGTGTATCGCCAACAATCCAGGACCGGGAAATATCGCAGCAATAGCCATAGGTGGAAACCAAATCTGTATCAAAAGCCAGCATATCGCCAGCCTGCATAATACGCGGGCCACATTCCTGAAACCAGGGGTTGGTGCGCGGGCCAGAGGATAAAATCCGGGTTTCAATCCATTCCCCACCACGCCTGATATTGCCAGCATGCAGGGCTGCCCAGACGTCATTTTCAGTTACGCCCGGCGCCACGACTGCCCGCATTTCATCTATCGCTTGCTCACAGGCATAGATAGCACAGCGCATCGCCTTTAGCTCATTCTCGTTTTTAATCGAACGGGCATGTTCGCTCAGAACCTGACCATCCAGCAGATGTACCCCTTTACTGGCCAGCGCCGCATAGCCTGCATTTTCAATTTTATCCACCGCCAGCCGGTTATTCTGGCCAGCATGTTCAGCCATTAATTCCAGAATTTGATCGGCAAAGGCAGCGGCATGTTCATCGGTGCGATCGCCTGTTTCAAAATAAAAGAAAGATGCCCCGCCGCGCACCTCGCCAACCAGCGGCAAATGTGCCGACAGATGCGCACAGGAATGAAAATCAAACAACACCATCTTGCCAGAGGGCGGCACAAAACAGGCTCGCGCCGCATTATGGGTTGTCCATAGCTGCATATTTGTGCTGTCTGTGGCATAGCGGATATTCAGCGGATCAAATAATAACAGGCCAGCACAGTCATGCGCCTTTATCTGATCTTGCAGCCGAGAGAGCCGATATTCACGAAGGCTGGGCAGGTCAGGCAGCGCAAGTCCAGCCTCTTGCCATTCTGCAAAGGCAAGGCCGGTGGGGCCAATTTCCACACGATCATTATCATCTGGTGTTCCATCCCCGCGCAAATGTGCCCGCCTGGAGGGATCTATTTTTCGGTTTGAACCAACAACAAAAGAATTCATAAAAATCTCCTTTGCCAGGAGGGCTGTCATACATCCGGTAGACCGCTCGCCCTGCCCTATCTTGTCCTGTCTTTTTAGACTGACAAAATTTTTGGCAAAAGCAAGCTCTGGAGGCGACAGCTTTTACGGTAAATGTCGGGAAAGGAGTAGTAATAGGCAAAACCTCTCTGCCAAAGACAGAACCGTGTCTATGACATGCCAGTTATTTATGCCAGGCTGGTGCTGACCAGCTTGCCCTGCGAAATGCACATCCTGAATGATGCTAATCTATTTTCAGCCTTTATATCTGTTTTGCGAGTCGGCCATGGTTGTTCGGGCCGAGTCTCTGACCCATATCTCCGGCCTGCATCTTTGGCCCATCTTTGGCCTATCCCCGGCGCGCGAGCAGATATATAACTGCCAGCCAGCCTTTACAGACAAACAAGACACCGTCCCTGTATCTCTCCTTTCAATATCGCTTTGCTTGTTTTCTCAAGCGACTCCAAGTTGATTTCAGTGACGATTGTTTCCAGTTTTTCCATTGGAAATTGATCTGCCAGCCGCTGCCAGGCGCTGACCCTGCGTTCATAGGGTTGGTAGACAGAATCAATTCCCAGCAAATTTATGCCGCGTAACAGGAAAGGCAGCACATTAGCTGGCAGGTCGATACCCCCTGCATTGCCGATAGCCGCCACCGATCCACCATAGCATATCTGGCCCAGAACACGGGCCAGCATCTGGCTACCAACATTATCAATACAGGCAGCCCAGCGCTCACTCTCCAGCGGCTTTGATGACGCTTCTGCCAGTTCTGCGCGGGCAACAAGGCTATCTGCGCCCATCTCGCGCAGGAAATCACCTGATTGCTCTATCCGTCCAGTTACCGCCGCCACGCGGTAGCCAAGGGCTGAAAGCAGGGCAACAGAGACCGAACCCACACCACCAGCCGCACCGGTGACCAAAACTTCGCGTCCATCGTCACTGCCAGCAGCGGGGGCAAGGCCATGGGCTTCCAGCCCTTGCAAGGCAAACATCGCAGTAAGGCCAGGTGTGCCAAGAATCATAGCCTGGCGTGTGGTCATTCCCTTTGGCAAGGCGACCAGATGATCTGCTTTGATACGGGCCCGTTCGGCATAGCCGCCATGGCTAATCTCGCCAATCCGCCAGCCAGTTGCGATAACCTTGTCTCCGGGCTGATAGCGTGGATCCTGACTTTCGATAACCTCGCCAGAAAATTCAACGCCCGGGATACGCGGAAAATCGCGGATCAATCTGCCCAGGCCATTTATACATAATCCGTCTTTATAATTTACACCGGCATATTCTACTGCAACCAGAACCTCGCCTTGTGTACCCAAAAAATTATTATCTATCTGACGAATTTCAGAATAGGTTTTGCCAGCGTCATCTTGCTCGAGTATCAGCGCATTAAACATACCTCATCTCCTGACTTTCCGTTTACTTCAAATTATGACATTCTAGAGGAACTTCCCTCCTTTTAAAAGAACCTTATATAGAGGCCAGGAGCAAGAATGTTTAAGGAGTTGACGCCAGATAAAGTGTACCGTGCGCTCGCTGAAACTGAAAATAGCCTGCTGATTGATTGTCGGACCCGCGCCGAATGGATGTATGTCGGCATCCCCGACCTCGGCCAGACAAAAGGCCAGCTAGCCCTGATTGAATGGGTGAATATCACTGGCCAGCAAAATGTTAATTTTGCCGCGCAATGTCAGGAACAGGCTGGCAAAGATACCCAAATTTTTGTGATTTGCCGTTCCGGGGTACGTTCTGCTGCGGCCTGCATGACCCTAATCGAAAACGGGTATGAAAATGTCTGTAATGTAACAGAAGGATTTGAAGGCGATTTGGATAGCCATAATCATCGTGGTCATCTAAATGGCTGGAAATATCATCAATTGCCCTGGCAACAACGCTAGACCGGGCAACCCCGGCAACAAGGCAGGCCCATGATCTGGCACAAAAACGTTAAATGGGTAAGAAAGACAAGAAAATATTACTTAGTAATTTATTAATTGAGGCACAATGTGCCCATGGTTAACTTTTAAGTGCTAAAACGGGTATAAAACGTTCTGCAATTCTTAAATTTTTACCTCATAACCGGGTAATTCCGGCTCATCATCGGTAATTTCATCCGGAAAACCGTCTGTTTGCACATTCAGATTATGCGCATCTTCCAGGCGGCGGATAATATTCGGTGAAAACTCACGCGGGCCATATTTGGCAATGCCATCTTTAAATATCTCTACCAGCAAGGGCGCGATCTCTAGCTGCAGGTCAGAACGGTTGGCTACATCCTGAAACAGGCTGATATCCTTTAGCACCAAATCCATAGTGAAATTAATATCGCGGCTACCATTTAAAATCACCTGTCCTTCTGTTTCATGCACAAAGCTGGTACCGCTGGACATCGCAATCGCCTGATAGCTGGTTCGCAAATCCATCCCTGCGGCCTGACAGGTGGACAGGGCTTCGGCAACCGAAACCAGATTAGCGGTTGCCAGATAATTGGTAACCACCTTTAGGATTGTCGCAGATCCCAGCTGGCCCGTATGCAGAATGCGCCGGCCCATCATGGTAAGATAAGGCAGCATCTCGTCAAAGACATCACGCGCACATCCAGCAAAAATAGAAATATTGCCAGTAGCAGCGCGGTGGCATCCCCCTGAAACCGGGCAATCGACAGCCCGCCCGCCCAGTGCCGAGATTTTCGCCGCCAGCCGATGAATTTCTGTCTCATCTGTCGTGCTCATCTCTGCCCAAATTTTGCCTGCGCCAAATCCGGCCAACAGGCCATCTTCAGCTTCCAGCACCTGAGCGCTGATAGAGGGCGAGGGCAAACAGGTTATCAAAATGTCACAGGATGCCGCCATTGCCGCTGGGCTATCTGCCCATTTAGCCCCGGCTTCCAGCAAGGGCGTAGCAGCAGATTTACCCAAATCACGTATGGTTAGATCTGCCCCGTTTCGAAGAAGCGAGCCAGCCAGTTTAGCGCCAACATTACCAAGACCAATAAACCCGACTGCCTTATTCTTGTCTGCAGTGGTCATTATATGTCTCCTGATTTTTTAAAAAAGGAATATGCGTTATCTCTTGATTTCGGGGATCAAACCCTGAGGGGCAAAGCGCAACATAAGCAACATCAACAAGCCCATCGTCATGAGCCGCATATGCGCAGCACTCTCTAGCAGATGTATTCGCAATGGATTACCTGCATCTAGCGGCAAGGTGATAACATCCATCAGCCACAAGCCAAGCGGCTCACTCTCTACCCAGAAAAACCAGATAACAAAGCCGCCCAATACAGAGCCAAAATTATTCCCGGAGCCACCCACAATAACCATGATCCAAATCAAGAACGTAAAGCGAAGCGGCAGGTAGGATGCGGGGGTAAACTGGCCATCCAGGGTTGTCAGCATCGCGCCAGCTACCCCAATAACCGCCGAGCCAAGAACAAATACCTGTAAATGTTTTGCTTTGACATCCTTGCCCATCGCATTTGCCGCCACCTCATTATCGCGGATAGCGCGCATCATCCGCCCCCATGGAGAGCGCAACGCAATTTCAAATAGCCAGAATAAAATTGCCAATACGATAATAAACAAGCCTGCATAACAAAGCTTGACGATAATAGAGGAAAGCTCGGCTATATCTGTTCCCAGCGTCGCCGCCATGTCGATTAGCCAGGGCTGGGTTTGCAAATCCACCTCATAGGGCACTGGACGCGGCAAGCCATTTACATTTTTAACGCCGCGCGCCAGCCAGTCCTCATTTTTCAGCACATAAACCACAATTTCGGAAATGCCCAATGTTGCGATCGCCAGATAGTCCGAGCGCAGGCCAAGCGAGGCCTTGCCAATCACATACGCAGCCCCCGCAGCAAAAAAACCGCCCACCCCCCAGGACACTAAAATTGGCAAGCCCAGACCACCAATATGCCCTGCCTTGGCCGGATTAATGGATTCAATCGCCTCAATAGCCGGGTCAACCAGCATTCGCAGCAAGAAATATCCGCACAGGCTGACGCCAGCAATCAACCAGAACCGCCACCGCCCCAGATGCTGGGTATGGCTGGCAATAAACACCGCCAGCACAATGGTAATCAGAATAATCAGGCCACCCAGCAGTAATTCTATGCCGCCAGCCTGCCAGCCTGCGATAACCGGTGGCATGGATACCACCACCCCTGCCAGCCCGCCTAGCGCGGCAAACCCCATCACCCCGAAATTCACAATGCCAGCATATCCCCACTGGATATTCACACCCAAGGTCATAATCGCTGAAATCAGGCATAAATTCAGAATGGCTAGCGATACGTTCCAGCTTTGTGCCATACCCACAAAGACAAATAAAACCGCCAATACGCCAAATAGCGTCAGATTGCGTTCCTGTCGTTTCTTTGCGTCATCAGATGGCATATTCATGGTACCTGTTCCACTTGTTTCAGCCTTCTGGCTAAATCGTTTTTCCAGAAAACAGCCCGGTTGGTTTAATCAATAAAACAATTAACAAAATCACAAAAGATACAGCAATTTTATAATCTGTAGATAAAAGCTGGACTAACCCTTCTGGTACCAGCCGTTCAAACGTCAGATAGCTAATCACCTTTTTATAGGCAAAGGTGACCAGCAATTCAGAAAAGGCAATTACATATCCGCCAGCAATAGCGCCTATCGGGCTGCCGACACCACCCACAATTGCCGATGCAAAGATAGGCAAGAGTAAAGAAAGATAGGTAAAAGGCTTATAACTTTTATCCAGACCATATAAGGTACCAGCCAATGCCGCTAGAGCGCCGGTAATCATCCAGGTGATCATCACCACCCGTTCCGGATTAATGCCGGAAAGCAGCGCCAAATCTTCATTGTCAGAATAGGCGCGCATGGATTTTCCTGTTTTGGTGCGGTTTAAAAACCAGAACAGCAATGCCACCACAATAAAGGCCAACACAATGGTTACGCCCTGGCTGGTCTTTATCGCCAGCCCTTCGGTCAAACCGGTAACCTCTTTAAAAGTTCGGGCTTTCAGCAGAAACCGTTCGCCATCTGTAAACACCCTGTCATCAGGGCCGATAATGAAGCGGATAAGCCCGCCAGTAAAAAACATCACCCCAACCGATACAATCAGATAGGTGACTGTCTCTGAACGCTTGCGCCGATAATAAGAGAAAACCAGCTTGTCTGTTGCCAGTGCCAGCCCGATAGTGGCGATAATCGCGATTGGCAGCGCCAGCAATGCGGTAGGGAAAATCCCGACGCTGATACCAGCAGATTTCATCCACCAGGTCAGCAGCACACATATCATCGCCCCAAAGGACATCAGCTCACCATGGGCAAAATTGGAAAAACGCAGCACCGAATAGACCATGGTAACGCCCAGCGCCCCCAGCGCAAGCTGGCTACCATAAGCCAGACCCGGTATCACAACAAAATTCGCCAATAGCACAAAGGCATTCAGGATATCTGTCATGCTGGCTATCCTCCCAGAAACGCTTTGCGTACGTCTTTATCTGCCAACAGGGCGGCACCTGTATCGGTATAGCGGTTACGCCCCTGTACCAGCACAAATCCCTTATCTGCGATAGATAGCGCCTGTTTGGCATTTTGCTCTACCATCAAAATGGCAATGCCGGTGCGTGCCACTTCAATGATGCGGTCAAACAGCTCATCCATCACAATAGGCGATACGCCGGCGGTTGGCTCATCCAGCATCAATACCTTTGGCCGTGTCATCAGCGCCCGGCCTACCGCAACCTGCTGGCGCTGACCGCCAGATAGCTCGCCTGCTGGCTGTTCTGCTTTTTCTGCCAGAATAGGGAAAAGATCAAAAATTTGTTCCAGCGTCTGCGAGATATCATCGCTACGAATAAAGGCGCCCATTTCCAGATTTTCCAGCACGGTAAGACCGGGAAAAACATTCTGTGTCTGCGGCACAAAGCCCATCCCTTTAAGCACCCGCTCCTGCGGCATCAGCGCGGTGATATCCTCACCATCCAGCGTCACAGTACCAGAGCGAAGTTTCAGCATCCCGAAAACTGCTTTCATCGCGGTTGATTTACCCGCGCCATTTGGCCCGACCACCACCGCGATTTCACCCTTTTCAACGCTGATACTGCAGTCATGCAAAATATCTGCATCGCCATAGCCACCTGTCATATTTTCACCAGACAAATAGGCCATTTTATGCTCCCTTCGCCTGGTTCTTCAAACCTGTCCCCAGATAGGCTTCAATCACCTCTTCATTTTTGCGTATTTCGGCCGCACTGCCTGTGGCCAGCACAGACCCCTCTGCCATAACAATAACCGGATCACATAACCGGCTGATAAATTCCATATCATGTTCGATCATGCAAAAGGTATAATTTTTCTCTTCATTCAGGCGCAGGATAGCATCACCAATATGCCCCAGCAGAGTGCGATTTACCCCGGCGCCAACTTCATCCAGAAATACAATTTTCGCATCAACCATCATGGTGCGCCCAAGCTCTAGCAGCTTTTTCTGCCCGCCAGATAACCGCCCTGCCAGCTCATCTGCTACCGCATCCAACTGCAGAAATTTGATTACCTCTTGTGCTTTATCTGCCAGTCTTTCTTCTTCGGCGCGCACTTTTCCAGCACGAAACCACGCCTCCAGCAGGCGCTCGCCAGACTGGTTCGCCGCCACCATTTTCAGGTTATCCCGAACGGTTAATGTGGAAAATTCATGCGCTATTTGAAAGGTACGAAGCAAGCCGCGATGAAACAGCTCATGCGGGGCCAAACCTGTAATATCCACCCCATCCAGGGTGACTGTTCCGCTATCTGGTTTATACAGACCTGCAATAATATTAAATAACGTTGTTTTGCCAGCCCCGTTCGGGCCGATCAAGCCCGTGATAGAACCAGTTGCAATTTCCAAAGAGGCGTCATTAACCGCATGAATGCCGCCAAAAGATTTATGTAAATGCGAGACCGTAATCATAAAAAACTACATCAAAAAAAAACAAAGCCCGGGGGTAACATTACTATACCCGGGCTTTGTCATTTCTATCGGTTCAGCCTAGCGATACCCAACAGTGACGTTCTTGCCACCCTGGATTTCGATCTCGGCATAGTTACCAGCAGATTCGCCAGCACCGATCAGCTCAACCGCTGAGGCGCCAACATAATCAACATCTTTGCCTTCGCTAATCAGCTTCAGCGCTTTGCCTAATTCGCCTGGAAAAATCTTTTCGCCAGGGGCGTTTGCCACATCCATTACCTTGGCTTTGAACACTTCGCTATCGGTAGAGTTTGCGGCCTGCATGGCAAGCAGAATAAGCGCTGCACCATCATAGCTTTCCGGGGCAAATGGACCTGCCTTAAAGCCCTTTGCGGTGGCCATTTCTGCGAATTTGGCGGCGCCCGGGCTATCTGTACCTGGCACGTCACCAATTGACCCGTTCAGGCCAGGGCCAATCGCTTCTGGCAGAGCATCGCCGATCATGCCATCTGGCAGATAGAACATGCTAAAGGCATCGGCATCCAAAGATGCCTGAATAATCCCTTTACCGCCCTGGTCAAGATACCCGGCAACAATCAGGATTTCCCCGCCAGCTTGTGCTAATGCAGCAACTTCTGCACCATAATCGCCTTTGCCATCTTCATGTGCAGCTGAAATGGTAATCGTGCCGCCCATAGATTCAAAATTGCTCTTGATAGCATCTGCCAGACCCTTGCCATAATCATTGTTGGTATAGGTCATCGCGGCTGTTTTATAGCCCTTATCCTGCAGAATTTCTGCAACCACAGCACCTTGACGTGCATCTGATGGCGCGGTTCTGAAGAACAGGTCATTATCCGCAACTGTAGAAAGCGCTGGAGATGTTGCAGAAGGTGAAATCATCACCACACCATTTGGCACCGCTACATTTTCCAAAATAGCCGTGGTTACACCTGAACAATCCGCGCCCATAATAGCATTTACCTTTTCAGCTGTCACAAGACGTTCTGCCGCGGCTGTGGCTGCGGCTGAATCAATACAGGTTGAGTCCGCCCGAACAGAGGTAGCTGCGCCAAGAGCAAAATTGCCAGACTCATTGGCCTCGCTTATCGCCAGCTCTGCACCCAAAGCCATATCAGGTGTCAGGGATTCAATTGGCCCTGTATACCCTAAAATAATACCGATTTTCGGCCCTTCGGCGGTTTTCATACCATCTTTGTCTTGTGCGCCCATAAAAGTGTAGGCAAGTCCGGCAAGCACCGCGACACCTACAAGTATCACAACATTTCTATTCATCAGGTTCCTCCCATAAAAATGCGACCAGAAATTTTATCTTACTTCTATATTTTACTTCTTTGTATCTCTGTCTGGACAAACCAGCTCGCTGCTAACAAACCATACCCGAAAGAGGATACAACTTCTCCTCTACAGCTAGCCTATTTCTGGGCAGTTATCAATAATCTTTGCATAGCTGCGGCGCTTTACCCGCATATGGCAGCCTAAACACCGCAAAACACCCATAGGCGCGGTGTTAAGCGGGGGGCAAAACAGGATGAGAGGCATGGCCAGATTGTTGCCAGTCTACCTGCCCCAGTACAGAACAGGACGGGCAGACCATATCCCATTGCCGCAACGCCGCATCACAAGCCTGACACTGCCAATTAGCAGCATGCGGGGCATGGGCGGCGGCAACAAGCGATTGTTCTTTTTCCAAATGATGTTCAGCCCGATCAGAATTATCATCATCTGCTGGCACATCAGAGACAGAAAAATCACGTTTTTTCTCGGCTAAATCTGCCAAAAGCAGGAAATATTTATTGGTTTGCCCAGCTGGTGTTACCCCGGCCAGCATCGCCGAGGCAGAAGCCCAAATCCCACTTTCCAGCGCATATTCAGCCGCGATTAGACGGGCTTCATCAAAATTGGTTGAGGCATCGGCCAGCCTGCCTAAACGCGCCACCAGCTGGCCCTCATTATCGCCGGAAAGTTTGGCAATCAATTCAGCCAGCTGGGGATGCGGAAAAGCTTTGAAATCTTTCTCCAGCCGTTTCAGCGCAGATTTTCGCTGACCCTCGCTTGCCAGCAAAGCCAGACGCCGGCTTGCCTCTACCAGACGCGGGCTAAAATCAAGCGCTTGCTCAAGATAGCCTTTTTTATCGCTTTCTGCGGCATCTTCGGAGAGCAATATACATAAATGGCCAGCCAGCAGGGCGGGCGCGTTTAGCTGGCCTATAGCCAGGCCGTCTTGCGGGCCAAAAGTGGCAAGTGCCTGTGCATCCTGACGCAGAAAACTGCCAAGCCTATCCAAAGCTTCGCGCCATCGCCGCATGTCCAGATCATGTGCAAATATCCGTATTGTCGCAGGTGACAAGCTCTCTGAAGTTGCCAAGGCTTTATGGGCCGCATCCAGGCTCTGTGTCTCTTTGCCTTGCTCCTGATATAAACGCATCAGCCCCAAATGACCGAAATAGGCCGTATCTTCATTCCGTGACAAGGCTGTGAAATAGCGCAATGCTGCCTTTGCATCCCCTGCGGCGTGAGCCGCCTGAGCCGACAACAGATCAGGCAGCAAGCCAGACCCAAGTAATTTTTCAGCCTTGCGCGCTTGCCGCCTTGCCATCTTGTGATCGCCAGCCGCGAACGCGACCATGCCAAGAGATAAGGCACGCTCTCCTTTTTTTTGCCGGCGCACTTGCCAATTATGGCCCATCCAGCCTGGCCATAATACCAATATCCGAATTAACCGATAAAGCAGAAACAACCCGGTAATCAATACCGCCACACCTGCTACCAGCAAGCTGGTATGCAATTTTATCTCCCAGCCAGACCAGTTAATCACCGTCATGCCTGTTTGCCTGGCCAGCCAGCTAAAAACTATGGCCGAGATAGCACAGAAAAAGATGAACTGAACCAGACGCGCCATTATCTGGATATATTCTCGCCAGCTTCTGGCGTTTGGTTGGGTTGATCAGGGATATTTTTGCGAATGGTCACCAGACCGGAAAACCACCCTGCCAGATTTTCTATCGGCACCTCTACCCATTGCGGTAACCATGGCGCTTCTTCATCTGCTGGCTGGCTGATTTGTTCCTGACCGTCTGCCGCCTGGTCAGAGCCAGAAGAGATATTCGGGCTATCTGTTTTCGACGGGGATGGCGCGTCCGGGGCAGCCGCCTGTTCAGAAGTGGCCGCCGGCAAGGACAGGCTGTTCAGGAAATCTTGCTGGCTTTTTTCAAGCTGCTGGGCAAGATTTTCCAGCTCTGAACGCAGCTCTGTAGTAAGGGTGCCTGCTTGCTGGGTCAGTTTATTTAAATCAGTTTTCAGCGCACCGCTTAGCCCTTGCTGGGCAACCATGGCTTCGGCAAGTTCTGTTTGTGCCGCCACCAGGCTTTCCACTGCAGCAGATAGCCCCTCTACTCTCTCATCAAGCTCGGCCTGTCGCTGATGGGTCATTTTTGTGGTTAGCACTGGCCATAATGCCAATCCTATGGCTGTCAGCGATAACACAGCCGCAACAGCGCTGATAATCTCGGCACGGCCGAGCGCGCGCGCAGGTTTCTTTGCCACTATCTCTTCTGCCTCAATGATGGTCTCCTTTGCGGACACCCCCTCATCCTGGGGCGGCTGTTGCCTGGATTGCGATTTGCGTTTGACCATATGCTCTTTATTTCTGCCTGTCGTGTCTTGTATCGGGGCCAGCTATCATGGCGGCCTCTGTTAGCTTATCTTAAGAGTATCTATAGGCTAACACATCAGGTCAAATTGAACTCTTATCTTTGCAGCAGTTTTTTTCACGCCCCCTGATCTTTTGCCCAGCTGATTGCACAGGCCAGCATATTATCGCGGCTGGGCAGTGGCGCACAAATACCGCACAATCCCTCAGCTTTGGCAAAAGCCAGCAGGGCTGGAGAGGGCCCGATTAGGGTTATTTCAGACCGGTAGGCATCCATCTCTTTCATCGCCAGCCATTGTGAAAATACGGTGATTGTACGCGCAGACATCGCCATCACAGCGATTTTGCGGCC
>JBMZFK010000044.1:0-13612 GCA_049615365.1 Puniceispirillaceae bacterium (SeqCode)
TCGCCGATAATGCCATGCCAATCCCATAGCGCAGACCAGAAATCACCAGGATAGTCGACAGACCATTGCCAAAGCGCTTCATAATCTTGTTTCCAGTCAAAGCCGAGCCTGTCTTTAACAATCGTTGCAAAGTCATAAAGCTGTGTATTTTCAATGTCCTTTGGCTGCCATAATAAATCACCAGCTTCAATAAAGGTCATATTTGTCTCCGCAGTTTGGTAGGGCAACTCAGCTCAGCTTTGCTATCTTACCCTGAAGCTGTCTGATGTAAACTCCTGCCAGCGGGTTTTTTCCGCTGAGTTTCGCCAGTAGATTTGCTAGTGGATTTTGCAATTAAATATTGCCGTTAGAATTAGCTGGCGACTGACCCTTTCGATCTAGTCTTTTGGATAACTGTTTTGTCTGTTGTTAATATGTTTTTAATATTTTCATCTTTCCACAGGAAAAACTGTAAAACAGGATAGGTGATGGTGATAGAAAAAATCCAAGCCAATTTATCAGGAGATTTACGCCCGATGGGTGGCAGAAAATTTCTATTCTACCCCGAAGGGTCTCCGGTGATTGTACAGCTAGAGGCTCTGGAAAATGACAGATTGCTGATGTATTGCAGTTTTGCCCGTGACGGTAGCGGGCTGTTTCTGGCTTCTTTCATGACCTTGCTATTGACTGAGGATGTTGGCGCGATTAGCCCGCTGGCCTTGCCTGTTGATACGGCCCTTAGCTGTGTTACAGGTTCTGTCTCGCAGACCTATTTCCGGCTGATGCCGGACTTTGGCAGCCGGCTCAGTGATATGCAGAAAAAAACATTGGCCGCCACTTGTGTCTTGTTTGCAGAAGAGATGCGGTGCAAATCAGCTGATCTAATCAATGCCAGTCCCCTATCGGATGACCGGCTGCCCTCCTGCAATCTGGCCGATTTCAGAATTGCCCATCTAATGGAAAATCTGGATGAGGCCTGAGCCTGTATCTTTCTGGACTTTATGTTATTGTTCTGGCTAGTCACATTCACTTCTGTTCTGCCTAATCTCTCTTAAGCGTTAATTTTCCAGGCGTTTGTTTTTTCGCGCATAGCTATTATGGGGCTGCGCTTTAGATGCTGGACAAGCTGGGCCACATCAGGCACAGACTATTCTGTACAAATAGCGCAGATCCAAGCGGAGAAAATAATGAGCAGTCAGTTTGATTATGACCTTATCGTCATTGGTGCGGGTTCTGGCGGGGTTCGTGCCGGGCGAATAGCGGCCGGCTATGGCGCACGGGTAGCGGTCATAGAAGGGGACAGACCCGGCGGTACCTGTGTCATTCGCGGTTGCGTGCCTAAAAAGCTGCTTGTCTATGGCGCCAGCTTTGCTGGTGAGGCAGAAGATGCAGCTGGATTTGGCTGGCAGATTGAGGGGATATCGCATAGCTGGCCAAAATTAATAGCGGCCAAAGATAAAGAGATAGCCAGGCTGGAAGGCATTTATCGTAATTTGCTGAAATCTGCCGGGGCTGATTTGATCGAAGGGTGGGGGCGCCTTGCCGGCCCGCATGAGGTGGCTGTCGGCGATAAAATCTACACTGCCGAGCGCATTTTGATTGCTACTGGCGGGCGTTCTGCTACCCCTGCGATACCGGGGCTGGCAGAATTTTCCATCTCATCGAATGAAGCCTTGGACTTGCCAGAGCGGCCAGATCATATTGTGGTTTATGGAGGTGGCTATATCGCACTGGAATTTGCCGGAATTTTTGCCGGATTGGGTAGCCAGGTAGATTTGGTGTATCGCGCTGATTTGCCGTTGCGCGGCTTTGATGAAGATGTGCGCCAGCATATCGCTGAGGCGCTAGCAGATAGAGGCATTAATCTGGTGTGCGGGCGCGTTATTGCCGAGGTTAAACAGTCGGCAAAGGGCTATCAGGTCATTTTGGATGATGGCCAGATTATAAATCCTGACGCGGTGATGGCCGCAACAGGCAGAACCCCGAATATAGACGGGCTGGGGCTGGAAGCTGCTGGGGTGATAACAAATCAGCGCGGGGCAATACAGGTAGATGAATGGAGCCAGACATCGACAGCCTCTATCTTTGCGGTAGGGGATGTTACAGACAGGATAAATCTGACGCCCGTAGCGATCGCAGAAGGTCACGCATTTGCCGATACAGTCTATGGCGGGATGCCCCGCAATGTTAGCTATGATGCGGTACCATCGGCTGTTTTCAGCCAGCCCAATATCGCCTGTGTTGGACTAACTGAAGAACAGGCAGAAGCAACATATGGGGCGGTGCAAATTTTTGAAAGTCGCTTTCGGGCAATGAAAAACACCCTTTCAGGGCGCCCGGAAAAAACCTATATGAAGCTGATTGTTTTGGATGAAACCCAAACTGTGTTGGGCGTGCATATGGTTGGCCCGGACGCCGCCGAGATCATGCAAGGCATGGCAATAGCGGTGAAAATGGGCGCCAGGAAAGCTGATTTTGACGCGGTGATTGGCATCCACCCCTCGGCAGCAGAAGAATTTGTTACCATGCGTTCACCGCGTAGCTAGATTTTTAGCTTACTAACAGATTTTTTTGTCAGGGTTTTTGTTCCTGTTTTTCAGGTAAAGCTTGACTCCTTTTGAGGCATATTCTGGTAGCGTGTTTTTCCAGCGTGGTGATATTTATACCTGTACTGCAAAAAACCGAGCAGAAATCTTTGCTTTTACGAGATGAAAACGCTATTTTAGGCGCATCTATCTAACCAAAGAGGCGGGAGCGCTGCTTGAACAGGCAGACCCGATAAAAAATATGAGCTGGACACCATCGAGCTGGCGTGATTTCCCTATTTTGCAGGTGCCGGAATATGGCGATGCGGACAAGGTAAAACATGTAGAAGAAACCCTGTCTAAAAAGCCGCCTCTTGTCTTTGCTGGCGAGGTGCAAAATCTGCGTAGTCAATTGACGAATGTAGCGAATGGCGACGGATTTCTTTTGCAAGGCGGTGATTGCGCTGAGAGCTTTGCCGAGTTTTCTGCAGATATGATCAGAGACAGCTTCAAGGTCTTTTTACAGATGGCGGTTGTCCT
Source organism: Puniceispirillaceae bacterium (SeqCode) (assembly GCA_049615365.1). GTDB lineage: Bacteria > Pseudomonadota > Alphaproteobacteria > Puniceispirillales > Puniceispirillaceae > JADHLI01. The sequence continues at coordinate 3,045 of JBMZFK010000044.1, forward strand.
TACCTTTGGCGCGTCTATGCCGGTGGTAAAGATTGGCCGGGTGGCGGGCCAGTTTGCGAAACCACGCTCGTCACCTTTTGAGGTGATAGACGGGGTTGAGCTGCCCTCTTATCGCGGGGATATGGTAAATGGTATCGGGTTTAATCCTGCAGACAGAGAGCCGGATCCGGAGCGCCTGTTGCGAGTATATGAGCAATCTGCCTCTACCCTGAACCTGTTGCGTGCTTTTGCACAGGGCGGCATGGCAGATCTGCATGCGGTACATGACTGGACAACAGAATTTGTTTCAGACGGGGCGCATCGTTACGCAGAGTTGGCAGCACGAATTGATGAATGTCTTTCTTTCATGAATGCGTGCGGGGTAAATGCACGCACCAGCCGTCCGTTGGCCGAAACAGATTTCTTTACCAGCCATGAATCACTGTTGCTGAACTATGAACAGCCGTTGACTCGCCGCGACACCATCACAGATGAAAAAGGCTGGTATGCGACCTCAGCCCATATGATTTGGATTGGTGACAGAACCCGTCAACTAGATGGCGCCCATGTTGAATATATGCGCGGTATCTCAAACCCTATTGGCCTGAAATGCGGGCCTAGCCTGGAGGCGGATGACCTGTTGCGCCTGATTGACAGGCTGAACCCTGAAAACAGCCCGGGGCGGTTGACGCTGATAGCCCGGATGGGTGCAGCTGATGTTCGCACAAAACTGCCACCGTTGCTAAAGGCGGTTAAATCGCATGGCGCTTCGGTTGTATGGTGTTGCGATCCAATGCATGGCAATACCATCAAGGCGTCTTCTGGCTATAAAACGCGGCGGGTGGAAGATGTGTTTAAAGAAGTGCAGGGCTTTTTTGATGCGCATGATGAACAGGGAACCTATCCCGGTGGTGTGCATTTCGAAATGACTGGCCAGAATGTTACAGAATGTGTTGGCGGGGTTGTTGATGTCACTGAAGAGCGTTTGGGCGATCGCTATCATACACATTGTGATCCGCGCCTGAATGCCGGACAATCTCTGGAACTTGCCTTTTTGCTGGCAGACCTGATGAAAAAGCGGCGCGATGCTAGCAGCAAATTAAAGCAGGCTTTCTGATCTCGCATGCCAGCAACAGACTGTCCGGCATAATAGACAAGCTATTCATGCACTTTCTGGACAGTCAATGATGGTTAAAACATGCAACAGCAACACAGAGTTTTCAACCAACAATGGGACAGGAGCTGTTAGGGGTGGTGACTGTGAATAACGCAAAAGGGCCTGGCCCAGAGCTACAGCCTGTCTATACAGACAGCTATTTCAACCTGGCCCGTAAAATTGTCTCGGACCATGGGGATAAGCAGGTAACCTATGCGGTGTTTATGCGCCGTCCGGTAACGCTGGCTCCTAAATTGGCGGTTGATTGGCTGGAAATGATGGCCGCAAATCGCAAGGCAGAGATAAAGATAGAGCTGCTGCATAAAGAAGGGGCATGGGTCGGGGCAGGTGAGCCACTGTTATATATCACTGGTCAGATGTCCCAGCTTGTTGATCTGGAAACGATTTTTTTGCAACGCCTTGGCAGTGCCTGTGTCGCCGCCTATAACGCCTATCAGATGTGTGTAGAACTGCCAGAGGTAGCTTTTCTGGCGATGGATGCGCGTCATTGTGCCGGCAGTGAAATGGCAGAGTTGATGGCCTATGGGGCGTCTGTTGGCTCGAAAAAGGCACAAGCAAAGGTAGCGGCCAAAGGCTTTCTTGGATGTGCGGCTGATGCCACCGCAGGCTATTTTGGCCAGCAAGCCGGGATGGGTACCATGCCGCACGCGCTGATAGGCTATGCAGGTTCCACGCTGGAAGCAGCAAAAATGTTCCACCATAGTTTTCCGGATAAACCGCTGACGGTGCTGGTAGATTATTTTGGCCGCGAGCTGGATGATGCCCTTACCGTCTCGCGCCATTTCAGCGATATGGCTGAGGCAGGCCAGCTTAGTGTGCGGATAGATACCCATGGTGGGCGGTTTTTGCAGGGGCTGGATACACAAAGTTCCTATGCTGTTCTGGAACGCAATGTCCCCGAAGCTATTCGCGGCTATCGTTCCGAGAGCGAGTTAAAGCATCTGATGGGAACAGGTGTATCCGCAGCCGCGCTGTGGTATATGCGTGAAGAGCTGGACAAGGCCGGGTTTGAGCGCGTAAAAATTGTTGCATCAAGCGGGTTTGGGCCAGATAAGTGCCGTGTATTTTCGCTCGCCAAGGCACCTGTTGATGTGATAGGCACAGGCTCATTCCTGCCTGAAAAATGGTCAGAAACCTATGCAACAACAGATATCATTGAATATGACGGCCAGCCACGGGTAAAAGTGGGGCGTGAATTTTTGCATCGCCGGATGCAGGGTAATTAGGCAGCAAGGTCTAACAGATAATGACAACCACCAGAACTGAACTGCATCTTGGACTTGTGCAAGCTAATCCGCATTTAGGCGATGTTGAGGCAAATTGCGATAAATTATTGCAGATGCGCGCCCGTGCCACAGAGCAGGGATGCCAAATTATCCTGACGCCCGAGATGTATCTGTCTGGCTATCCAGCAGATGATCTGGTGCTACGCGCTGATTTTATGGACCGGGTAGAGGCAGGGATTGCGCGCCTTGCCGCCGCAACCGCAGATGGCGGGGCAGCTATTATTTGCGGGGCCCCGATGCGTGATGCCGAACGCTTGTTCAATGCGGTTTTCGTGCTGGATGGTGGCGAGGTGGTGGCAATACGCCACAAGGTCAATTTGCCTAATTACGGTGTCTTTGATGATAAGCGCCATTTTACATCTGGCAGCTTGCAAGGGCCTGTATCTTTGCGCGGCTGGCGGCTGGGGCTAGCGATTTGCGAGGATATCTGGTCAGGTGAAGTATGCGAGACACTATCAGAAACAGGCGCCGAGATTATTTTATCGCTCAATGCCTCACCTTTTGAATCTGGCAAAACCGATCAGCGTATGAGCCATGCGGTAGCGCGGATGACCGAGAGCAGCTTGCCCTTTGTCTATGTAAATATGGTTGGCGGCCAGGACGAGCTGGTCTTTGACGGGGGGTCTTTTGCCCTGAATTTAGGGGGCAAGCTAGCCTGTCAGATGCCGCAATTTACCGAAAAATTGTCTGTTGTCACAATACGCGATGGTGATGCAGGGGCGGTGCTGACAGGGCAGGTCTCGCAGCCAGATAGCGAAAATGAAGCGATGTGGCGGGCGCTGGTTCTGGGTATCCGCGATTATTGTTCCAAAAATGGATTTCCAGGGGTTGTTCTGGGCCTGTCTGGCGGTATCGATTCTGCCATTGTCACCGCATTGGCGGTTGACGCGCTGGGCGCAGATGCGGTTCGGGTCATCATGATGCCGTCTGATTATACCGCAGGGATATCGGTAGAGGATTCACAAAGTTTGGCTGACAATCTGGGTCTGACATTGGAAACCATCTCTATAAAACCTGCAATGCAGGCCTTTGATGTTATGCTTGCAGATAGCTTTGCCGGCACAGAGCCGGATGTCGCAGAGGAAAATATTCAGTCACGTCTGCGCGGAATGCTGTTGATGGCGCTTTCTAATAAATTTGGCAATCTGGTTCTGGCGACTGGAAACAAGTCTGAATATGCCGCTGGCTATTCAACCCTGTATGGCGATATGTGTGGCGGTTTTGCCCCGATAAAGGATGTCTGGAAAACAAAGATTTTTGAGCTGGCAAATTGGCGCAATGAGCATCAGCCAACAGGCGCACTTGGGCCAGCTGGTCAGGTGATACCGACGCGGATTATCACCCGTCCCCCATCTGCGGAATTGCGGCCTGATCAGGAAGATACAGACAGCCTGCCTCCTTATGATATTCTGGATCCAATTTTAATCGCGCTAACCGAAGAAATGGCAGATATCCAGACCATTGTTCAAAGAGGCTATGATACGCATATCGTGGAACAGGCAAGTGCGCTGTTATTTCGGGCAGAATATAAACGTTTTCAGGCCGCACCCGGCCCAAAAGTAACGGCCAGAGCCTTTGGCCGTGATCGCAGACTTCCCCTGACCTCGGGGTTCAGACCCGCTCAATCGGAGACTTCATGAGTAAAATTAATGTGCGTTTTGCACCCAGCCCGACCGGTAAATTGCATGTCGGAAACCTTAGAACCGCTTTGGTGAATTATCTGTATGCGCGCCAGCAAAACGGACAGTTTATGCTGCGTATTGATGATACAGATGAAGAACGCTCGCGCCCGGAATTTGAAACCGCCATTCGCAATGATCTGGAATGGATGGGAATGAAATGGGATTGCGAAGACAGGCAATCTGCGAGGCTGGCAAGATATGATGAAGCGCTGGCCCAGCTTGTCGCCTCTGGCCGTGCCTATGCCTGTTATGAAACACAAGAAGAATTAAGCCTGAAACGCAAAGCCCAGCTTATGGCAGGGCGGCCGCCGGTTTATGATCGGGCAGGCCTTAATCTTGGTGACGCTGAAAAAGCCAAATTTGAAGAGATGGGGCGGCGCCCGCATTACCGCTTTTTGCTAAAGCATGAGGAGGTAAGCTGGCAGGATTTGGTGCGCGGGCCAGTTAGCTATCAAATGTCCAGCCTGTCTGACCCGGTGCTTATTCGCGAAGATGGGCGGGTTATCTATACCCTCGCCTCGGTTGTCGATGATTGCGATCACAAGGTGACAACCATTTTGCGCGGCGAGGATCATGTCACCAACTCGGCTGCTCAAATTCAGCTATTTGAAGCGCTGGGCGCGCGTCCGCCTGAAATGGGGCATCTGGCATTGCTTGCCGGTGCAGAAGGTGAGGGGCTGTCAAAACGGCTGGGAAGCCTGTCTATTGAACAGCTTCGCGGCGAGGGGATATTGCCCGCAGCGCTGGCCAGTTTGCTGGCGCGTATTGGCACCTCGGAGCCGGTAGTTGCCCAAGCTTCGCTGGAGGATATTATTGCCGGATTTGATATTGCCAGCTTTGGCCGTGCAACCGCGAAATTCTCTACCACCGAATTGCAGCAGGTAAATGCCAGGCTGGTTCAAAATATGGATTTCCAGACCGCCGCTACCGCCTTGCAAGAGGCAGGTTATGGCGCGATAGATGCGCCGTTCTGGGAGGTGGTGAAAGGCAATTTGATCACGGTGGCTGAGGCCGCTAAGTGGTGGGATATTTGTCATCAGCCTATAACGCCGATTATTACAGATGCAGAATTTATGGATGTGGCGGCCAGCCTGTTACCAGAAACAGAGATAGATGACCAAAGCTGGTCAAGCTGGACAAAGGCCATTGCCGCTCGGACCGGGGCAAAGGGCAAGGGGCTGTTTATGCCGCTTAGACAGGCGATTACAGGCGAGGATGCCGGGCCGGATATGGGCGGTTTACTGCCCTATATCGGGCGGGGGCGTGTTCTGGAACGCTTAAAAGGGGCGGCTGCTTAGGCAGAAATTGCCCTGTTTTTTAACGATTAAGTGCTGAATGGTATGGAACTCAAACTCTATAATACGCTGACACGCAAAAAAGAACGCTTTGTGGCAATAGATGATAGCCATCTGCGCATTTATGCGTGTGGCCCAACCGTTTATGATAAAATTCATATCGGCAATGCCCGGCCATTGGTGGTGTTTGATGTGCTGGTCGCTATCTTGCGTGCTACGTATCCAAAGGTGACCTATGTCCGCAATATAACCGATGTGGATGATAAAATTAATGCCAGGGCTGGCGAGCGCGGCATCCTTATTCAGGCCCTATGTGCCGAGACCATTGAAACATTCCATAAGGATACGCAAGCCCTGTTGGTCAGCCCGCCTGATATAGAACCCAGAGCAACCGAGCATATCGCCCAGATGATTGCCATGATCAGCCAGCTGATAGATAAGGGCTTTGCCTATGCAGCAGAAGGCCATGTGCTGTTCTCGGTCAAGAAGATGCCGGAATATGGCGCCTTGTCCGGGCGCAGTCTGGACGAGATGATAGCTGGCGCGCGCGTAGAAGTCGCTCCGTATAAAGCCGATGCCGCCGATTTTGTGCTGTGGAAGCCTTCTGAAAAAGGCTTGCCAAGTTGGGACAGCCCATGGGGGCCAGGTAGGCCAGGCTGGCATATAGAATGTTCGGCAATGGCGGCTGAATATTTGGGGGCTGAATTTGATATTCATGCAGGCGGACTGGATTTAATTTTTCCCCACCATGAAAATGAAATTGCGCAATCTCGCTGTGCCCATAATACCGCCCGGATGGCACGCTATTGGCTGCATAATGGCTATGTCACGGTGAATGGCGAGAAGATGTCCAAATCGCTTGGTAATTTTACAACGGTTGGTGAGGCACTAACCACTCATCGCGGTGAGGCTATTCGTCTGGGGCTATTATCTACCCATTACCGGGCACCCTTTGATTTCTCGGCACAATTAATTCAGCATACGCATCTAATTCTGGACAAGCTTTATCGCGCCGCCTCGAGGGTAGACCGATCCCAATTACTTACAAAGCCTGAGGCGCTGGATGCAGACTTCCTTGCCGCGCTGGGCGATGATTTGAATACGCCGCTGGCCATCAGCCGTTTGCAAGATCTGGCAAATAACGCCAATAAGGGGTCTGATGAAGCGGCGTTGCAGCTTGCCTCCTGTGCAGATTTATTACATCTCCTGCGCGATGAAAACTGGTTCAAGGTTAGCGATGGCGGCATGTTGGACGCTGCCCAGATTGAGGCAGAGATAGACGCCCGTAATGCGGCGCGGGCAGCGCGTGATTTTGCCCGTGCAGATGCCATCAGAGACAAGCTGGCATCGATGGGTATCCGGCTGCTGGATGGCCCCGAGGGGACAAGCTGGGAGAAAAGCTAGGCTAAAGCTTGGGTGAAAGGCGCGTGCCTGCCTCTATCTTCTGTTCTGCTTTGTTTGCCACAGCTTGTTAAATAGTCTAAAAAACGAAGCGTTATTGCGGATGAATTTCACAACATGCCTTATTAGAGCCTGTTGAACCTATTGGAAGTGACCATGACCGGCGAGAGAATTTGGCTTTTTGATACAACCCTGCGCGATGGTGGGCAAACCAGAGGTATTGATTTTACCGTTGCAGACAAGCAGTTTATTGCCCGGACGCTGGCAGATTTTGGTCTGGACTATATCGAAGGGGGCTGGCCTGGCGCTAACCCGACAGATGATCAGTTTTTCAGCCAGAAACAGGATTTTGGCAGTGCCCAGCTGGTGGCGTTTGGGATGACCCGTCGCAGTGGGCGTTCTGCTGAAAACGACCCCGGCCTTAGTGCCATTTTAAATTCCCATTCAGATGCCAGCTGTCTGGTCGGCAAAAGCTGGGATTTTCATGTCACTACAGCGCTAAATGTCTCGCTAGAGGAAAATCTGTCCATGATCACTGATTCTGTGGCGGCGGCAAAGGTCTGCAAGCAAGAATCAATGTTTGATTGTGAACATTATTTTGACGGCTACAAGGCCAATCCTGATTATGCGCTGAAATGTGTGAAGGCGGCGCTGGATGGGGGCGCGGACTGGGTAATTTTATGTGATACCAATGGCGGCTGTCTGCCAGAAGATATCTTTGATATTGTCGCCGCGACGAAACAGGCCTTTCCAGAGGGGCGGCTTGGTATTCATTGCCATAATGATACGGGCATGGCTGTGGCAAACACTCTGGCTGCAGTACGCGCCGGTGCCCGCCATGTTCAAGGCACGATAAATGGCCTTGGCGAGCGGTGCGGCAATGCGGACCTGATTACCCTTATTCCGAATTTGATGATTAAGATGGGCTTTGAGACGAATATCTCGCCTGAAAAGCTGGCCCGTCTTACCAGCCTTTCAAATGTGATTGATGAACGGCTAAACCGGCAGCCCAATGCACATGCGCCTTATGTTGGCGGGGCGGCGTTTGCCCATAAGGGCGGCTTGCATGCCTCTGCTGCCCAAAAAGACCCCCGCACCTATGAGCATGTGCCGCCAGAGACCGTAGGCAATCAGCGTAGCTATCTGATTTCGGATCAAACTGGAAAATCAAATATCCTGGCACGTTTTGCCGAAGTGGGCATAGAAATTGATTCCAAAGATAGCCGTCTGGATGGCTTGATAGCCGAGGTTAAGGAAAAAGAGTTTCATGGCTGGGCCTTTGATAGCGCTGAAGCCAGTTTTGAGCTATTGGCCCGCCGCCGTTTAGATGGGGTCCCCTCTTTTTTTGAAATTGGCCGTTTTCGGGTGATGGATGAACGTCGCTTTAATGCCAGAGGCGAGCTGGTGGTAGAGTCAGAAGCTACCGCCTCGCTGATTGTTGATGGCGAGACCCATCACGAGGTTGCGGTTGGAAATGGGCCTGTAAATGCGGTAGATACAGCGGTTCGCAAGGCGCTGGTAAAAGTATATCCGCAGCTGGCCGATGTCGAGCTGGTCGATTATAAGGTGCGGATTTTGCCGCCTAATGAGCAAGCTAGCGGTACCGCGGCGGTTACCCGTGTGTTGATAGAGTTTCAGGATAGTACCGGCCTTCGTTGGCGCACCGTGGGCGTTTCGGCAAATATTATTGATGCGTCTGTAAATGCGCTGGCCGATGGAATGTGCTGGAAGCTTATTCATAATGGCTAGATATCTATCTTTAAGGGTTCCTTTCTAATGGATAACAGCCCATTAGCGGAAAAAATATTTGCAGATGCGCATCTGCCAGTGGTGATTTTGGCGCGTCCGCAAATGGGCGAGAATATTGGTGCAGCGGCACGGGCGATGAAGAATTGCGGGCTTGCCAGCTTGCGCCTGATAGCCCCGCGTGATGGCTGGCCAAATCCGGCAGCCCGTCCGATGGCCACTGTTGGGGTGGATATTCTGGACACAGCAGAGGTTTATGACACGCTTGGCGATGCCTTGCATGATATCCGTTTTATGGTCGCAACCTCGGCGCGGCCCCGCGATATGGAAAAGCCTGTAATGGCGCCCCGCGCCGCAACAAAGCTGGTTCTGGAAGAACAGATAGCCGGTATTCAGACAGGGGGGCGGGTCGGCCTGCTATTTGGCGCGGAACGCTCGGGCCTGGATAATGACGAGCTGGTGCTGGCAGATTGTGTGGCACAGGCACCGTTGCAAAAGGGGGCTAGCTCGCTAAATCTGGCTCAGGCTGTTTTTCTTATGGCGTGGGAATGGCGGGTTGCGGCACTTGGCTGGCGCGATGCTGGACAATTAGAGGCCATTGATGGGCTGTCAGTGCCAGCAGAGCTGAAAAGCCGCAATTTTTTCCTTAGCCGTCTGGAAGACAGGCTGGATGAGATGGGTTTTTTTTCCAACCGCGAGATGGCACCAACAGTAAAGCGGAATCTGCGTAGCCTGTTCACCCGGGCGCGGCCAACTGAACAAGAGCTGCGCACCTTGCATGGTATTTTAACGCTGTTTGAGCGTGACCCTCGAAAATAGGCGTAATTGCTTGACAATTTATCAAGAATCGCTATCCTCTCGCCATTCTCGGGAACGCTGACCCTTCAGATAAGCTGACTGGCCACGGCAATCTTGCCCTACCGGGACAATAAAGGATGAAATATCATGGCACCAAAAGTCGAACATAAACGACATTCCGCTAAGCATAAAATTGACAGACGTCTGGGGGTAAATCTCTGGGGTCGTCAGAAATCTCCTGTAAATGCCCGCTCCTATGCGCCAGGCCAGCATGGCCAGCGGCGCAAAAAGCCTACTGATTTTGGTATTCAGTTGATGGCAAAGCAAAAGCTGAAAGGCTATTACGGGAATATTGGTGAAAAGCAGTTCAAGAAATATTATATCGAAGCCTCTCGCCGCCGTGGGGATACTGGCCAGAATCTGGTCGGTCTGCTGGAAAGCCGTTTGGATGCGTTTTTATATCGCTCAAAGCTGGCCCCAACGGTGTTTGCCGCGCGCCAGATTGTTAATCACGGTCATGTGCTGCTGAATGGCAAGCGCTGTAACATTGGTTCGGTTATCGTAAAGGCTGGCGATGTTATCCAGCTGCGTGAAAAGGCCAAGCAGATGCCTTCTATTCTGGAAGGTATCGGCTCTATCGAGCGTGATGTTCCAGAATATATCGAAGCCGATCATGACAAGATGAACGCAACTTTCCTGCGTATTCCAACATTGGATGAAGTGCCTTATCCGGTACAGATGGAACCAAATCTGGTTATCGAATATTACTCACGTTAAGCTCTATCTAACCGCTTAACCGCCTATTTTTCAAAAGCGCGTCTGATGATGTCAGGCGCGTTTTTTATGCGTGCTTTTTTAATCGGGCCCTTCATTATCGCAGCTTGGGGCATCTGCCAGCCCACTTGCCCAGCGCTTATTTCCTGTTTGGTGTTATTTTCTGCTAATCTTAATCATGATATGAACAAACTATCCGGATAACAGCCTAACAGGTAGAGATGGTGCGATGACAACAGGATGGCCAGAAGAATATTATGCGGTGATTTTCACCACCCAGCGCACCGATGCAGAGATGGAACTTTATGGCCTGACCTCTGATCGGATGATTGCTCTTGCCCAGCAACAGCCGGGGTTTTTGGGGCTGGAATCTGTGCGCGAGGAAAATGGGCTGGGTATTACGGTATCTTATTGGCGCGACCGTGAGGCG
>JBMZFK010000045.1:0-11257 GCA_049615365.1 Puniceispirillaceae bacterium (SeqCode)
GCGCCACAAGGCTCCTGAACGCCTTTGCCTCTTTTGTTGCGGGAAAAGCGCTGGCATCCTGCAGGGCCGCATAAAAACATTCTGTTAGCAACATATTCCGATCATGATCAGAGATCAGGTCAAATTGCGGGGCGACACCAGATTCAATAGGAAAACGCTGCAGGACAGACTGACAAAAAGAATGTACTGTTTCAATCAATGGCCCATCTTCATGATCGAGGATATGGGCAAACAGGCTGCGAGCGGTATCGATCTGGGCTTGTGTTGGCCGCTCTATGCCCAGCTTTTCCAGCGCCTTCAGCAACGCGCTTTCATCACAAATAGCCCATTTGGACAGCTCTTTATTTAACCGGTGACGCATTTCAGCCGCCGCTGCCTTGGTATAGGTCAGGCATAAGATCGTATCAGCAGGCGCGCCGGAAAGCAGCAAACGCAAAACCCGCATGGTTAAGACTTGTGTCTTGCCGGTACCGGCATTTGCCGACACAAACACAGAATGATCCGGCCTGGCCGCTTGCCGTTGCAGTGCAGTAGCAGCTTTGGCCGCCTCAAGATTGACAGGTTGGTCAGTCATCTTTGACCTCCTGCGGGCGCCATTCCCGCACCCGTGCCAGATGCCGGTAATCCGAGAATTTTGGCCGCGATGCCGGATCCGGTTCTGGCAGGAAGGGGGTATCTGCCTCGCTAAAGCGCCGCACCAGCGCCTCTAGCTGCGTCATCACAGACCGCAGATCCAACCCGCCTGGCGTTACGTCTTTTATGTCTGCTATCCGCCCGCGATGGCCAGTTAATTGCCAGTAATATAAATGCAATGCGTTGATATCACCCTCTGCTGGCGCCACAAGCTTCAGGGGAAACCCGCCAGCCCCAAGCAAGGCTGCCTCAACCAGCAGCTGGGCAGCCCGCCCCTCCTGAACGGCCTTCTTGTTCGGCATGGAACCGGTTTTATAATCTATAATAGATACGCTGCCATCGCGATAGCTATCCAGCCTGTCTGCACGGGCGGTAATCGCCACCTCTCCGGCTGGCGTTCCTATTGTAATGCGGGCAGTTTCTTCAGAATAACTTTTGTCTATCTCTGCGCGGTGCTGTTGTTCGGCATCACAAAACCACTGGGCAATCTCTTTGAATTTATGCTGCCAAAACAAACGAACAGGGGGATGCACCAAATAGGGCGCAAAACGCGCCTCTGCCAACTGATAGAGTTTATCAGCAGCATCCTCTGGCAACGCGCCTGTTGGATAGGCATTCAAAAACGCCGCCAGAACATCGTGAATTATCGTGCCTTTCAGGGCATTATCCGGGCGCTTATCAATCGTATCCAGAGGTTTAATCCGCAAGACTTTACGCGCATAAATCTGATAGGGGTCAGAAATCAGCATATCAAAATCTGTTGCAGAATATTGTTTTGGACGCAATGCCAGAGAGGGGCATGGGCGCGGCATCTCTATCGGCTGAACAGGCAGATTTTTGAAAGCCGACATCGCAGCGATGATATCTGGCTCCAGCTCGCTCACCAGCCCGTCATTAAGGGCTGCTGCCTGTAACACCGCCTGCATTCTCTCAATCCAGCGGCTCGGGGTAGTTGGCGCATCATCTGCACGCGCCGACCGGGTTATCATGACATTTGGAAGAGAGGCCAGCATAAAAAAATCATGCGCTGACAAGCCGGAACGCCAGCGCCTGTCTGGCAGGCCAAGTGCGTCTCTTATTTTTTCATTTGTCCAGGGATCGGCTTGCTGGCGCGGGGGCCACACCCCTTCATTCACCCCGCCCAATATAACCAGATCTGCCGTTTGCATTCGGGCCTCAACCGTACCTAAAATGGCCAGACGCGGATGGCTGCGCCATACTTTACGCACCACATGCCCGGAACAAAGCGCCTGAAAAATAGCGGCATATTGCGCATGTTTAACCGGATTTTGGCGGCCTGTATCGGCTAGCTCTGCCAGCAATCCTGCCGCCTGTTTGCCATCAGGGGCCTCCCATAATTTCAGCAAGGCTTCATTTTTAATATCGCTTTGTGCCAGCTGTTCTGCAGCCTGGCCATGAGCATCGGCCAGCGCGCCAATAGAGGGGCTGGTTGTGTCAAATAAGTCTATAAGAGGCGCCAGGGCGGTAAGGATATGCTGCTCATAAAAATCTAAAAGCTCAGCTGAATCTTTCTGGCTTCGCAGACGCGCCGCTATCCCCTCTATCGAGCTATCTGCCAGATAGCCCCGCAACCCTGCCATTTCCAGTGCGCGTACCAGGGCCGAATAGCGTGCATAGGGCAAGCCTGCACTGGCCAGAGGATGTTTTAGCAAGGCCAGCAGATTTTGTGCACCGCCCCTGCTAGCAAACCATTCTGCAATCAGCACCAGAAAGCTGCCAACCCGGCTATCCGCCAAATCAATGCCTGCGCTATCCTCAATATCCAAATTCCATTTCAGTAACGCGGCTCTAACCTGGCGTGCCAGCTTTCTGTCCGGCGTGACCAGCATCGCTGTCTTGCCAGCTTGCTCTAGGGTCGCTCGCATAACACAGGCAATAATATCTGCCTCTTGCTGGAGGGAATCTGCGGTGATAACCGATAGTCCGGCAATAGCGCTTTTATCCATATCTGGATAGTCTTCTCTGATACGTCGCCACTCTCTGGTAAGGGGGGCGGGCTTGAATACCTGCATTAAAAATTGCGTGCGGTTTTCGTGGGAATATCCAGCCACCCTGTCTGAAGTATCTGCCATCACCGCCGCAGGCCAGCTGCGCACCGCCTCTGGCGAGATTTCCAGATGCGCTGCTGTTTTCAGCAATTGATGAAATGGATGGCCTGTATCTTCGGTAATCGCCTCGCTTTCGGCTTGCGAATAAACCCGGTTATCCAGACCCGGAAACACCACCATCCCGCACGGCAGTTGTGTTACCGCTGCCATCATTTCCTGGGTTTTAGGCAGCGAGCCTGTAGACCCGGCGATAATAACCGGATGGGCTGGCGGGGCACTCTGCCAGCTTTCAATCTGTTGATCGGCAAGCTTCATTTTCCGGATAACCGGATCCAGCAAGCCCCGGCTGTGCAAAATCTGTGGCCAGTTTTCAATAATGATATTCAAGAAGGTCAGGATTTGCTGCCAATGATGAGCTAAATCATCGGGTATCTGCTCGGTCAAGGTATCTGGCACACTGCCCGCCTGATAAATCTGATCCAGCAGGTGGCCTAGCGACTGGGCAAGACGGATGGCCTGCGGCGCAGAAACTGTCTGTCCGGCCAGCGGCAATTGCTCTATCAGCCGGGTCAGGATCAATTGCTTTTCAACTGGCGATATACTGTCTGGCAACGTTGGGCCGCCTGCTGCCGAACGGCCAAGCGAAAGTGTTAAAATATCGCTGGCCTCTTCATCAACATCCCCTATCGGCGCCATTTTTGGCAATAAAAGAGGCTGGCCATCAGCCGCCTCAATAAAGGCCGCCTGCAAGGATTGCACAGCCCGTCTGGAAGGCAGCAAAATCTGCACACAAGACAGGGCGTCCGCACCGCCAAATGCCGCTAGCACCCCCTTGGCAAGACAGGGGGCAAAGGCAATTCCAGCTGGTATCGTGTAATACCCGCTGGTCAAATGCGCCGGCTCGGATGATGCGGTGGAACGGGGGGTCAGGCTATTCATGCCGATCAGTATAAACCGATCCCCTAACAGCAACCAGCCCTATTGCACATTGCGCCAGTCAGGCCAGCCTTTCAGGCTAATTACATTCTATCTTTTGGGCTATCTTGTGACAGGTTTTCTAGTTTCTAAGCTTGAAAATACTGGCCGGTCAGACCGCATCTGCTGCGGTGGCAAGCCAGCCTGCCAATTTGGTCTGGCTTTTATTACCCGTATCGGTATCACCGACATTCAGGATACGGCTATCTTTATCCGGGCCAAAATCAAGATAAAGATGCATAGCTGTATCTGGTAGTAACCCTGCCATTCGCTCTGGCCATTCGACGAGGCAGCACGCTTCATAAAAGGCTTCTTCAATACCCAGCGCGATCACCTCATCCGGGCTTTCCAGACGATATAAATCAAGGTGCCAAACCTCAAAGCCAGCCTGTGCTATATAGGGCTGAACAAGGGTAAAGGTAGGGCTTGGGATATCGTCGATATCGCGGCAAAGCTCGGCAATAATGGCGCGGGCAAGTGTTGATTTACCCGCCCCAAGCGGGCCATGCAGGCATAAAATATCGCCTGCATCCAGCTTGCTTGCCAGAGCCCTGCCAAGATGTTGCATTTCGTTTAAATTGCGGATCAGCTGTGGTTTAATATTTGCCATATCTGGCCCCCACGCGCGCCCGGAAATTAACGACAACCCCTAATAGCGATATTGTTCCGATTTAAACGGGCCTTGTTGTTCCACGCCAATATAATTAGCCTGATCTTCCCGCAATTTGGTCAATTGGGCGCCAACTTTGTCCAGATGCAGGGCGGCAACTTTTTCATCCAGATGACGCGGCAGAGTGTAGACTTTGTGATCATATTCTGCGCTACGCTGCCATAATTCCATCTGCGCCAATACCTGATTAGTAAAGGACGCCGACATCACAAAAGAGGGATGGCCTGTTGCACAGCCCAGATTCACCAATCTGCCCTTGGCCAGCAAGATGATACGCTTGCCATCGGGAAACTCAATCTCATCTACCTGCGGCTTTACCTCGCTCCAGGTCATATTGCTGAGAGAGGAAACCTGAATCTCATTATCAAAATGGCCGATATTACAAACGATGGCCCGTTCTTTCATATCGCGCATATGATCAAGGGTGATAACATCTTTATTACCTGTGGCGGTCACAAAGATATCTGCTTTGCTGGCCGCCTCATCCATAGTGACGACCTCATAGCCTTCCATCGCTGCCTGAAGCGCACAAATCGGGTCAATTTCTGTAACCATGACACGGGCACCGCCCTGACGAAGTGACGCAGCAGAGCCTTTGCCAACATCACCATATCCAGCAACCACAGCAACCTTGCCAGCCAGCATCACATCGGTTGCGCGGCGGATACCGTCAACCAGCGATTCACGGCAGCCATACAGATTATCAAATTTTGATTTAGTGACAGAATCATTCACATTGATTGCCGGGAACGGTAGCTGGCCTTTTTCTGCCATTTGATACAGACGCAGAACCCCTGTGGTGGTTTCTTCGGAAACACCGATAATCGCTTCTTTCTGGCGGGTAAACCAGCCCGGGCTGGCGGCATGACGCTTTAACAGCTGGGCTTTTAGAAACTCTTCTTCTTCTGTGGCCGGATGTTCCAGAACATTTTCACCTGCCTCCAGACGCGCCCCCAGCAAAATATACATGGTCGCATCCCCGCCATCATCGAGGATCAGATTGGCAGGCTCGCCATCTGACCAGTCAAAGATACGGTCAACATATTCCCAGTAATCTGCCAGTGTCTCGCCTTTGATAGCGAATACAGGGATACCGCTTGCCGCAATAGCAGCTGCAGCCTGATCCTGGGTTGAATAAATATTACAGGAAGACCAGCGGATATCAGCGCCCAAATCCGCAAGCGTTTCAATAAGTACCGCTGTCTGGATAGTCATATGCAGACAGCCTGCGATACGTGCGCCTTTTAACGGAGCCTTGCCAGCATTTTCCTCGCGCAATGCCATCAGACCCGGCATTTCATTTTCAGCAATAGCAATTTCCTTGCGCCCCCAATCAGCCAGGCTGATATCGGCGATCACATAATCATTAGACATATATAGCTCCTGAAAGCGGCATAAAAGTAAGCCGTAATATAACGTTTGCCCCATCAATAACAAAAAGTCTGGAATTATGCAAAATACTTATAGATCGCGATGCTGAAGCTGGGCCGTGATGTTTTGTTGTGCCGCCCATTGTGCAAACCAGTTCGCACTGGCTACAGAACGGTGCCGCCCGCCTGTACAGCCAAAAGCCAGCGTGATTTGCCCGCGCCCATCTTCACGCAAACGCGGCAGGCTGGCAGAAACCAGCTTGCAAACCCCTTCCATAAAGGTCTCAAACGCTTCATCCTCGCGCACAAAATCACCTACCTCTTTATCCAGACCTGTCTTTGCCCGCAGCTCTTGCTGCCAGTGGGGATTTGCCAAAAACCGCATATCAAAAATAAAATCCGCAGCAGAAGGCAAGCCGCGCCGATAGGAAAAGCTGAGGATATTTACCTGGGCTTCGCTGTGATGGGCTATCCCTAGCCGGCCAAGCAAGGCCGTCCGAAATTCTGTAGGTGTGGTATCGGTACTATCAATATATAAATCTGCCAGATGCCGAATAGTCTCAACAGACTGTCTGTCTGTTTCAATAGCAGCTTCCAGATGTTCGGAAACTGACAATAAGGGATGCCGCCGACGGGTTGCCTGATAGCGGCGCAAAATCTCTTGTGGCTGGGCGCCAATCAATACCAGTTGAAATCGGTCTTGCAAACGATTTCGCAGATTACCAACCAACCGTTCAATCGCTTTTTCATCAAAGCCGGAGGTTCGCAAATCAGCCCCAACCGCCAATTGTTTCTTTTCGGTCTCAACCGACAGGGCAACCAGCTGATCTATCAATGCCAGTGGCAGATTATCAATCGCGCTAAAGCCTGAATCCTCAAGGCAATCCAGCGCGGTAGAATGCCCCGAGCCAGACTGGCCTATCACCATGACCAGGCGGCCAGTACCAGAATATGTATCTGTATAATGTTGGCTATCTTTCATAAAAGGAAGAATAGCAACTTCACGCCTTATCGGCTAGCGGAAGTGTAAGGGTAAATATTGCCCCGCCCGATTTATCGTTTTTGCCAACCAGCTGGCCACCATGGGCATTGGCAATTTGCCGCGCAATAGACAGACCCAAACCGGAATGATGGCCAAAGCCCTCGGATGAGGGGCGCTCTGTATAGAAGCGATCAAAAATACGCTCTTCGTTGCCTGCGGGCAGGCCCGGCCCCTTATCGGCCAGGCTGATATGAACCTGTCCACGCGATCGTCCTACACTAAGGACAATCGGCTGGTCACTATTATGAAAGGTCATCGCATTCGCCAGAAGATTATCCAGTATCTGAATAATTCGGGTAGCATACATCCGCACCATCAGCGGCTTTTTATAGGGCTTAAAGACCAGCTTTTCCTGAATATTATTCTGGTCATTATTCTGGTCACCCTTCTGGCTATAACGCTGGCGAGAGACTTCAACCCAGCTATTCAGCAACGCGGACAGATCTTCTGGCTCCGGGGTTTGACCTGTTAGCTCTGCATCCACACGGCTAGCCTGAGATATATCGGTTATCAGCCTATCCAGCCTGTCAACATCTGCCAGAATAACATCCATCAATTTACGTTGCTGTTCGGGGTTGTCTATTCTGGCTACGGTTTCAACAGCAGAACGCAGAGAGGTCAGCGGATTTTTAATTTCATGCGAGACGTCTGCAGCAAATTTTGCGGTGGCCTGTATTCGGCGTTGCAGCTCGGCTGTCATATCGCTTAAGGCCTGAGAGAGCTGGCCAATCTCATCTTTTCGTTCAGGCAGGCCGCGCAGAGGGGTTTGTATATCACCAGTTTGGCGCAACCTGTCGGCAGAGGCCGCCAGAAACACAATTGGCCGAGTAATAGAGCGTGCAAGATACAGACCCAACAAGATGGTGACGGTTAAAATACCCATAAATAGCTGTACAAACGCCCATTGCACATTGGCAATCTCACGCTCGATATTGCCGCCAGTACTGGTCATCAATAACGCCCCGCGCACCACCCGCAAATTCTGAATAGGCAGACTTACTGCCAGGACCAGCTGGCCACGCGGATTGCGCCACATATTGCGCACCGTATCGCCGGACAATGCCGCGCGCACATCATATAGACCATCTGCATGACGCAGGCCGCGCAAATTCATTACCGGTACCGGCTGGCGGTTAGAAATCAAATCTGCCAGCTGGTTAAAGGCGCCTACAGTTTTCACCCGAAACCGGCTGGAAAAATCCACTGGCTCACGGCGGCGAATCCGGGTCATGGGAATACGATCGCCTCGCCGAAATGTATCTGCCATTAACTGTCCCTGAGGTTGAAAGACGCGGGCGCGAAGTTGCGATCCATATCCCACCAGAGGTAATAGATGACGCATGGTTTGTGGCGACAGCTCTCTTGTTGCGACCAGCCGGCCTGTCCTATCTGCTTCGGCCAGCGCCAGCGAGCGTGCCAGCGTCATGCCCTGGCGTTCCAGCGCGTCAAATTCTGCGCGCACCAAAACACTGCGATATTGGTCGATGGAAAACAGGCCAATAAAGAACAGCGCCAGCGGTAATAACATAATCGCCAGAATACGCGCCGATAGCGGGCTGATAAAAGAGGGCCAGAAGCGCTGTTTTTTTCCTGCCATGCAGCCCCCCTTTTATCCATTCAATTGCAACAAAGCCGGCCGTTATTGCCAGTTACAAGGCCTGTTAGGAAGTTTCAAGCCTGCAGACGTCATTTTTTAATAGCGCCGCCTGCCCCCTGCCAGATCTAGGCATCGCTCTTATATTTATAGCCGATACCGTACAGCGTCTCAATTCTATCAAAGCTATTATCATGGGCACGAAATTTCCGCCGGATGCGTTTAATATGACTATCTATGGTGCGATCTTCCAGAAAAATAGAATCGCCATAGGCCGCATCCATCAGCTGATCCCGGCTTTTAACATGGCCAGGGCGAAGGGCAAGAGCCTGAAGAAGCAAAAACTCTGTCACTGTCAGCTTTACCTCATCCCCCTTCCAGCTACAAAGATGGCGCTCGGAATCCAGCACCAAATCGCCGCAGGTAATGGTATCTGCCTTTGCCCCTGTGGATGCCTCGCTGCCAGAACGCCGCAATACAGCCTTTATTCTGGCCAGTAATAAACGTTGGGAAAAGGGCTTGGTAATATAGTCATCTGCACCCATGCCAAATCCCAGAGCTTCGTCCAGCTCATCATCTTTGCTGGTCAGAAAAATTACCGGAATACTGGATTTCTGGCGCAGCTTGCCCAGCAATTCTGTACCATCCATACGCGGCATTTTGATATCTAGAATAGCCAGCGCAGGGGGGCGTTGAATAAGCCCTATTAGTGCCTGTTCGCTGTCAAAATAGGTATCGACCTCATATCCTTCAGCTTCAAGTGCCAGCGAGACAGAAGCTAGAATATTCTGATCATCATCAACCAATGCTAATCTGTTGGCCATTTACGCGCTCCTCTATCAGCCATCTATATTTGCCTGATCCAAAAATATGCCCAAAAACAGAATGCTAATATTGCGGCAATCCAAGGTCAAATCACGGCCTGATTGCGGCAAAAAAAGGGCATAGGCTACCTCTGATTGATGCCGGGGCTTTGGCCTTAATGCGCTTCTGCCCAGCTATCTGCGATACCCGCTTCGGCAACCAGCGGTACTTTCAGCTCCAATATCGGGGCGGCGGCCTCTTCCATGATGCGGGTAATACAAATAACCGCTTTTTCAGCTTCGGCTTCTGGTACTTCAAAGATAAGTTCATCATGCACTTGCAGTAACATATCTGCATGCAGCCCTTCTGCGGCTATCGCTGCTGGCAGCCTTATCATCGCCCGTTTAATAATATCAGCAGCACTACCCTGAATAGGGGCGTTAATGGCCTGTCTTTCCGCAAAGGCTCGCACAGCCTGATTTTTATCTTCAATTTGCGGAATATGGATACGCCGCCCAAACAGCGTTTCCACATAATGATTTACTTTGGCAAATTGTTTGGCCTCATCCATATAGGCACGAATACCGGGAAAGCGTTCAAAATAGGCCTTGATATAATCACGCGCCTCGCCTTGCGGAATGGAGAGCTGGCGTGCCAGACCAAAGCCGGAAATCCCGTAAATAATGCCAAAATTAATTGCTTTTGCCCGTCTTCTGGTTTCAGAATCCAGCGTCTCTAGCGGAACATTAAATACTTCTGCGGCGGTCTGGGCATGAATATCCACCCCCTTATGAAAGGCGGCGATCATTGTCTCCTCGCCTGCGACATGGGCGACCAGCCGCAATTCAATCTGGCTGTAATCTGCGGAAATTAATTTATATCCCTGACGCGCAACAAAGGCAGTTCTGATCTGCCGGCCTTCCCTGGTTCGAATAGGAATATTCTGCAAATTCGGATCAGATGAGGACAGCCTGCCAGTTGAGGCCCCCACCATTGAATAGGAGGTATGCACCCGCCCGGTATCCGGGTTAATAGATTTCATCAGCGCATCTGTATAGGTAGATTTCAGCTTGGCAAGCTGGCGATAATCCAGCACTGATTTTGCAATTTCGGCGCCATTCGCGGCCAAATCTTCCAGCACATCTGCCCCTGTTGACCAGGCGCCAGTCTTGGATTTTTTGCCGCCCTCATAACCCATCTGGTCGAATAATATTTCGCCCAATTGCTTTGGCGAGGCGATATTAAAATTGCTGCCAGCCTGTTCATGGATAATCGCTTCCAGCTCGACAATACGGGTGGCAAAATCATTTGATAGACGCCGCAAAATACTGTCATCAACAACAATGCCGGTTTTTTCCATCTCTGCCAGAACAGGGATTAATGGCCGCTCCAGGCGTTCATAAACGCTGCTCACCGCCTCTCTGGCCAGACGTGGGCGATACATCATCCATAGCCGCAAACAGATATCGGCATCTTCACTGGCATAGGCACAGGCAGCTTGCGGGTCGACCTCGGCAAAGGAGATTTGCTTGGCCCCTTTTCCGCACACATCTTCATATTTGATGGTTTGTACCTGCAATAAATTAAGCGCCAAATGATCCAGCCCATGCCGGTCGGTGCGGCCCGCATCCAGCACATAAGATAAACACATCGTATCATCTACCGGATGCAGGGCGAGCGCCCCATTGCGCGGCTGGCTGAGGACATGCATATCATATTTCAGATTATGCCCTATTTTCAGCACAGATTCATCGGCAAATAATGCTGCTAGCCTGGCTATCGCTGCCTCATAATTTATCTGTTCTATCTTGGGTGCCAGCGTGCTGGGGGCAGAAAAATCCAGCCCCTGCTGAGGGGTGTCTGATGCGGCCTGACCGGGCTGAACATGCCGCAGGGGAATATAACAGGCCCGTCCCGCAGACAGCGCCATCGCTACCCCTACCAGCTCTGCACGTGCCGCATCCAAAGAGGTGGTTTCGGTATCAATCGCCACAAAGCCCTGTGCTTTGGCTTCGGCTATCCAGCGCTCCAGATCGGCAAGAGTGGTGATAAGGTGATAATCAGTTTCATCGACAATAGGCGGCAATATCGCATCGCTTT
>JBMZFK010000045.1:11356-13581 GCA_049615365.1 Puniceispirillaceae bacterium (SeqCode)
AGGTACTATTTTCTTTGACAGCCCCGCCAGCAGAATTCTGGCCGGGTGCAGGCATCGTGCCGCCAAGTGCCGCTATCAGCGATTTAAATCCCTGTTCCGCCAAAAAGGCTATCAGCTTGTCATCATCTGCCTCTGGCGTGGCCAGCCCATGAATATCAACAGGCAGGTCAACATCATCTTTTAAATATACCAGCTGGCGCGAAATTCGGGCTTGCTCAGCAAAATTAATCAGATTTTCGCGCCGCTTTGGCTGTTTGATTGTTACCGCCCCTGCCAGCAGGCTGTCCAAATCGCCAAATTGATTTATCAGTTCTGCCGCGGTTTTGATACCAATCCCCGGAACACCTGGCACATTATCGGTTGAATCCCCTGCCAGAGCCTGTACATCCACAACCTTATCCGGCGTCACCCCAAATTTTTCCACCACTTCTGCCGGACCAATAGGACGATTTTTCATCGGGTCCAGCATGGTGATATCACCGCGTACCAGCTGCATCAAATCCTTATCAGACGAAACAATCAGACAGGCCATGCCTGCTTTTTCTGCCTGCAGGGCATAGCTGGCAATCAGGTCATCCGCTTCAAACCCCTGAATTTCCAGAACAGGCAGGCCAATGGCCTCGGCAGCTTCGCGTACCAGAGGGAATTGCGGTACCAGCTCTTCGGGCGGCTCGGATCGGTTGGCCTTATATTCTGAATAAATCTCGTTGCGAAAGGTTACCCTTCCTGCATCAAAAATCACAATGATATGGGTAGGGTTTAAATCTGCCTTCAGCTTTAGCAACATTTTGGTAAAACCAAAAACCGCATTAATGGGCGTGCCATCTGGACGGTTCATCATTGGCAAGCCGTGAAAGGCGCGGAAAATATATCCAGATCCATCTACAAGAACAAGCTGATTATTGGCAGGAGATTGGGTCATGGATTTAAATCCTGTAACAAGCGTTGCGACAGCCAGCTTTGCCAGGCAGGCTGTGCATTAGCAAATAGGGCGCATAAAGCCCGGTCCATCAGGCATCGGCAACAAACAGGCGCGAGCAATATGGGCAAACAGCTTTTGCTGGCGCGTTATCTTCTTCCTTTTGCAAGTTTAACCAAACCTGAGGATGCCCCAATGCCCCGCCGCCGCCATCACAAGACACGCGCACAATATGTGATGCAACAGAAATATGATCGCTGATATCTACGCTCGAAGCGGTGCTGACAGGGGCATCTGACATTTTTTGTAATCCTGTTTATATGTTCATTTGGCGACAAACTAAAAGCCGTCCCAGAATAGACCAACTCCACCAAACAAACAACCACCACAGACCAGCAAATCATCATCTATTAGCCAGCGATCCCGCCGCCGCCTATCCGCCCGTGGATGCGCCCCATTGCCCTGTCTGGCTTTTCTGCCTATATCTAGATGGCGCTTGGTCACAAGCGCTACTGACAACCAGAGGGTCTCGTGCAACATCACTCTTGTATGTTAAATTTTGCCGGCCTATTTTTTGGCCTGTTCTGTTGCTGAATTTTTTGGCCCTTATCACATAGAGACTACTTATCCAGATGCTTGCCAGCTTCACCCCACCTTTTTCAGATAGCCCCAGCCCGGAATTGGCGATCACCGCCTATGGGCTGGAGAAAACCTATCGAGGCCAGCCAACCGCACCGCCAAAACATGCACTGAAATCAATAGATATCGAAGTGCCTCGTGGCTGTATTTTTGGGCTATTGGGGCCAAATGGCGCGGGTAAATCGACCTTTATCAATATCCTTGCCGGCACGGTAATCAAGAGCGCGGGCCAGGTATCGGTTTGGGGCAGTGATTTGGATAAATCCCCGCGGCAATTGCGTGCCAATATCGGTATTGTGCCACAAGAGCTGAATATAGATGTCTATTTCACCCCCCGCGAATTGCTGGAATTTACCGCCGGTATGTATGGTGTGCCCAAATCCCAGCGGCGCACAGATGCGCTGTTGGCGCTGATGGGGTTAACCGATAAGGCTGGCGCCTATTCCCGCACCTTGTCAGGCGGGATGCGCCGGCGTTTGCTAGTTGCCAAAGCTATGGTGCATCAACCGCCGGTTCTGGTGCTGGACGAGCCTACCGCAGGGGTGGATGTGGAACTGCGCCAGCGCCTGTGGGATACGGTCAAAGAGCTGAATGAGAGCGGCGTGACCATTGTCCTTACCACGCATTATTTGCAAGAGGCAGAAGAGCTATGTGACCATATCGCCAT
>JBMZFK010000046.1:0-13564 GCA_049615365.1 Puniceispirillaceae bacterium (SeqCode)
AGGAACAGATGGCAAGACATCCGGTCATCAGCTACCCATTTCAGATGCTTGTTCACATGGCATAAGGTGTGGTTTCCCCGTAATTTCAGCATCTTCTAATTTATCGGCGCGCTCTTTATGGCTGCGGTGAGCCTGATGATTTAGCTAGGCATCCTGCCACAGATTTTTTATATTGAGAGGGGAGAATAACATTGGCTCCACTGCGTCAAATAAAAATTTTGGGCCTGAATTTACCCCGCAGATGGCGCATACTCCCCTTTTAATCAGGCGTTACCTTGCCTGCTTTGGAGCAGATATGGCAGATATTTTTGGACAGACCCGCACTGGCCAGCCAGTCAGGTGCACCACCTTATCAAATGGCACCCTGACAGCCAGCTTTTTGAATTATGGCGGGATTTTACAAGATTTGCGGCTCACCGGCCATGACCCTTCCCTGATATTGGGATTTGATAATTTTACAGCCTATGAGACAGAGCGCGGATATTTTGGTGCAACCGCTGGCAGATATGCAAATAGAATTGCTGGCGGAAAGATAGACATAGATGGGGATGTTTTTTATCTGGATAGGAATTTTCTGGGCAAACATACCCTGCATGGCGGGCATGCCGGCACTGGAAAACAGATCTGGAAAATTATTGAACAGCGATCAGATTTGGTCATTTATGGTCTTGAATTGCCTGCCGGACATATGGGGTTTCCAGGCAAGCTTCAGATTGAGCTGGAATGGCGGCTTACCGATACAGCCAGCCTTCGCGCAGAAATACGCGCCCATACAGATGCGCCCACTTTTTGCAATCTTGCCCACCATAGCTATTTTAACCTGACGGGCCGGAGCACCTTGCACGGGCATCAGCTGAAAATACAGGCTGACCATTATTTGCCTGTTGATGCGAGCAAATTCCAACTGGCCAGATAGCCCCTGTTGAACCTACGGATTTTGATTTTCGCCGCTATAAAGCCCTGCCGCTACAGACCGGGCTAGATCATAATTTCTGCCTGTCTGATACGCGCCAGCCAATGCGGCCAGTTGCATGGCTATCTGCGGATTCCCATATCACATTAGAGCTGCGCACAACCGAGCCTGGCGTGCAAATATATGATGCCAAGCATGTATCAACAAATGCGATGGGGCTTAATGGATTTGCCTATCCAGCTTTTTCTGGTCTTGCCATGGAGCCACAAATTTGGCCCGATGCCCCACATCATCCCCATTTCCCTAATGCCCTGTTGCGGGCAAATGAAACCTACTGCCAACAAACCGAATTCAGCTTTTCCATGCGCTAGGCACCTGCCAGCTGCTTCAGGGCAAAATAGATGTGCCAGCCTGAGGCAGAGCAGCAGCTGTTTTTTTAGCAATTCAGCCTGTAATGGCAGAGTTTATATGGCGGTTATGGGTTAAGGGTGATAAGCAATATATTATAACAACCTCTTATCTCTTATCTATTCCTGGCAAAAAACATGGCACCACAAACACAATCCAATATCACCGGAGTATTGCTCTCTCTGGCAGGATTTGCGCTCTATTCAGCCCATGATGTGATTGTTAAATATCTGGGGACTTATTACACGCCCTTTCAGATTTTGTTCTTTTCCGTGTTATTTTCCTTTCCACTGGTAAATCTGTTTATTATTCGCAACCCCCGCACTGGCAGTTTGTGGCCGCATCATCCTGTCCAGATGGGCCTGCGGGTACTCGCCACCTCTGCCAGCGGCTTTTGTGCCTTTTATGCGTTTAGTGTTCTGCCCCTGCCGCAAACCTATGCCTTATTGTTCCTAACCCCTATTTTCATCACCATATTTTCAATACCGGTGTTAGGGGAAAAGGTTGGCTTGCATCGCGGCCTGTCCGTATTGACCGGATTTATCGGTGTATTGATTGTTTTGCAGCCTACCACCAGCAGTTTTACCGCCGGGCATTTATCCGGCATCATGGCGGCGATAGCAGCGGCGGTTAATTCACTGATTACCCGCAGAATTGGCCAAAAGGAAAAAACCGCCGTGATGCTACTCTATCCGATGTTTGGGAATTTTATTTTGATGGGGGCGGTATTACCATTTGTGTATGTGCCCATGCCAATAGCGCATCTTGGCGGGGTGGCCCTGATTTCCTGTCTGGGCTTTATGGCGATGTTTTGTATTGTTGGTGCCTATAAAGCCTCTAATGCGTCAGTGATTGCCCCCATGCAATATTCGCAAATCTTATGGGCGGGTTTTTTCGGGGTGTTATTATTTAGCGAGGATATCACCACCCCCTTTATCTTTGGTGCGGCGCTTATCATTGGCAGCGGGTTATATATCGTCAAACGGGAATGGAACCAGAACCGTTCTCTGCAGCCGGTATTGGGCAATGGCACCTTTCGGCCAGATATTGGATTGCGCCCCCGTTTTGCGCTATTTGGCTTTTTTATGGAAACCCATAAAAAACGAAAGAAAAAGCAAAAATAACTGTTTTCACTACCGCCGTTTTTTACGTTTTGTCAGGTTACTGGCGAACAAAGCAATAGGCCTGCCTTTGCTTCTGCTTGAGCGCGAAACCGTGTTTCTGCATTCTGGCACAAAAGGCAGACAGGCCATGTTTGCCATATATTTCCGGATGCAATTCAATGACGATTTTTTTCACCCCCTCGAACTGGTCGGAAGTAAAATAATCTAGCTCTGCCCCCTCAATATCACAGAATATCACGGTTGGCTGATGGGCTTTGATCACGGCATCAAGCGTGATAGTTGCAACCTCTATCCGGGTAAAAGCCTGGCCTTCAGCCGGCTTGTCAAAGGCGCTTAAAATATAGTCATCCAGCGCATGAAATGGCAGTGTCTGCCCATTACCAAGGGCGATATTCTCAAAGCGGATATTCAGCTTGTTCACCTTGAAAAGCTGGCTTGTATACTCCCCCAAAAGGGGATTTGCCTCAAAGCAGATATGGCCCTTTGGCGTGCATAATTTGTGTACTCTCGCAGCCGCGACACCCAACCCAGCGCCAAATTCGACAAGGATATCGTCTTTGCTGATAACCTGTTTTGCAATGGCCACCTCATCATACTCGATAGCCCCGGCGGCCATGGCAACAAACCGCTTGCGATCCATAAACCGCGAGACAAACGGAAAGAGCACATCATCATATTTGCACCAGGAAGCTGTCTTTATTTTCTCAAGCCGGGATATAGAAATCCGGATGCCCGGAAAGGTTCGCGCAAGAAAAGCCAAAATTGGCGACATGGAATAAATAGGGGCTTCAAGACTTGGGAACATCAACGCGCCGCTCTCAGTTGAACAAAGATTATCTTCCCTGACCTATAGCAAATAAGATACTTATAATAAATTTATTATTACTATTAATTCCCTTGATCCTCCAAAAAAAGAACAGAAGAAGGCACTGTCACCGCCAGAGAAGATAGAATATTGTCGCGCTGATTATACGGCCAGACTGATGGCACTATCGGGCTGTTTATACTGTAGAGAGGTGCGCATAAAGGCTCTGGCTGAGCCGATATGCGGGCTGTAGGGTGCTGGCCAATTCAGCGTCTGGCCGCACAATATGCGAGAGTGCTGGCGGGATGCAAACCGCCGCCAGAGGCTGTCCATCTGCCAGCATGGCCAGCCGCGCCGCCCCCATAGCCGCCCCGATATCGGTATGTTCAGGAACAGCAATAGAACAATCTGTAAGGCTGGCTATCAGGGTCAACCAGTACATATTATTGGCCCCACCGCCAGTGGCGACAAGCTGACGCGCCGACGTTTTTGATGTTTCCAGTACCGCCATGGCATCGGCCATCGCGAATGCCACCCCTTGCAAAACCGCGCGGGTTAAATCGCCCACATCATCGCGCCGCGATAGGCCGAAAAACCCGCCCCTTGCTTCTGGATTATTATGCGGCGTGCGCTCACCGCTAAGATAGGGATGGAAAAGAGGCCAGCATTTAGCGCTATCTTCCGGTTTCATTTGCGCCAAAAGATCGGGCACTGGCTGGCCAGTAATATCCGATAGCCAGCTTAAACTATCACTGGCAGATAAAATCACCCCCATCTGATGCCAGCTATTCGGCAGTGCATGACAAAAAGCATGTACCGCTTTATCTGCTCTCTCGGCAAACCCTTTTGTAACGGTAAACACCACACCAGAAGTGCCAAGTGAAACAAAGCCTTCATCAGCT
Organism: Puniceispirillaceae bacterium (SeqCode); assembly: GCA_049615365.1. Classification (GTDB taxonomy): domain Bacteria; phylum Pseudomonadota; class Alphaproteobacteria; order Puniceispirillales; family Puniceispirillaceae; genus JADHLI01. The sequence continues at coordinate 4,153 of JBMZFK010000046.1, forward strand.
GCGGTTAGCCCCAGCCCAATAGCGGCCGCAGCATTATCCCCTGCACCACCCGCAACAATCACCGGGCCAGCAATGCCCCATTTGCGTGCCAGCTCCGGCTTTAGCATGGCACTCACCTCACTCCCCTCTACCAATTTTGGCATATGGTCCAGACGCAACCCGCAAATATCCAGTAACTTTTCTGACCAGCACCGCTGACCAATATCCAGCCAAAGCGTACCAGACGCATCAGACATATCGGATATTTTTTCGCCTGTCAGACACAAACGTATATAATCTTTGGGCAGTAAAAGTGTTTCGATTTTTGCAAATAGCTCTGGCTCATGGCGGGCCATCCATACGGCCTTTGGTGCAGTAAAGCCAGCCATTACCAAATTACCGCCAATGCGTGCAAATTCGCGGTGATTTTCTTGCAGCTCTGCAGCTTCTGCACTGGAACGGGTATCATTCCATAATATCGCATCCCGCAGGGGGTGATCCCGGCCATCCAGAGCGACCAACCCATGCATCTGACCAGACAGGCCAATGGCTCGAAGGGCTGAAATTTTTTCAGGCTGCTGCCCGGCCATTTCTGTAACCGCGGCATCCACCTCTTGCCACCAGGCTGTTGGCGCTTGCTCTGACCAGCCGGGAGCCAGGCGCGAGACCATCAGAGGTTTTGAGATAACTGCGTGCTGATGCTGATCTGCATCCAGCAAAATCACCTTTATAGAGGAGGTTCCAATATCAATGCCCAGATAAAAACTCATCTGCTATCTCTATCTCCTCTATCTGGTGGTTTATGGGGTGCTGGCACCATCCAGATAGGCTTTGATGGTTGCCTCAACCCCGTTTTTATACAGGCTAAAAAGCGCCTTTTCAAAAGCCGCGGCAAACCGCTCTTCGGTGGCAAGATCGCCATAAATATGTTCCATTTCCAGCCAGCGACGCGGCGCTGTTTTTGCAGCTGCCGCAGTTTTTGTCAGCACCGGCCAGCAAGGATCATTCGCCTGAATTACACTGCCATCCTCACGCGTGCCAAGACTCATGCGCGCCCATGCTGCCTCTACCAGAGTGAGGCCTTCAATTGAACTGCCCCTGGCCAGCCCATCACGCAAAGAGGGCAGGATAAAGCCAACATGGCGGGCAGCCCCATCAAAAGCAACACGCCGAACCGTGTCCACTATGGCATCATTAGAAAATCTATCGCTGATTAATTGCAGATATTCCGGAACAGCTTGCCTAGGTAACGCGATAATATGAGGCAGGATTTCTTCTTCCTGAATCTTTGTGAACATTGCCCTGATCAGCGGATTCCCTATCGCCTGGGCGATTGTTTGGATGCCCATAATTTCAGCAACATTTGCCAGAATTTGATGGCCACCATTCAAAATACGGATTTTTTGTGTTTCATAATCTGCTACACGATGCGAAAATTCCGCGCCAACCTGATCCCATTGCGGACGTCCGGCACAAAACTTGTCCTCGATTACCCATTGCCGAAAATTTTCATGCGTCACCGGGGCCGCATCTTCAATGCCCAGCTTCCGGGCTAATGCCAGCTCGTCAGGACCTGTAGCCGGTACAATGCAATCAACCATGGAATTCGGAAAGGTACAGTTCGTGTCAATCCATTCTGCCAGCTCTGGATCGCCAAGCGAAGCGAGCCCGACAACAGATTGACGAAGGATAGACCCATTGCCCTGCAAATTATCGCAAGACAAGCCAGTAAAGGGGCCCAAACCCTGATCCCGGCGCAGACGCAATGCCGCAACCATCGCCCCGAATGCCGTGCGGGGCGTGTCTGGATATTTCGCATCATGGATAATATCAGGATGGGCTGTATCCAGTGCGTTTGAGGTCACATCCAGATAATAACCACCTTCCGTGATCGTCAAAGAGACAATTCGGATCTGCGGATCTGCCAGCGCCTGAATAAGAGAATGGTTATCCAGATCCACTGGCAGGAAGTCCAGCATCGCCCCTGTCACCTCTATCGACTGGCTGCCTTGCGGAGCCAGCTCTATCAGGCTGGTCAGGCAATCCTGCTTTAATAGCCGTTCTCGCATCAGACTATCTTGCGGGCGCACGCCAGCGCCGATAATACCCCAGTCATGCGCCAGACCTTGCTGCATTAGGCGGTGAACATACCATGCCAAATGCGCACGATGAAAATTTCCGACACCAATATGGATGATGCCAGCTGTTAGCTGACGCCTGTCATAGCGGGGCAAATCCAGATTTTCGGGCAATCCGCTTAAGGTCTTATTATTAAGCGTTGCCTCGCCTGTTTCCTGAATAGAAAGAACCATTAACTCATCCATTGTCCGCCATCGACATTATAGGTCTGTGCCACGATATAATCTGCTTCATCGCTGGCAAGGAAGATGGCCATACCTGCCAAATCTTCCGGTCTTCCCATTCTGCCGAAGGGTACAGCCATCCCAACTTCCTGTTTTTTCTGTCCAGGTTGTTTGTTTTCATATTTGGCAAAAAAGGCGTCAACGCCGTCCCAATGCTCGCCATCCACCACACCGGGTGCAATCGCATTTACATTAATGCCATGTTCAATCAGATTAAGCCCAGCAGATTGAGTAAGAGAAATCACCGCTGCCTTTGTAGCGCAATAGACCGCTACCAACGGCTCTCCACGCCGGCCAGCCTGACTGGCCATATTGATAATTTTTCCCCCCAATTTACGGGCAATCATATGCCGCGCAACCGCCTGCATGGTAAACAGGGTTCCAGAAACATTAATATCAAACGTATGCTGATAATCCTCGCGGGTGATATCGGAAATAGGTGCCGCAGAAAAAATAGCCGCATTATTCACCAGAATATCAATGCCATTAAACGCCTCTATTGTCTTGTCAATTCCCTTGTCTATGCTGGCCTTAGATGTCACATCCAGTTCGACAGCGATCGCAGCGCTGCCTAATTCTTCTGCGGCTCTGGCGGCGCCTTCAACATCAATATCAGCAATCGCAACATTTGCCCCCTCGCGAACATAGGCGGTTGCGAAATGGCGTCCGATACCACGCGCCGCACCTGTTATTAGCGCTGTTTTCCCTGCAAGCCGGTTCATTAAATCCTCAAGCCCTTATCATCGAATTTGTGTATATTTGCGGCATCCGGGGTCAGATATACCTTATCGCCATAAGCAAGCTGCACGTCGCCACTTGCCCGCACCGTCAAGGGTTCAGAAAAAGCCTGGCAATTCACATGAAAAAAGGTGTCCGAGCCAAGATGCTCTGATACACCCACAACCCCTTCCCATTCACCTTTCCTTGGCGAAATGCTGAGATGTTCCGGCCGGATACCGATCGTGGTGGCACCATGTTTTTTCGCTTCGCTGCCGGTTAGCAAATTCATCCGGGGTGAGCCGATAAAGCCAGCAACAAACAGATTGTGCGGGGTATGATATAGCTCTAGCGGGCTGCCGACCTGTTCAATTACCCCTGCTTGCAATACCACGATTTTATCTGCCATTGTCATCGCTTCAACCTGATCATGGGTAACATAGATCATGGTGGTGGCCAGACGCTTATGCAGCTCGGAAATCTCCAGGCGCATACCCACACGAAGGGCAGCATCCAAATTCGAAAGCGGCTCATCAAACAAAAAGGCGGCAGGCTCGCGCACAATGGCCCGGCCAATAGCCACCCGTTGACGCTGGCCACCGGATAGCTGACCGGGGCGCCTGTCCAGATAGTCTGTAAGATTCAGAACTTTTGCCGCTTCTGCCACCCGCTTTGCCTGCTCTGCCTTGTCCAGACCTGCCATTCGCAGCGGAAAAGCAATATTATTACGAACCGACATATGCGGATAAAGCGCATAGGACTGGAACACCATTGCCAGACCACGACTGGCTGGCAGAATAGCGGTTGCGTCTGTCCCATTGATCAGAATTTGCCCGTCACTGACATCCTCAAGACCCGCAATCAGACGCAACAAGGTCGATTTACCACAGCCGGACGGCCCGACGAATACAACAAATTCACCCTCCTCGATTTCCAAATCCAGAGGCGGAATAACTTCGATATCGCCAAACCGTTTTGATACCTGTTGTAATTGTATCTGTTTCATCTGTCGTCCCCTATTTTACCGCGCCAAAGGTCAGGCCGCGAACAAGTTGTTTCTGGCTGAACCAGCCCATAATCAGGATAGGTGTGATCGCCATAACCGATGCCGCGCTCAACTTGGCATAGAACAGCCCCTCCGGACTGGAATAGCTGGCAATAAAAGCGGTCAATGGCGCCGCCTTGGCCGCGGTGAGGTTAAGCGTCCAGAACGCTTCATTCCATGCCAGAATAACATTCAACAACACGGTAGAGGCAATGCCAGGTATTGCCATAGGGGTCAGCACATACAGCAATTCTGCGCGCAGATTGGCACCATCCATGCGCGCTGCTTCCAAAATTTCGGCCGGAATCTCGCGAAAATATGTATAGAGCATCCAGACAATTATCGGCAGGTTAATCAGCATCAACACCACAACAAGACCGGTGCGACTATCCAGAAGCCCCAGCTCGATAAAAAGCAGATAAATAGGGTATAGAACGCCCACCGCAGGCAACATCTTGGTAGACAGCATCCACATTAATATGCCGCGCGTCCGCCTGGAGGGTACAAATGCCATCGACCAGGCCGCCGGCACAGCGACAAGAATACCCAGCAAGGTAGATCCAATGGCAATAATAACCGAGTTACTAAAATGTTTGAAATAATCAGATCTGTCCTGCACAACCGAATAGCTTTCCAGAGTCCAGGCAGAGGTCAGCACTTGTAAGGGCGTGCTGATAGCATCCCCTTCGGTTTTAAGAGAAAGAACAAAAATCCAGAAAATCGGAAAGAAAATTAACAGACCAATCGTCCAGGCAAGGAAGGTATTAAAAGATTTCCGGCGGATCGAAACAGCTCTAGCCATAGATTAATCTCCCTACCTGTCCAGATTCTTGCCGACAATCCGCATCAGGAAGATCGCCACAATATTTGCCAAAATAATCGCATAAACTCCGCCAGCAGACCCCAGCCCGACATTCTGGCTCTCCAGCACCCGTTGGAAAATCAAATAGGTCAGGGTTTTCGTGCCAAACGCCCCAGCTGTTGTAACAAAGATCTCTGCGAAAATAGATAACAAAAAGATAGTTTGGATCAGCACAACAACGGTAATCGCCCGCGCTAAATGCGGCAGGATAATATAGCCAAAACGCCAAATTGGCTTTGCCCCGTCCATTTCAGCAGCTTCCAGCTGTTCAGAATCCAGCGACTGGATAGCAGTTAGCAAGATAAGCGTTGCGAAAGGTAGCCATTGCCAGCTTACAATAATAATCAATGATGGCAGCGATGCGTGGCTAAGCCATTGTATCGGTTCTGCCCCAAAGGCACGCCATAAATGCGCAAAAAAACCGTTTACCGGGTCCATAAACATGTTTTTCCATACCAGCCCTGATACTGTTGGCATGACAAAGAAAGGTGCGATAACAAGAATACGCACAATTCCCTGTCCCCATAGGGGCTGGTCTAGCAATAATGCCAGCAAAATACCAATCACAACGGTGACCGATAATACACCGCCAACAATGATAAGGGTGGTGCCTACCGCTGGCCAAAAAGAGCTGGAAGAAATAAAGCGCACATAGTTATCAAACCCGACCCAGCCCAAATCACCGCCACGAAGCGGCAGATATTTTTTAAACGAAAAATACAGCGTCATGGTCAATGGAACCAGCATCCAGCCAAGCAATAATATGGTAGCAGGTGCAATCATTAACCGGGCAACGGAACGAGAATGCTGTGTAGCCACAGACACACCTCCAATCATCAGAGAACCACGTCCTCAAAACTTAACGTCAAAAATAATATTAAGAAAAATAAGTTTAAAAATAAACAGAGGAGAGGGAACCCCCTCTCCTCTGCTGGAAGAAAAGCTTAGCGGTAGCCGGCAGCTTCCATAGCGTCATTTGTCAGAGCCTGTGCTTTTGCAAGGGCTTCTGCAATAGTCTGCTGACCTGCGTAAGCTGCAGAAAATTCTTGGCTTACTTCAGTTGCAATACCTGCAAATTCCGGAATAGCAGCAAACTGGATCCCAACATATGGGCTTGGGTCAACTGTTGAATTATTAGGATCAGCTGAAAGGATTGAGTCCAAAGTCATCTTTGCGAAAGGAATATCCTTATAATTCGGGTTTTCGTAAAGTGATGTGCGCGCACCCGGAGGTACGTTTGCCCAACCTTCTTTTGAGGCTACTAGCTCAATATAACCGTTTGATGTCGCCCACTCGATGAACTGCTTTGCAGCTGCCTCTTTTTGTGTGCCAGCAGGAATAGCCAATGCCCATGCCCAAAGCCAGTTAGAGCGAACACCCATGCCATTATCAGGTGCCAACGCAAAGCCAACTTTGTCTGCAACTGTTGAGTCCTTTGGATTTGTTACAAAAGAAGCTGCAACGGTGGCGTCAATCCACATGCCGCACTTGCCCTGTTGGAACAGAGAAAGATTTTCGTTAAAGCCATTTGTAGCGAAACCAGCAGGACCTGAGTCAGTCATCATGTTGTTGAAGAAGTTCAGAGTGTCTGACCACTCTCTTGAATCAAACTGAGCATTCCAGTTTTCATCAAACCAACGTGCACCAAATGAATTTGACATAGCTGTAATGAAAGCACCGCCCTCACCCCAACCAGCCTTACCACGAAGACAAATACCGTTGATGTCATTATCACGGTCTGTCATTTCACGAGCCGCCTTTGCAATAAATGACCAGGAAGGAGCTGCTGGCATCGTCAGGCCAGCTTTTGCCATTAGATCTCTACGATACATGATCATTGAGCTCTCACCATAGAATGGTGCAGCGAATAATGTACCATCATAGCTCAGGCCACCAGCCATTGCTGGCAGTATATCACCGGCATTATATTCTGCGCTTAGGTCATTGAGTGGCACTAGCCAGCCATTTTTGCCCCAAATCGGTGTTTCATACATGCCGATAGTCATGATGTCGAATGCACCACCCTTCGTGGTGATGTCAGTTGTTACGCGCTGACGAAGCACATTTTCTTCCAATGTTACCCACTCAACCTTGTGGCCAGTCTTTGCAGTGAAATCATCTGTAAGACCCTGCATCCGAATCATATCGCCATTATTAACAGTCGCGATAGTTAGTGTTTCAGCAGATGCAACACCAGACGCAAAAAGCGTCGCTGCTGCTGCTAAAATAAGTTTATTGAAACGCATTTTGTTCCTCCGTTATGTTAATGAGCAAGTGGAACAAAAATCTTTGCCCGCGTCAATATTTTTTTAACGCGCGTAAATAAATGATTATTTATCAACATGCTGAATGCGCAAATCAGGCGGAATCACGCATGACAAGACGCGCCGCAAAGACAGTTTCTTCACGCTTTGCGAGGTTTCCGCCAGCCTCTATAAGGTTGAACAAAGTGGCGAGCGCACAATCTGCAACGGATTCATAATCATGTGCAGCAGTGGTTAGCGACGGGCAAGTATAGCGGGCATAAGGGTGGTCATCATGCGAGGCCACGCGAATAGCACAGCCCTCTTCCCGGCCAACAGAGATGCCCAGCTCGTGACAAGCAGATAAAAATCCAATTGCCAGCCTGTCATTACTGCACAGCACGGTATTTGTTGGCAGCGCATCTTCGCGAAGAACTTCCAGCGCGCCTTGCCGGCCTATCTCTTCAAAGCTCCATCCGGTACCGGCTATATTAACAATATGCGGCGGCAGGTTCAGCCGCTGCATGATATCCAGATAGGCCAGACGCCGTTTATTGGCGTTCGGATTAGCAGGCTCTTTCATCTCAAAAAAACAGGGAACATTGCCTGTTCGGCTTAGATATTCAACGGTCTGCAAGACAAAGCTGAAATTGTCTGAGCCAACAAAAGCCGCCCCAACCCCTTCAATATTACTATCAAACAGGATAGTCGGCACGTCCCGGCAAAAAGCTTCAATATGCTTTCGATCAGAGGTACGGCCCAAAGGGGCGAGCAGCACACCCGCCGGCTTGAGAGAGCGCAAATTATCCAAGATATTATTTTCCAGCTCCTGCTCGCCATGCGAGGAAAACAGCGATGGGGTATAGCCAGCCGCGATACAGCGACGCTCCAGCATACGCGCAATCTCGGCAAAAAAGGGATCGGCCAGATAGGGAACAACAATACCAATCGTCTTGGTCAGTCGCCGATTTTGGTTGATGGCATATATATTCGGGCGATAATCATATTCCTGCAACGCCGCCTCTATCCGGTCACGGGTTGACGGGCGCACGCTATCCGGATCATTAAAATATTTGGAAACTGTAGGGCGGGAAATACCAATCAGCGCAGCAAACTCGGCCATATTTTTAATTTTTTTATACCGCATAACCGCTCGCCATATCCCCATACAGAAGTTTAAATTAACTTGACAATTTCACCTTAACTATCGCAATTAATATTAGCGCGTGTAAAGTTTTGTGCAAGAAAACTTTACATTTTTGGGGAAGAAATAACGTTGGAAGAGTCGGTTTTGCCTTCATCAACACACCGTCCGAAAACCGTAACACAAGCGACCCTGACAGGTGAAATTGCTGATAAAATTACAGCGCTTGCATCCGATCGCAACCGGATAGCCATCGCGATTGCCGGACCGCCGGGAAGCGGAAAATCAAGCCTGGCAGCAGCACTTTGCACCCATCTGGGAGAGACCAGCTGCGCTATCCCCATGGATGGATTTCACCTTGATAACAGTGTTCTTGAAGCCCGCGGGCTATTACAGGTTAAGGGGGCAGCCGAGACATTTGATCAGCAGGGATTTACAACATTGGCTACTGCCCTTATCAATAGGACTGCGCAATATTTTCCCACGTTTGACAGAAGTCAGGACAAGGTTATTGAAGCTGGCGGTAAAGTACCGGAAACCGCCTCTATCTTGGTGTTTGAAGGCAATTATCTGTTATTTAACGCGCCAGGCTGGGCTGATCTAGCGCCCCTATGGGATGCCAGCATTTGGCTGGACGTGCCAGAAGAGGTGCTACAAAGACGATTAATTCAGCGGTGGCGTGACCACGGATTGCCCAAAAAACAGGCAATCGCCCGCGCGAATGAAAATGACCTGACCAATGCCCGCAAAATATGCTGCAACGCCCTATCTGCAACATGGGTTCTAAGTCAAGAAGAATAAGCAGAATAACTGTTTATGAACAACGGCAAAAACAATAAGGAATAAAAGGGAAGCGGAAATGAGTTTTAAGTTTGCAATCAACGGTTTTGGTCGTATTGGACGCAATATATTGCGCGCCCATATTGAACGCAGTGACCGCTCTATTCAATTGGCAGCTATAAATGATCTGGGGCCAATTGAGCATGCTGTTTTCCTGTTAGAATATGATTCCGTTCATGGCAAGCTACAGGCAGATATTCGCCATGAGGGAGAGTATAT
>JBMZFK010000047.1:0-5151 GCA_049615365.1 Puniceispirillaceae bacterium (SeqCode)
TGACAAATCTTGTCACCGACGCCGGGCCCAAAAATGGGGGTCTTGTAACTACCCAAAATCATTACACAAAATTTTGTCAATAAAATCGGCATGTTCCATCTTTACAAATCTTTACAAAGTTTTTTTTTGGTGTTCTGCTAACAATCCGATATTGGATAGGTCAACGATGTCTGGCCAGCCAAGTTTGGGGAGGAAATGTCGTACAATAAACGACTGTTATAAAAATCTATTTTATAAATTTGAAAAATCCGCCTTTTGGGCGGGTTTTTTTTATCCCCTCATTATCTGTCATTATTTGTGCTGTTTTCCAGCGCCAGTTTCTGGCACTGTTTTAATTCTGTTTTGCTATTTTGTGTAATCATAGAGTGTCGTTATGAATTTTGACCATTTTTTTCCTGCAACAGAAAACAGGGTTGTTATCGCCGGGCTGGTGGGGGCTGGCCAGTTTGGTGCATCGCTTATCAATCAGGCCCAGCATATGCCCCGCCTGGAGGTACCCTTTTTATGTGATCTAGACCTTGAATTGGCAAAAAAAGCCTTTCTGGATGCGGGGATTGACGAAGGGGATATTGTCACCGCGGACAGTGTTCCATCTACCTTGCGGGCTTTTGAGGCGGGTAAAAAAGTCATTACTGATGATTATCGCCTGCTTTGTGAAGTGCCAGCGGATATTATTGTAGAGGCGACAGGTCAGCCAGAAGCAGCGGCCTCTATCGCAAATCTTGCGCTAACCAGCGGGTATCATGTGGCGATGGTGACAAAGGAAGCAGATATCGTGCTGGGCCCTTATCTTAGCCATATTGCCGCACAGTCCGGGCGTTTGATAACCCCGGTAGATGGGGATCAGCCCAGCTTGCTGATAGGCTTAATGTCCTGGGCAAATATGCTGGGGCTGGAGGTACTGGCAGCTGGAAAATCAAGCGAATATGATTTTATCTACCACCCAGAGCGCGACATGGTTAGCTGGCGTGGTCAGGAAAAACATGTACCCGCCTTTAAAGAAGTGTGGACGATGGGAAGTGATCCCGCAGCAACACTGGCCAGGCGCGGCCAATTGCTGGCGGATTTTCCGCAACGAACTGTCCCGGATTTATGTGAAATGGGGGTTGTCTGTAATCATACGGGCCTGTTGCCGGATATGGCCGAATTTCATGCCCCGCACGCCCGTGTTGGCGAAGTTGCCAATTTGTTCAGACCACAAAGACGCGGCGGCTTGCTCAGCCAACATGGCAGGGTAGATGTGTTTAACTGTTTGCGGCGCGCCGACGAGCAGAGCTTTGCGGGCGGAGTCTATGTGGTGGTGGACTGCGTAGGCACAGAAAGTTGGAAAATCCTGAGGGAAAAGGGGATCCCGATGAGCGATGATGGCCGCGCGGCGTTATTATATAATCCCTCGCATCTGCTAGGGGTTGAGGCGCCAGCCTCCCTGTTATCAACGGTTCTGCTAGGCAAGCCATCAGGGGCCATAGCCCTGAACCATCATGTTGATTTGCATGCCTGCACCACCCGTGACTGGAAAAAGGGTGAGATATTGTCTATCACCGATCACCACCATCACGAGGTAGATGGGCTTAAACCTCTATTAAAGCAAGCAGGACCGGCAGATGAGCGCCAGCCCCTGCCTTACTATATGGCAGCTGGACAACAGCTTGCCTGTGATGTCGCTGCTGGTACTATCGTGACCCGCCAGATGATCTGTCCGCCAGCGCAATCTGAATTGTTTCGCCTGCGTGATGAGATGGATAACTGGCTCTATTCTGAGTCCAAGTGAATTTCCGGGTAGTGCTGGCGATAAAACCCAAAGACAGGAAGCCGGGATACAGCACTGCTAATCAGGGTTTTTGCCTGCCTGTCAAGGCCGATTAGATTTGCAGTTTCTCTGCTCAATCCGCTATGCTGTAACCATAAACCATCCTTTTTTAAAATATTCGAAATATGAGGCAAGATGTGATGCAAATTCTACCTGATGATGCCCAAAATGCGATATTGGTAGGCCGGATATGGCACCCTCAGCTAAAAGGGCCTTGTCTGGTAGCGGTTCACGAGCATCAGCTTTACGATATTACCAGCCGCGAGATACCTACCATGCGCGATTTGCTGGAATTGGACGCGCCTGAACTTTATGTTGCCGCACAGCTGGAACAGGCAGAAAAGCTGATTTCGATTTCTGCGCTGATGGAAAATAGTCTGGCCAAGGACACAGATTTGGCGCAAATGCATTTTCTGGCGCCATGTGATTTGCAGGCAGTAAAAGCCTGCGGGGTAACCTTTGCCAGCTCCATGATTGAGCGGGTTATCGAAGAACAGGCAGCAGGGGATCCGGCGCGTGCAGAAGCCATCAGAAGCAGGTGCCTTAGCATTATTGGCAGCCGCCTGTCTGATCTGGAAGCAGGTTCTGATGCGGCACAAAAAGTTAAAGATGCGCTGATAGCCGAGGGAATGTGGTCACAATATCTGGAAGTTGGCATTGGCCCAGATGCCGAAGTCTTTACCAAATCCCAACCCCTGTCGGCGATAGGGTGGGGGGCATGTGCTGGCCTGCATCCCGGTTCTAGCTGGAACAACCCTGAGCCAGAAATTGTGTTGGCGGTGAACAGCGCTGGCACTATTAAAGGGGTCACTCTTGGCAATGATGTTAATTTACGCGACATAGAAGGGCGCTCGGCGCTGTTGCTGGGCAAGGCAAAAGACAATAATGCCTCTTGTGTCATTGGCCCTTTTATTCGGCTGTTTGATACCAATTTTAACCTAGACAGGGTTCGGAATGCAGAATTGCGCCTGCATATCAAAGGCGAGGATGGCTTTGAGCTGGAAGGCGAAAGCCTGATGCGGGAGATAAGCCGCGATCCAGATGATCTGGTTGCCCAGACGATCAGCGCCAATCACCAATATCCGGACGGGTTTATGCTATTTTTAGGTACCATGTTTGCCCCAACCAAGGATAGAGGGGTAAAAGGCGAGGGATTCACCCATAAAACAGGGGATATGGTCACTATTTCCAGCGCGGATATCGGCATGCTGCAAAACCGGATGAAACACGCATCCGACTGCAGCCATTGGCGTTTTGGCATTTCTGCCCTGATGCGAAACCTGTCGGAACGTGGCGTTGTCTGACAAGCATAAAACACAGCCCAAAAATGGCAGGGTTACGGTTATTGGCGGGGTAAATGTCGATATTTATGGCCGTGCCGCTGCCGCATCTTCTGAACAGGGGATGTGTGCGGATTCCTATCCAGGCGCCACCAGTATCCAGGCTGGCGGCGTAGCGCGTAATATTTCTGAAAATTTGGCACGTTTGGGGATGGATGTTTCTTTCATTGGCTGTTTTGGCAGCGATCCCTTCACCCGTATGTTACGGGCCTCTCTTGAAGAGGCCGGGGTTGATATCAGCCTAGCTGCAACCTCGGATGCAGAAAATGACCGGTATTTTAGCCTGTTTGATGCAGATGGCCAGCTGGTCGCTGGGGTTAATAGCATGTATCTTGCAGAAGATATCAGCCCAGCCTTTTTAAAAGAATGCCAGCCCGCAATAGAGGCATCCGAAATTCTGATCATAGAGGGTAATCTCGTCCCTGAGGCAATCAGTTATCTGGCTAGCCTGAACGGCCCACGCCAACTGGTTGCTGATACCGTCTCGGCGGTTAAGGCGGGGCGATTTGCAACCTGCCTGAACCGGATAGATATTTTAAAATGCAACCAGATGGAAGCGGCAACCATAACCGGCTTGCCGGAACATACAGACCCATCCACCTTATGTAAGGCCCTGCTGGATAAGGGGGTTGGCAGGGTGTTATTATCTGCGGGGGATGCAGGATTTTTGCTGGCAGATACAGCAGAAATCCTGCAGATAGACGCAAAGCCTGTAGCGGATATTGCAACCACATCCGGGGCAGGGGATGCGCTGCTGGCAGGATATATTTACGCGATACAGGCAGGGCTGGCACCTGAACAGGCGGCCGATATGGCGCGCGATATATCCGCATTGACGCTGATATGCGAGCCGGCAGTAAACCCAGATATAAAATCACTATTAAACATATAAAACAGATATATAAAAATGAATATTAAACTTAATGATGAAGTGGATAAAGCGATTGAGACCGGCAGGCCAGTGGTCGCGCTGGAATCAACCATCATCTCGCATGGGCTGCCCTATCCAGATAATCTGGATATTGCCGCCGCGCTGGAAGAGGCGGTGCGTGAAAAAGGGGTGACACCGGCTACTATCGCGATTTTTGATGGTGTTCCGCATATTGGCATTGGCTCAGCAGAGCTGGCCAGATTAGCGGATCCGAAAAGCAATATTGTAAAGGTAAGCCGGCGCGATATTCCGCATGTGCTGGCCAGCTGTGCAGATGGCGCAACAACAGTAGCGGCCACCATGATACTGGCACAGCAAGCTGGTATATCTGTTTTTGCAACTGGCGGGATTGGCGGGGTGCATCGCGGCGCCGAGGCCAGCTTTGATATTTCGGCTGATTTACCAGAATTGGCGCGCACAAATGTCTGTGTTGTCTGTGCCGGGCCAAAGGCGATTCTGGATATTCCGCTCACAATGGAGGTTCTGGAAACCTCCGGGGTGCCGGTAATCGGCTATCAATGTGACGAAATTCCGGCTTTTTGGTCGCGCGGTGGCTCCGGGGTTGCGGCGCCGCTTCGCCTGGATAGCGCAGCAGAGATTGCCAGTTTGCTGCATCATAAATGGCAAGCCGGGCTGGCAGGTGGCGTGCTGGTTACAAATCCGATAGCTGCAGCGGATGAAATCCCCTCTGCCGAGTTGCAGGCAGCTATTTCATCGGCATTGACGCAAGCGGAAAAAGAGGGGGTTTCTGGCAAGGCGGTAACGCCATTTTTGCTGGATCATATCCGCGTTAAGACAGGTGGGTGCAGTCTGGCAGCGAACAAGGCTCTGGTGATAAATAATGCCCGCCTGGCCGCCGATATCGCGCTGGCCTATCACAGCTAATTGCAACGGATGCAGATAGGGCCGGTTTAGGCGCAGATATCCGGACAAATAGCCTTTTTACAGGTCTATGTTTTTGCGGTCAGCAAATGCGGCTCTGCAGTGCGGCGAAGAAACTGATCCCATGCAGCTCTGTCGATATTCTCGGCCATATCATTTACCAGCCGATAGCGGCATCTGGAATCAAG
>JBMZFK010000047.1:5251-13225 GCA_049615365.1 Puniceispirillaceae bacterium (SeqCode)
TGTCGATACTCTCGGCCATATCATTTACCAGCCGATAGCGGCATCTGGAATCAAGACAGATTTCCTCGCTGTAAGGCGTGGCGGCTTCTTTATATTTCCAGCTGGTATAGCCACAGCTATTGCAGGTACCGTTTTCCTGTTTGTCTCGCAAATATATCATTTTCACCTGCATGATTAAAAAAGTTGTCGTTATTTTCTTACCAGAAGTTCTAGCTTATTCAAAAATTCTGATCGGTCGCGCCTGGAAAAGCTTTTACTGCCATTACGGTTGCTTTCTGTGAAAAACGGGTCAGAGGCGCGCCTGTCTGCCATTAAATCACGCTTGGCAAGCTGCATGCCGATATTCTCAACAGTAAGAATATCGCCATTATGACGCAGGGCCGATGCCCCCTTATCCAGCACCTTGGCCGCCAGCGGAATATCATTTGTTACCACGATATCGCCTGTAATCACCTGATCAGCTATATATTTATCTGCCTCGTCTGGCCCGCTAGACACAATAACAAGCTGTACAAGCGGGTTTTGCGAGGGGCGAATACCGCCATTGCTGACCATAATTAAGTGCCAGTTATGTCGTGTAGCAACCTGTTCGGCCTCAGCCTTTACAGGACAGGCATCGGCATCAATATAAATAATCGGCATATTGTCAGGCTCTCTACAGGCAAGTAAGGGCATAAAAGGGCTGTTTCATGTCACCATAGCAAATCTGCCAGCGTTCTGTCCTGTTCTTCTTTGCCTCTTGCACAAGGTGGCAGGGATGTTGAACACTGGACATGATAGGCGAAGGGCCAAGTGAAGGGCAGGGAACAGGCACCACTGAAAAGGAAAGCAGGCAGATGAACACAGATTTAGTCCGGCAGGCAGCAGAGATATTACATCAGCATAGACAGGCAGGCACCGTGCTGGAGACCTTGCCAGAGGCGATGCGACCCCAAAATCGCGCACAGGGCTATCAAATTCAAGCCATGCTGGAGACAGATAAAGCTGATAAAAGACTAGGCTGGAAAATTGCGGCTACCAGCCAGGCTGGCCAGCGCCATATTGGCCTTAACGGGCCGATTGCTGGCCGTATTTTGTCGAGCATGCTTTTACAAGAGCGGGCGCCAGCCCCATTTGGCAGCAATCATATGCGGGTCGCCGAGGCAGAATTTGTATTTTGTGTTGGCCGGGATATATCGCCGCGCCGCACGCCCTATAGCCAGGATGAAGTGATGGCAGAAATTTCCAGCCTGCATCTGGGGCTGGAATTTCCAGATTCGCGTTTTGCAGATTTTGCCAGTGCAGGCGAGGCCCAGCTGATAGCTGATAATGCGTGTGCGCATAAATTTATGATGGGCTCAGCAGTACCAGATAGCTGGCGCGATTTGGATTTATCTGCCCATCTGGTGCAGGCCAGGGTATCTGGCTCCTCCGGGCAGGCAGAAACAGAATATGACGGTGCAGGTGCAAATGTTCTTGGCTGTCCGCGCATTGCGATGACCTGGCTGGTGAATGAGCTTTCTGAGCAGAATATCACCCTGACCAGGGGCGAATTTGTGACAACAGGTACCACAACCCTGCCCATGGCGATTAAGCCTGGCTGTCTGGTTGTCGCTGATTTTGGCTCTCTTGGCACGATTAGTTGCCAGCTGGGCAGGGACTAAAGGCAGTAATCTGTAATTTGCGAAAGCGGGTTTACAGGTAAGGGGATAAACCCTCTGGCAGAAATCTTATAATTTATTGTCTTTCAGCAAGAAATTCAGATGATCTTCGGCTAATTTATCCAGCTCTTCCAAGCTTTTTAGCTGGCAGGCGCTTTTGCGATTGCGCCATTTCATTTCCAGAGTCTTGCGATTCAGGGTCAGGCCAGATTTTCGATTCACCAGTTCATCCGGAGTTTTATCCAGCCGAATAGCCGGCATGACAAAGCTCACCTTATCGGCATTAAAAGAGGCAACGCGCATCTGTTCTTTTTGCGAATCTATCAGGAAAAAATTATTTAATCGTTTGTCAGGCGAGACAGATTCACAAAACAGGCCAATCGTCCATTGCTGTGCAAAAGCAGAAGAGGCGATGCTGATAAAGAACAAGATAGCAGTGATCATATGCATGGGAAGTAGCCCTTATATTGGGTGTTGAATTATAAGATATTAAATCCAAATTTTTGATAGCCCAGATCAAACAGATATAGCAGCCCCCCGGTGAGGATAATTCCGCTAGCCAGAGCGCCTGGAAACCCTAATTTGCTGATTAAATATGGAAAAAGTAAAAACATCGGCAGAGTTGGCAGAACAAAATAAAAGGTCAGCACCATGTGATTGGCAATTTTTTTATCGGTTTGATTTTCAATATACATCCAGGAAATGACCAGCAAGGTGGTCAAGGGCAGGGCGGCGATAAGCGCGCCAAATTTATCGCTTCGCTTTGCCACCTCACTTATCAATACGATCAGCGCCGAGGTCATTAATAATTTTGCCAGATAAAAGCCCATAAACACTCTCCGCCTAAATGCCGAACCAGAGCCAGTCTGCCTATCCCGTCAACTTAATCAGGGAATATATTGTGCAATCAGTTTGTAGTTTTGCCAAGTTCTAACATTTTCACAAAAAAACGATGTTCAGAATGCCGGAGAGAGACGGGCATTATCTTGAAATAGCATTGATTTATTTTGCTATTTTCATTCACCAAAAAATGAGTAATTTTTTTTAAATTTTTTGTTTGTTTTGGTTTCTCATTTCATGCTGAGATACAGACATAAATGTAATACAGGAGAGGAAAATGAAAAATTCTATCAAAGTGGCCTGTCTGGCTGCTGGCCTGGTTGCGATAGCTGGCTCAGCTAGTGCCTTTGAATGTAAGGTCAAAGAAGCAAGTATGAGCAAACCAGGTGGTTTTCCAGACCGCGCCCTAACAATGATCGTGCCTTATGGCCCTGCAGGTGGTTCAGGCCAGGTTGCCGCAGCGATGGCAGAAGCGGTAACTTCTCTTACAGGGGTTTCGATTAATCGTGACCACAAATCGGGGGGTTCAGGTACCGTTGGTATGACGGCCTATATGGCGGCGCCAGCAGATGGGTACAGCGTTCTGGAGCATATTGATGATGCCTCATCAGCCCATGCCCTTGATTCCAGTCGCCCGAACCCTGCGTCTGACCTTATCCCGCTTGTGACCTCACAAGTAACCTTCTCGCAGATTTATATCCGCACAAACGAAACCCGTTACACAGACTGGAAATCCTTTGTTGCATGGGTGAAAGCCCAGAATGGTAAAGCGACCATTGCTAACGTGTCCAAAGAAGGGTCTATGGAACGGGTAACCATGAAGTTCATTACCGATGCGACTGGGATGAGCATCCAGCAGATTTCCTTTGATAAGGGGGCCCCGCGTTATGGTGCTTTGCTTGGCGGTCAGGTTGATGCGCTGTTTGAACAGCCAGGTGATGTTCGTAAATTCCTTGATTCAGGCGACTTTAAGCCAATCCTGACCATTTTTAACGAACGTCCGGGCGTGTTCTCGGATGTTCCTACCCACATGGAAATGGGCATGGATTTCGAACCGCTTCTGCGTTTCAGAGGGTTCTATGTGCATAAAGATGCACCAAAGGATCGTGTGAAATGGTTGCAGTGGGCATTCCAGCGCGGTTATTGCGAAGATAGCTATCAGAAATTTAACGAGTCAAAGTTTATGACCGTGATTGACAGCTATCGTGATACCGCTGGTTCTATTGAGCTTATCAATGCAACTATCCCGCAATATCGCGAGGTATATAAGCAAATGGGCCTGGAAGTTAAGTAAACCACTTTTCTGATAACAGCCTGATGATATCTGGAAATTTTTTTCGATATATCAGGCTGTTATTTACAGTTTCAGATAGTGTGAAACGCTTTTCATATATTTCTAACGAGAAAAATTGGGGTCTGTAATGGGGAAGTTAGACCGATCACATCTAATCGAAGCTGGGGTGTGGCTTTTATTCTTTATTGTATTTTTTATCGCCTCTTTCGAATTTAATCAGCCGATTGAAATTTATAAATTTGGCGCGACCGGGTGGCCGCGTACGGTACTGCTGTTATTGTTGCTGGTTCTGGGGGGGAATATTGCCTATGGCTATTATCAGGGCCATTCTATCCAGCAGGGGCGGGTAGGTATCGCCGATGATGAAAGCGAAAAAACACCCTATGATCTGCATACCTTCTTTCGGGTAATTGCAGCGCTAGGGGTTCCGTTTGTCTATGCGCTATCTCTGAAGCCGGTTGGGTTTTATTCTGCGACACCGTTTTTTATTGCCGCGATTGTCTATATATTTGGTGAGCGTAATCTGCGCCGAATTATTATAGTTACCATCTCAATATATGTTATTATTATGTTGATATTTATGGTTATTTTGAATGCGCCTTTGCCGCAGGGCAATATGTCTCCATTCTATGATTTCAGTGCCTTCATGCTGCGGATGAATACCAGATGGCAGCAGATGGATTTATGGTAGGTTGTGATGATTGAGAATTTTTTAGCAGGTAGTGCTGCCCTTTTTGGCGATCCATTTACCATCGGGATTTTTGTTTTTGGTGTGATTGGCGGCATGTTGTTTGGGGCCATACCCGGGGTCAGCATGCTCACCCTTGCCGCTATTTTGTTGCCGTTCACCTCGGATTTAGAGCCGGCACAGGGGGTTATGTTATTTGCGGTAATTTACTGTACCGGTACCTATGGTGGGGCGATTACGGCGATTTTATTTAATATTCCGGGCGCGCCTGAAAATGCGCCAACCGCCTTTGATGGCTATCCAATGACAAAACAGGGACGGGCAGGCAAGGCTGTAGGTGCGGCGGTGCTATGTTCGGCTATTGGCGGGATAAGCTCGGCTCTGGTGATGATGGCGGCAACAGAACCTCTGGCAAAATGGGCTATCCGTAATATCGGGCCACCAGAGATTTTTGCGCTGGTGTTTTTTGGGTTGGCAGTGGCGTCCTCTGTAGGCGGGCGTACCATCTGGAAAGGCTGGCTATCGGTTCTTCTGGGGCTGATGGTGGCCACCATTGGTCAGGATCCGGTAGGCGGGATTGAGCGCTATAATTTTGGCTTTGCGGATTTGGCAGCTGGTATTGCCTTTGTCCCTGCTATTCTGGGCTTTTTTGCTGTGTCTGAAATTTTTGTACAGGCAGAGAAAAAGGTGACTGGCAAATATGACGCCCCGCCAGTCGGGATGAGCTTTCCAACCATTCTGGAGCTATGGCGGTATAAAATCGCGGTTATTCGTTCTATTCTGGTTGGATTTTTCTGTGGCATTTTGCCGGGTATCGGGGCGACGCTGGCCGCGTTTATGGGCTATGGCGAGGCGGTGCGCTGGTCAAAAGACAAGAAAAGCTTTGGTAAAGGGAACATGGAAGGGGTTATTTCCTCGGAGACGGCAAATAATGCGGCCACTGGCGCGGCGATGATCCCGTTACTGGCGCTTGGCCTGCCAGGCGGCGCGTTAACCGCAATGATGGTGGCGGTATTCCAGATGCATGATCTGGAACCTGGCCCGCTGGTATTTTATAACTCTCCAGACCTTATCTGGATTGTGTTTGCGGCAATGTTTTATGCCAATTTATCTATTCTGATTATCGGGGTAATGGAAACCAAGACGATTATGTATCTGCTGAAGATACCGTTCCAGTTTTTAGCGCCAATGATTTTGCTGCTGGCCAGTATCGGGTCCTATATTGGTCGCGGTCTGGTTCTAGATGTGGTGGTCATGTTTGTTGCCGGTATTTTGGGTTTTCTTCTGCGGCGTTCTGGCTATTCGATACCGGGAATTGTGCTGGGCATTATTTTGGGCAAGATTGGCGAACAGAATTTTGCGCAAGGCATGCAAATGGTGCATTATGATATATTCGCCTATTTGTCGCGCCCGATTTGTAGTCTTTTGATTTTGGCTGGCATTTTAACGCTCGGCTTTAGCATCTATCAGGCGTTTCAGGGCATAAAGCAAAAATCATCTGCATCCTAACCCTAAAAAATATAGGCAAAAGACATGAATGATAGTGACGTAGCCGTAATAGATGAGGTTGTGCATCGGGCGCGTATTGCCCAGCAAACCTATGAGGAAATGGGCAGTCAGGAGCTATATGACAATGCGTGCCGCGCGGTTGCCTGGGCCCTGATGGAACCGGAACGCAATGCCGAGCTGGCGAGCCTGGCCGTGGCCGAAACCGGGCTAGGTAATGTGGCTGACAAGATAAAGAAAAACCACAATAAAACATTGGGGTTGTTGCGCGATCTGCATGGGGTGAAATCCATCGGCCATATCACAGATGATCCGGAAAAAGGGCTGTCTGTCTATTACCGCCCGAAAGGGGTTATTGCGGCGATTGTACCCTCTACCAACCCGTTAGCCACACCTGTTAATAACATTATCAATGCGCTGAAAACCGGCAATGCCATTATCATTGCGCCAAGCCCCAAGGGGGTGAAGCCGGGTCTGAAATTGCTGGGTTATATCCATCAGGGTTTGCAAAAGCTGGGCCTGCCAGATGATTTGGTACAATTTGTTCCCGCCCCGCCAAGCAAGCCAAAGACCGAGAGATTAATGCAAATAGCCGATTTGGTCGTGGTAACCGGTTCGCAAAATAATGTGCGTGCAGGCTATCGCTCTGGTACCCCGGCGATAGGGGTGGGCGCAGGCAATGTCGTCACCATTATTGACGAAACCGCAGATCTGTCAGCTGCAGCGTCAAAAATTGCCGCCTCAAAAACCTTTGATAATGCCACCTCTTGCAGTTCCGAGAATAGCGTTATTGCGGTATCTGATGTTTATGATGATGTCTGTACCGCCCTGAGCGAGCAGGGCGGGTTATTTCTGAGCGAGGCAGAAGTCAAACGCCTGCGCGATACCCATTGGCAGGATGGCAAGATGACCACCACATTGCTGGCCAAAGATATTGATGTGATGATAGCGGCGTTAGGGGTGCAAGACAGGGCAGATGAAAACACCTCTTTCCTGGTGGTTCCGCAATCGGAAATTGATCTGAAAAGCCCGCTTACCTCAGAGAAAATGTCACGTTTTCTTACCCTGTTCCGCGCTGATGATTTTGCTGATGCAACTCAAAAGGCGGTGCAAATTCAGTCTGTGCTGGGGGCAGGGCATTCTCTTGGCCTGCATTCGCAAATGGATGCACGTGCAAGAGAGCTGGCGATGAAGGCACAAAGCTGCCGTATCATTGTTAATCAGGCGCATTGTTTTGCAACTGGCGGGTTCTTTAATAACGGGATGCCGTTTTCCCTGTCGATGGGATGTGGCAGCTGGGGCGGAAACTCTATTGATGAGAATTTAAACTGGACGCATTTTATTAACAAAGTCAATGTGGTAAGAGTTATTCCTGAAAACAAACCTGAACTTGATGAGATGTTTTCAGCCTATTGGGATAAATATGGGAAATGACACAGGCTATCTGGCAAAAAATCGCTGAAAATAAAAAAGCCGCGCCTGATGAGAGCTGGTTAATCTCGCCAGAAACAGGATATGAGGTAAGCTGGGCAGAAGCTGCGGATATCACCCGCGATATCGCTGCCATTCTGGCGGGTAGCGGGGTAGGGGCCGGGGCCAGCATTGCTATTGCCTCGCCGAATTCTGTATCTGCGGCTCTGGTAATGGTGGGGGTAACTACGGCTGGCTATCTGGCGACGCCGCTAAATCTGGTGGCAGGGTCAAAGGTGATGCGCTATGTGCTGAATCATTGTCAGGCAGAGCTGATATTTTGCGCGCCAGAAAGCCGCTCGCTGGTTGATGAAGCGGTAGAGGGGCTGGATCATTCGCTCAGGATTATTGAGCTGCATCCAGAAGATGGCCCTATCTGGCCAGAAGAGCTGCTGGCCACCAGAGATGACAGCTTTACACCCGCCAGCCCGGATAGCCCGGGCATTCTGATGTATACATCTGGCACTACAGGCAATCCGAAAGGGGTGGTGCTAACCCATGCAAATTTGCTGGCGGCAGGGCAAAATGTGGTCACT
>JBMZFK010000048.1:0-13016 GCA_049615365.1 Puniceispirillaceae bacterium (SeqCode)
CTGGGCCAGTAGGCGCAGGTGCAGGTTCCGATGCGGTATTCAGCACTTCATCAACGATAGATACAGGCTCGTTACCTGCACCGGCTATAATAGCCAACCCGATAGAAGTAGCAAAAAACATCGCAGCTAGAATGGCAGTTGTACGGGTCAGCAAATTAGCTGTGCCTCTGGCAGTCATAAACCCGCCGCCAGAAGAGCCGCCAATACCAAGACCGCCGCCTTCATTGCGTTGCAGCAACACAGTGCCGACCAAAGCAATTGCAATAATAATATGTATCGTCAGCAAAATGGTTGTCATAACGGTTATCGACTGTCTGAAATTTAAAGAATAATCATGACACCCGCCATGATGGCTTTTCCTAACAAATTGCTGCTATGCTGGTAAAGAAAAAAATGCACCCTTATAGAGAAATGACGATATTTTATCCAGCAGATAGACAGATAGACAAAAAAGCATCTGCCTTTAGCGATGCCCCGCCTACCAGCGCGCCGGACACCCCTTCTATTGCCAGTATCTCTTGTGCATTCTCTGCATTCACAGACCCACCATATAAAATTGGCACCCCTGCTTGTGGCAAATTACTGCCAAATAGAGAGGCTATTTTAGCGGTTAGCCCCTTATGCATCTCTGCAATATCCTGCAGGCTGGCGACCTGGCCAGTGCCAATAGCCCATACAGGCTCATATGCGATAACCAGACGGGAAAGTGCCGCTTTTTGGGCCTCGGCAGTTAATTTAGCTATATGTTCAAGGCTGGCTGCCAGCTGTTTTTGAACAAACTCATCCTGCGCGCCCCTGACCCGCACCGCCTCCGGCTCGCCAACACAGATAACAGGTCGCAGCCCCGCTGCAAGGGCAGCTGCCAGCTTTTCACTGACCAGCGCATCGCTCTCGCTATAATATTCACGGCGCTCGGAATGGCCCAGCAGAACCCAGCTGCCGCCAAACTCTGCAACCATCTGGGCAGATATCTCGCCGGTAAACGCCCCTTTTTCCTGTTGATGGCAGTTTTGCGCGCCCCAGCTAATATCTGTTTTCGCCAGCTTTTCTCCCGCCATAGTGAGATAGCAACTTGGCGGGAAACAGACAATTTCGCACCTGCTATTTGTTTCTGGCAAATGGTGGGCAAGCGCATCAAACAACGCCGAGGCGGCCTGATAGTTCGGGTTCATCTTCCAATTCCCGGCAATAATCATAAAATATCCCACCTATTCTTCGTTTTTGGTTTGCAGTTCGCCTGTTCTATTCACTATAGTGTGGCTGATTTACGAACGTTAGACCAGTTCTGATGTTACTGTGAAACTCAGATTGTTCAACTCACCGTGCCACAAGGATAAGACATGTTACGTTCAATGCGCGAAGGGGCAAAAAAGCCAGTAATGAAATTCTTTCTGATTTTTCTCGCAGGAGGGTTCGCTATTTGGGGAATTGGCGATGTTTCAACAGGCTTGTTTTCCTCAGGCAACAAGGCGATTGAGGCGTCAGACCGTTCGGTTCCGCTGGCAGAGGCGGCAACCGAGTTTGAGCGCTCACGGCGCGGGTTGGGATTAAACATGTCAGCAGGTGAAGCGATACAGGCAGGGTTGCTGAACGAGGTAATGGGCGCGCTGGCCCGCCGCACCCTGTTCGCAGCAGAAGCTGATTCTATTGGCGTGACCGCGACCAGAGACATGCAGCGCCAGGCAGTTGCGAATACAGAATCATTTAAAGATGAGCTGGGACAGTTCTCGCAAGGGCGGTTTGTACAGACCCTTGCCCAATCTGGCCTGACAGAAGAGGATTATCTGCGTCGGCTGGATTTTGTTTTACTGCAGGAACAGATAGAGGCGGCGCTGGCCAGCGGTGCGCGGGGCGGCAAAAAGATGGCCGAAACCATTGCTGATTACCAGCTGGAACAGCGCGTCGTAACGCTTAAAACCTACCCTGCCCGTCCAGAATCTATCACCCCGCCCACCCAGGCTGAGCTGACCGAATTTTATGAAACAGTAAAGGCGGGATATGATGCCCCTGATTTGCGAAGCTTTAAGGTTGTGCTGGTCAGCCCGGATGAGGTGGAAAGCCAGGTTACCCTTGCAGATGAGGAAGTGGTTCAGGCTTTTGATCTGCGCCGGGATGAATTTATCACGCCAGAGCGCCGGGAAATTCGGCAAATGGTATTTACAGATAAGCAAGGCGCATTGGATGCACAAGCCCTGCTGAATACAGGGAGAAACTTTGCAGAGGTTGCACAGGAAACCCTTGGCTGGAGCGCGGCAGATACCCAGCTAGGCACCGTTACAAGAGAGGATCTGGATGGCGAGCTGGCCGAGGCCGCATTCACTGCGGATAAAGACAGCGTCACCGGCCCTGTGGCGTCAGTTTTCGGCTATCACCTGCTGGTGGTTGACGATATTCAGGCAGGTGAAGAGCTGGGGCTTGCAGATGTACGCCCGCAAATTGAAGCAACGCTACGCAATGAAAACGCCATTGATCTGGTATATGATCTGATAAACCAGCTGGAAGATAGCCTTGGTTCCGGGGCAACGCTGGCCGAGGCCGCCGCCGGCATTAATCTATCTGTGAATATGATCACGGATATCGATCCAAATGGCCGTGATATTGATGGCAATCTGATGGAAAATGCCTTTGCTGACCTTGCCAGTGACAGCCAGTTCCTCGCGCAAGGCTGGGAGATGGATTTAGATGAGGTCAGCCAGGTTATCGCCAGTGCAGATGACAGCTTTTTCGTGCTACAGCCTGTAGACGAGAAACCCGCACGCGAGCGTAGTCTCGATGAGGTGCGTAGCCGATTGGTTGCCGACTGGACAAAGATACAAGCGCTGGCAAGTGCCAAAGCAGAGGCAGATAACGGGCTGCAAAATACGCAAAACACCCTTGCAGATATCACGCCTTCTTCTGCGTTTACCCGCACCGGAACCGGTCTGGATAACGAAGCCGCCAACCTGATAGCTGATGCCGCCTTTGCCCAAAACAAAGATGAGGCAACGCTGGTGGAAACAGGGGACAGTGTTATTCTGGTGCGTACAGATGAGGTGATCGCCGCAGATGCAGAAAGCCGCAATAGCCTGCAGACGCAAATCGCCAACACGCTGGATAATCTGGTACAGGCAGATTTGTCTTCTGCGCTGGTTATCACCCTTTCAGAAAAGCACGCTCTGGAGATTAATACCGCTGCTGTGCAACAGCTTTTGATTGGTCAAACATCGCGCTAAACCACGTCATAACCCCCGCAAGGGATGGACAAAACCTATGAATAGTCTCGCATTAGAGCTTGCCCATAATGATCGGGAAACCTGCAACACGCTATTTGCGGAGCAAACGAATCAGATTATTTACCGCAGCTTTGTTGCCGATACACAGACCGCTGTGGCGGCGATGCTAAAGCTGGCTGAGGGGCAAACGCATCATTGTTTGCTGGAATCAGTTGAAGGCGGCGAAGTGCGGGGCCGTTTTTCGGTTATTGGAATAAAGCCTGACCTTATCTGGCGATCACGCGGACGAGAGGTTTTTATTAATCGTGCCCCGGCTACACAGCCAGATGCGTTTGTAAAACAGGAAGATATCAATCCTCTGGACAGCTTGCGGGCCTTGCTGGAAGAAAGTGCCATGCCCAGCACCGCGCCCCTGCCGCCAATGGCCGCCGGGCTGTTTGGCTATCTGGGCTATGATATGATTCGCCATGTGGAGATACTGCCAGATAATAATCCAGACAAGCTGGATGTATATGACAGCACCATGATGCGCCCCTCTGTTGTGGCCATCTTTGACCGGCTGGCAGATACCATCACCCTTGCCTATCAGATTAGGGCCAGCGCCTTTAGCACAGCAGAAGATGGATGGCAGGCCGCACAAATCGCACTGGATGAGACAGAAACCTGTCTGCGCGGCAACTTGCCCTCGCCTGTATCGCTGCCCAAACAATCAGAACTGGCAGAACCAAAAAGCAATCTTACCAAAGACCGCTTTTTCGATATGGTTCGCCGTGCCAAAGAATATATCACCGCAGGGGATATCTTTCAGGTGGTGCTCTCCCAGCGCTTCACCATACCATTTGCCTTGCCATCATTAGCTTTGTATCGCAGTTTGCGGCGGCTTAACCCCTCTCCTTTTCTGTTTCATTTCAATCTAGGGGATCTGGCAATTGTTGGCTCCAGCCCTGAAATTCTGGTGCGGCTGCGTGATGAAGAAGTCACTATCCGGCCGATCGCAGGAACCCGACCCAGAGGGGCAACAGAAGAAGAAGATACCGCCCATGCAGAAAGCCTGATGGCCGATATCAAGGAACGTTCAGAACATCTGATGCTGCTGGATTTGGGGCGTAATGATGTTGGCCGTGTCGCCGCACCCGGAACGGTGCGTGTTGTCTCCAACTTCCAGATAGAACTCTACAGCCATGTTATGCATATCGCCTCGGAAGTGCGCGGTAAAATCCGCCCCGAATGCGATATGCTGGATGCGCTGGTAGCTGGTTTTCCCGCTGGCACGGTTTCCGGCGCGCCTAAAATTCGGGCAATGGAAATTATTGACGAGCTGGAGCCAGACATGCGGGGTATCTATTCCGGGGCGATTGGCTATGTTTCTGCCACAGGGGAAATGGATACCTGTATTGCACTGCGTACCGCTGTTCTAAAGGGCGGCGAGATGCATATTCAGGCCGGAGCCGGCATCGTCTATGATTCGGTTCCGCAATCAGAATATGAAGAATGCCAGAACAAGGCACGTGCCCTGATACGCGCAGCAGCAGATGCGCTGCAATTCAGCTAGAATACAGGGCAAAACAGGCATCAATCTTGCAAAAAAGAAGATACTGACTGGAAAATCCAGCTGTTTCTATGGTGTTTTGTGATGAAAAACATATGGTTAACTATATTGCTTTCAGTGGGGATGTCGCTTGGCGCTGTCACGGCACAGGCAAATATCGACCTGAAATCATGGAAAAGCTATGGTAATCTGGCAGAACAGGGCGCAATTTGTGCCAGTTTTGCCTCGCTGATGGAATCACAAAGCGTGCTAAATCCCGATATGGGCAGGCTTTGGCAAGAGCGCCGGAAATTTTCCGGAGCCGTCATTGGCAAAGCGGTGATGATGGAATTTGATAAAGATATCGCTAGCGAGGATATTGAAACCTTTATCGCGGAATATCGTGACTGGGTTTTAGCCGCGCTGATGACCTCGCCAGAATCACAGCCCGATAATCAGGTACAAAACAGCCTGAAATTGGGGCAGGAAAAAGTTGCCAGCCTTATCAAAACGCAATGTGCGTTGCTGTTTAAGCAAGGCGATGCACAAATCCGCAAAAAATTTCCAGAGCTGGCCTATTTGATAGCATCAGAACCTCGCGCGGTAGCAGATAACCCAAACGCGCAAAATAAAGCCGAAATTGCCACACTGGCCGGCCCGCGTAAAACAACGCCTCCTGCACAGGATGGCCCTTTTTCTGCAAGCACCAATCCTGTGAAAGCTGTATCCTCTGCGCCGGACAAAATTGACGACGCGCCCGCAAAACTGGCCAAAACAGAAACAAAGCCAAAGATATCGGCGCCTGAAAATTCGGATGGAAATTCAGCTAAAACCTCAGATACAGAAACACAACAACCCGCAAATGATGCTCCTGTCACTCTGGCACTTGGCGGGGGTGTCAGTTTTTCGGTAACCATGCCGCGTTCCTCTGCGAGCGCCGAGACGCCAAAATCAGCTGAAACATCAGATAGCGCACCAGTTCAGGCACCCGCACAGGCACAAACACAGGCACAAACACAGGCACAGGCACCAAAATCCCCCGAAAGCCGGCAAGCAAGCATAGTTAACTCTCTTCCAGTTGCCCCGCCAGAGCGCCCATCATTTAAGGTCGCCCGCCCCGCCCCTGTGTCATCCGCCCAGAACGAGCAGACTGCACAGGTTGCACAGGCTGGCTCGCAAAAAACCGTTCCAGCCGCACCAACCCGGCCTGCCAGCGATATGGTTGCTAGCGATATGCCGACCAAGCAAAAGCCAGTTCCAGCCGCCAACACACCGCCGACAGCCCCGCCTGTTTTAACCCTTGCCCAGCAGCAAGCCACACCGCTTATCTTGCCTGTCAGCCTGATTTTGCCTGCCCTGCCAGACAACGAAACGAAAATAGCTAAAATCTATGCGAGTTTTGGTGATTTCACCGATATTGCACAGGCAGAGCAACGCAAAGCCCTTTTAGAAAGCCGTTTTGCCAAGCTATTTTCGGCCTATCAGCTGCAGATTACCGCGCATGACCTGCCAACAATTGTGGGACAAAGTGACAGCACGGACACGCAAAGGGCCGCCCCTGCCTATCGGTTGCAGACAAAAGCCACGCTAGCGATCACACGGGCCCAAGAAATCTGTACCCTGTTATGGCCGCATGATGTCGGTTGTATTGTAAAAGCCCACTATAATAGTTAACTTAACGCAAAGGTTAATTTACCGGGGCTGGCTATCGACATGATTATTTCGCATGGATTAGCCTGTATTATACCGTTCTGGCTGGCGAGAATACCGATATAATGGATACTGCCTCTCTGTTTGGATTTATCATTTTTGCCAGTATCGCGGCGTTCACCCCGGGCCCGAATAATTTGATGCTGGCCGCGTCGGGGGCCAATTTCGGCCTCAAGCGCACCTTGCCGCATATCACCGGAATTACCATTGGCTTTGTCTCGCTGGTTATACTTGCCTGTCTGGGGCTGGCCAGCCTGTTTGCAGCGCTGCCAGGCGTCATGGAAGCTGCCAGATGGTTTTCGCTGCTGTTTTTGCTCTATCTGGCCTATAAAATCGCCACCGCTGCGCCGCCTGAAGGGGTGGAGGTGCAAACCACCCCTATAAATTTTCTTCAAGCCATGCTCTTTCAAACGATTAATCCAAAGGCGGTCATCGTTATCATATCCTCTGTGACAACCTATGCCAGCAAGGCAGAAAGCCTGTATGTAGCCACGATATTTATCACGCTTATCTTTGCTTTTGTTACCATTACATCCACCCTTCTATGGGCCTATGCAGGCAGCCTGTTTGGCAGATTGCTGAAAAATCGTCGGCATCTGAGGATATTTAATTTCACCATGGCAGGGCTGCTGGTTTGTAGCCTTGCAACAGCAAGTTTTAATCTGTAGCTGGCGGCTCTGTCATCTCGGTCTCAAAGCTGGCAGGCGAACAAATTTCAATCAACTCCAAATCGTCACTATGGGTGACCTCGCGATGTTTAATTCCGGGCGGCTGTAATACGCAAGAGCCTTCTCGCAAGGTAATCTCGCCCTGACCTTCATATTCAAAAATGACCCAGCCCTTCAGGATATAGACCATTTGAAATTCCAAATCATGGGTATGCCATTGCGGCTCGGCATGACGACCGGGAACCGCCCGTATCACATGCGCCACGAACTGGCCGTTTGTCGCCTGTTTAATACCCAAATTACGATATTCAAAAAAGGCACGTAACCCGCCCTCAAAACCCCCGGTGGCGGTGCCGGTGCCATCTGCATGGCTGACCGTAAATGCCTGACCTTTCCACAAACTCATATCTCACCCTATTTTCTGGAAAATTTCTTTGAAGAAAATCTTAAAATGCGTTCAAAATATCAATAAACCTGCTTGGAAACAAAATATACCACATGGCAAAAGCAAAAATGAAACCCTGGATAAGAAACAGACTGACTTTTGCCGACCCAGAACCTTTGGTAAACATCAAACGAATACTGGTCAGCACAATCGCTGCTATAGCAATGTATAATGTATAATCAGCCCGGTGATTTCCCAGCACCAATAAGCTGGCTAATATCACCGCCAAATTCTGTAAAAATACCGATATCATTCCATTTCCCCTGTAATCACATTATGGCGTATTCTCTCAGCAAACGGCAAACTTCTGGAACTGGCAAGTTATTTTTAAACAGAAAATTTGTTGTAACTTAATAAATTATATATGTTTCAATAATTAAAATACTATAATTGACATTTTAGTTGAGAAGCCAGATCGATAAAGCTGGTAGCTATATATTCCCAATCTTCGGCTGGTTTTAGGTCCTTTGTCTGACCTTGCCCATGTTCGGTTGGGCGGCACACAAAGGCTGTTTTCATCCCCTGCTGGCGCGCGGCTACCAAATCATCATTATGGGCAGCGACCATCATACATGCCTCATTAGGCAGACCAAGGGCTGCACAGGCTCTGTCATAGGCTTCTGGACGCGGTTTATAATATCCTGTTACCTCGGCTCCTAGCACGACATCCCAGTTTAAATCTGCGGCCTTTGCCATATTTACCATAAGTGCGATATTTCCATTGGATTGGGTGGCCAGAATAAACCGACGCTTTAGGGCTTTTAAGCCTTCTGCGCTATCTGGCCAGCCTTGCAAGCGGTGCCAGCATAAATTCAGCGCGGCCCTGTCTGCCTCGCTGACCTCATCAAGGCCGAAGGATGCCAGAACATGATCCAGATTTTCACGGTGTAAGATATCTAATATCTCAAAGGAGCGTTTGTTTTGGCGAATTTCTTCCATTGCGGGTTGATAGCGGGCTCGCCACGCATCTGCCATCTCTGAGGCGTTTACCTCTGCACCATATTTTTTGGCAATATGTTCAATCTCTGCGCTAACACAGCTGCGCCAATCAACAACCGTTCCAAACACATCAAATAACAGCGCTTTAATTTGTGTCATCTCTGCCCTACCTGTAACCACCTTTCACAGTAAAGCTAGAGAGTGAGGCCAAGGCGCCTGCCTTGTCAACCATACAGGCTGGCCCCGCCACCTTTAGCTGCGCTTGCCAGCTCTATGCGATGTTAAAGCCAGGCAAAAGGGTGGTCAGCAGACCCGCATTGGGCAACTTTTTGCATATTTTCGGCATCCCAGCCTGCACTGGTA
Organism: Puniceispirillaceae bacterium (SeqCode); assembly: GCA_049615365.1. Classification (GTDB taxonomy): domain Bacteria; phylum Pseudomonadota; class Alphaproteobacteria; order Puniceispirillales; family Puniceispirillaceae; genus JADHLI01. The sequence goes on from JBMZFK010000048.1 coordinate 8,866, forward strand.
AAGGCATCAGCATATTTCTCGCTAACTTTTACCGCCAATTTCATAACATCTGGCTGAACCTGAACCGCTATCTGGCTGAGCATCACCTGCAAGGCCTGATCTCTGCTCAAGCCGGTACCAACCAAAACCCTGATTGTAGCCTCAATTATATCGACAATATCTTCAGAACCTAATGCGCCTGCCATCATCGCCTCCATGTTTATTTGAGCTCCTGTTTATATAATGCAAGAAATGCGCCATTTTTTGTCAGCGACCGTTGGCAAGACTGGGTATGACGCGCCTCGCAATGAGCAAATGATTTGACGCGGCGACAGACAATTGTTCATTATGGCTGCGGTGTCAGGGCAATCTGTCATGATGCTTCTGATATTTAGGACAGCGCTGCCTATGCCCCAAATTCATGATACGTCCTATGCCTGGTTCAGGCTGTTAGTTACGCTTGTCATCGCGATTTTTGCGAATACGGGCATGTGGGCGGTGATCACGATTATGCCTGCCCTTGAGGCCGAATTTGCCACCAGCCGCGCGACAACCTCCCTGCCCTTTACGATGAATATGATCGGGTTTGCGCTGGGAAATCTGGTGATTGGCCGAATTATTGACAGAATTGGCGTGACCCTGTCGGTGATGGCTGCTGCGATACTTTCTGCCACCACCTTTCTGCTCTCGACATTAACAGGGGATATTTATCTGCTGGCAGCGGTTCATCTGTTTCTGGGATTTGGCACAGCTGCCGGATTTGGCCCGCTAATAACCGATATTTCGCACTGGTTTTTAAAACAGCGCGGCATTGCTGTGGCGCTCATTGCTAGCGGCAACTATCTGGCTGGGGGGATCTGGCCTCTTTTTCTCTCCGATATCCTTGCAGAAGATGGCTGGCGCACGGCCTATCTGATGCTAGCGGTGATAACTTTGTGTGTAATCCTGCCACTGGCCTTGCTGCTGCAACGAAAATTGCCAGAGGCAGGCCATCAAATTGCCGCCCAGCAAGTAAATGAAAATATTCAGAAAACGCGCATTTCGCCCTTGCGCTTGCAACTCCTGCTCTGTGTTGCTGGCGTCGCCTGTTGTGTAGCGATGTCAATGCCGCAGGTGCATATTGTGTCTTATTGTGTAGGTCTGGGCTATGGCCCGGCGGTGGGTGCAGAAATGCTATCCCTGATGCTGTTTGGCGGGGTGATAAGCCGTATTGGCTCCGGGTTGATAGCTGACCGGATTGGCGGTATCCGCACGCTGTTGCTTGGCTCGTTTGCGCAAGGGGTTGCCCTGGTGATGTATCTGCCATTTGACGGCATGGCCTCATTATATGTGGTCAGCTTTATTTTTGGCCTTTCTCAGGGCGGTATTGTACCCAGCTATGCGCTGGTTGTGCGTGAATTCTTGCCCCCAAAGGAAGCTGGTGCGCGCATTGGTGTGGTCATTATGATGACAATTATCGGCATGGCACTGGGCGGCTGGATGTCGGGCTGGATATATCAGGTAACCGGCACCTATCAGGCAGCCTTTATCAATGGCATTGCCTGGAACGGGCTTAATCTTGGCATTGTTGTGTGGATTTTGACGCGCAACCGGAACGCTGGCCTGTTACCTGCAAAATAATTAATCGCTGCAAGATAGCTTGCTGGCGGCACAGGGCTAACCTACCACGCTTTCCCGCGCGCCGAGACAGGCCATAATGCCTCTACCTTGCCACCACGCACCCCGACATACCAGTCATGCAAGTTACAGGTGGGGTCGCAATGACCAGGTACAAGTTTAAGCTTGTCATTTATCTTTAGAATATTGCCGCTATCCTCGATAACGCCATGCTCGTCAGAGCATTGTACATAGCGCACCGCATCGCGGCCATATATTACCGGCAGGCCGCTATCTACCGATTGTACCTTTAGCCCGGCATCACATACCGCACGCCCATCTTGGGCAGTGCTGACAATGCTGGTTAGAATGAAAAGCGCATTTTGCCATTCAGCCTCATCGAAACGCTGGCCATCTGCATTTTCAATACGGCCATAATCAGCATCCATAAAGGCATAGGAACCGCACTGAATTTCATTAAACAGCCCAGAGGCCGCCTCAAACGCAAAAGAGCCGGTTCCCCCGCCACTGACAATCTCGCATTCAAGGCCGGCATCGATCAGGGCGGCAAGCGCTGTGCGCGTTACAGATACCACTTCTGTTTCCACTGATTGGCGTGACGCAAAGCTTTGATGATGCTGTACTTTGCCATTATAGGCTTGTAATCCAGTGAATTTCAGGTTCGGTGCCGCCGCAATAGCGCTGGCAATCGCAACCAGCATGGGGATTTCTGTCACGCCGCATCTCTGGGTACCACATTCCAGCTCTACCAGACATTCCAGAACAACCCCCTGCGCTGTTGCGGCGTGTGACAGGCTGGCAACATTATCCAGATCATCCACGCAACAGATAACCCGCTTGTCTGGCCCGCAAAAAGATACCATCCGCCTGATCTTAACCGGGTCGCAAACCTGATTGGTAATCAGAATATTATCAAAACCAGCCCGGGCAAATACCTCAGCTTCAGAAACTTTCTGACAGCAAATACCCATTGCCCCGCCAATTTCCATCTGACGGCACGAAACATCCACTGATTTGTGCATTTTTGCATGGGCGCGAAGCTGAATTTTGCTGGCGGCGGCAAGTTCGCGCATACGCACCAAATTTGCCTCAAACGCATCCAAATCGATCAGCAAAGATGGGGTTTGAACCTCATCCACCAACATGCCAATATGGGCAGGAACGGTGTAACCAATTTGTGAATCTGCGCTATCTGGCATCAGGTTTTTTTATTTCTTTTTTATAATAAAAACAGGTGCGTCATTGATGTTCTCAACATTTAGTTTGAACTCTTTTTGCACAATAACTCCAGCCTTGTCTGCAACTTCAATGGCCAGTATATGCTCGCCGACATCCGCATTGGCTGGTGTACCGCTAAGCATGCCATCTTTGGATATATTTATCCAGTCCGGTGCATTGGCCGTCTTAAACCGGATTATATCGCCATGCTGGATATCATCATCCGCGACTTCAATCTGTGTTTCATAGACCGCGTCTTGCACCGCCCTCGGCAGGCTGGTGGTAACAAATTTTGGGTTATCATTGGTGTTACGTACCGTTAATAGCAAGGTTGCATCATCTGCCTGGCCGGAACGGTCGGTTACCCGAACCGTGATTTCATGCTCGCCAACATGGGCATTTTTTGGGGTGCCTTTCAACAGGCCATCACCGCTTAGTGATAACCAGTCTGGCAATTCCACAATGGAATAGGTCAGCTTATCCCCATAGGGGGTGTCGACATCATACGCTTCAAGCTGCAGATTATAGACCTCATCCTCATTGGCGATAAACGTCCCGCCATGACCTGAGTCAATTTGCAAGGGTACAAATATATTGCTGGTTGCACGTTCCAGACTGCCGAGCAAGTCTGTTCCAGAACAGGATGTTAAAAACAATGCGCTACACATTATCGGAAAAATTCTGGTACCAAACATCAAACTCACCTTTTAAAACTGTAATCTGTATCAAGATATTCCATCGTTGATATGCGGCTATGAGAATATAAGGAATTCTCAAAAACGCAAATCCTATCAAATAATACATGCCTGAAAATCATTATAACGGTCACGATCACCAGATATATACCCTGTTATGCCAACTGTTTTCATCTGTGCGGATATATCTGTATCTGCAAAGGCCGCCTGCATCGCGACTTCTAAATGCGCACGCCTGTCACTGCCATCTGGCAGCATGGTGACCAAAGGCGGGCCCGGCATTTGCGGGCTATAGCCAACAATGTGAATCTGTGCCACCTGTTCAGGCAGAAGGTTTTGCAAAATATGCCAGGTTAAACAATCTATCGCGCCAATATCCGCCTTGCCAGACGCAACCGCCAGCAAGGTATCCAGATGCGTGCCTGTATAGAGTGTTTTGGCAAAATTGCAGGGCGTAAAGCTGTTTTGCAAAGCCTGATACAAGGCAAATCGCCCAGAAAAACTATCTGGCTCGCTTATAGCGGCGCACAGGGTCTGCGGAACATCGTCACCCAATCTGCGCATTTTTTGCTTATCCGAGACGATAATAACGCTGCGATAATAGCCAGGCCGCACTTCTGTATCATCCAGAATATAGCTACC
>JBMZFK010000049.1:0-12958 GCA_049615365.1 Puniceispirillaceae bacterium (SeqCode)
CCTCGCTGAAAGAGGCATTGGCGATTGATGATATTGTTATTGTCCAGCCACCTGCCGAAGCCAAGGATTTGCTAAAAGAGGGTTATCAGCCACAGCCAGGCGAATTTGCCCTTGGTCAGCGCCCGGATGTGGAAGGGGCGATTGTGGTTCTTGACCCGCATACTGGCCGAATGCTGTCTTTGGTGGGGGGCTATGATTACCGGGTATCAGAATTTAACCGCGCGACCCAGGCGCGCCGGCAACCTGGCTCTGCGTTCAAACCGTTTGTCTATCTGGCGGCATTGGATAAGGGCTATTCACCTACTACCCAGATTTTGGATGCACCTCTGGCGGTGGATCAGGGGCAAGGCAAGCCAAAATGGAAACCGGCCAATTACACCAAGCAATTTTATGGCCCCTCAATTATGCGGGTAGGTATTGAAAAATCGCGTAATTTGATGACTGCCAGACTGGCGATGGCGATAGGGATGCCCACCGTTCAGGAATATGCGGCCAGATTTGGCATTGATAAAGAAATGCCGCCCTATCTGTCGATGTCGCTAGGGGCGGGTGAAACAACCTTGCTGCAACTAACCGCAGCATATGGCCAGCTGGTTAATGGGGGGCGCAAGGTTGAGGTCAGCATGATTGACCGCATTCAGGACAGGTATGGGCACACTATTTTGCGCCATGATCTGCGCGATTGTCAGGCATGTGGGGCCCCGGATGGATGGCAAAATCAGCCTGTCCCTGCGCTGGCGGAAACCCGCGAACAGCTAACCGATCCGGCCTCCGCTTATCAGATGGTCTCGATGCTTGAAGGGGTGGTTACCAGAGGGACTGGGCGGCGTATCGCCGATAGCGGGCTGGTTCTGGCAGGCAAGACCGGTACCACAAATGATAATACAAATGCGTGGTTTATCGGTTTTTCCCCTGATTTGGTGGTCGGGGTATATGTTGGCTATGATGTGCCGCGCCCCTTGGGTAAATCAGAGACAGGCTCTACAGCGGCTGTACCGATTTTCAAAGATTTCATGATGGATGCGCTGGCACAGGCACCGGCTATACCGTTCCGCCGGCCGGGCGGGATCAGCCTGGTACCTGTGCATGCCGAGACAGGCGAGCGGGTGCGCCATGATGATAAAATGGCTGTATTGGAAGTCTTTAAGCCGGGTCAGAGGCCAAAATCCGGGATTTTAATTGACCTGCCAGATGACAAGCCAGCGTCAGGAGTTGACGCACCGGCTCTGTATTGATACCTCCTTGTCAAGAAACATGCTTCTCCATTTTACCTGATATTTATGCAAGGTTGTTTACATGCAGACTGAATCGCAACCGGATGTTGACACTATTCAATCGGCAATAGACCTGCTTCGGCGCCATATTGACTGGGAGCCTGCCTTGAAACGCCAAAGCGATTTTCAGGCGCAAATTGCCCGCGCTGATTTTTGGGATGATCAGGCCGCCGCACAAAAAATAATGCGCGAGAAAAATCATCTGGATCAGCAGATTGATGCAATCAGAATGCTGGAAGACGGTCTATCAGAACATACCGAGCTGATGGAGCTGGCCGAAGAAGAAAATGATACTGAAATGATTACAGAAGCTGTGAAAGCCTTGCAGGAGCTTGCCCAGATTGCGAGCAAGAAACAGCTTGAATCGCTTCTTTCCGGCGAGGCTGATGGTAATGATTGCTTTATTGAAATTCACCCGGGCGCCGGCGGCACAGAGGCACAGGATTGGGCGTCTATGTTGCTGCGGATGTATTCCAGATGGGCTGAGGCGCGTGGCTTCAAGCTGGAGACCATCGAGGAAAGTGATGGCGAGGAAGCGGGTATCAAATCGGCAACCTTGCGGGTTAGCGGGGTGAATGCCTATGGCTGGATGAAAACAGAATCTGGCGTGCATCGCCTGGTTCGCATCTCGCCTTATGATAGTTCTGCCCGGCGCCATACCAGCTTTGCCTCTGTCTGGATTTATCCTGAGGTGGATGAAAATATTGATATCACTATCGAGGAAAAAGATTTGCGTATTGATACCTATCGCTCATCTGGGGCGGGCGGCCAGCATGTGAATACAACCGATTCCGCTATTCGCATCACACATTTGCCAACCAATATTGTGGTTCAGTGCCAGTCAGATCGCAGCCAGCATCGTAACCGGGCGACCGCGATGAATATGCTGAAAGCCCGTCTTTATGAGCTAGAGTTGCAAAAGCGTGAAGAGGCGGCCTCAGATGGCAATGCCAGCAAATCTGAAATTGGATGGGGTAGCCAAATTCGCTCTTATGTTCTGCATCCCTATCAGATGGTTAAGGATTTACGCACAAATGTGGAAACCGGTAATTCGCAAGCGGTTCTGGACGGGAATCTGGATGCGTTTGTTGAGGCCAGCCTTGCAGCACGTGTAGGCTCTACACGGACCTAGTCTGGCTAAATCTGATCTGGCTGGTTCTATCTTAACTACTCTGTTTTGCTTTTTCTGCTCTGGCTTGCTCGGCTGCCAGCGGCCCATAAAAGGCGGAGGAAAACCGGGCAGCGGTGCGCGCTGGAATATTAAAAGGTGGCTTTAGGGCGCCATTGAAATATTGCTTAACCAAACTCTGCCAGCTAGAGATAGGATCGCGCCGTTCACACCCGCAGACATAATCAAACCATCTTTTGCCGGTGCCAACATGGCCTACCTCATCTGTCATGATGATCTCCAGAATTTTGGCAGAGTCTTCATCTTCAACCTCGCGCATTTTATCAATCAGCTGCGGGGTGACATCCAGACCGCGCGCTTCGAGTACCAGCGGGGCAATCGCCAGCCTACCGGCCAGGTCAGAAGCGGTTTTGACCGCTGCTTCCCATAACCCGTCATGGGCAGGCAGGGCGCCATAGAAACTGCCCAGCCCCTCAAGGCGGTGATGCAACAGGGTGAAATGGCGGGCTTCATCACTGGCAACCGAAAGCCAGTCCCGCACAAAATCAAAGGGCAGGCCATAATCTGTATAGCGCACCGCAATATCCAGCGATAAATCAATCGCGTTCAGCTCTATATGCGCAATCGCATGAAGCAGGGCTATACGCCCGGTTTTACCTTTGCTGATCCGCCGCCTGGGCACAAAACGCGGGGCCAGCAATTCTGGCTTGGCGGGCCGGCCGGGGCGCAAATCAATAGCAATAGGCGCGGCATGGCTGTAAGCCCCATTTGAGAGATCGGCATAAATTTTTGTAGCTAGCCGGGCTTTTTCAAGCGGGTCTGTACAGGCATAAGCGGCAAGGATAGCTGGGCTGATATTAGACATCTAGAGACTGTGGGTTCTGGACATTCTGGATATTCGTGACATTCGGGCGGGAATTAGCCGCCTGCCTGTACATGCTCCAATACTTCTTCAGCATGGCCAGGTACCTTCACCTTTGGCCAGATACGCCCAATGCGCCCATCTGCATTAACAATAAAGGTTGCGCGCTGGATGCCCATATATTTGCGTCCATACATGGATTTTTCAACCCACACCCCAAAGGCTTCACATACATCGCCCTCAACATCTGCCCCTAGTAAGCAGGTCAGATTATGCTTTTCCCGGAATTTTGCCTGTTTTTTGGCCTTATCTTTGGAGATGCCGATAACAAGGGTGTTGGCAGCCTCAAATTCGGCCTGAAGGGCGGAAAAAGCAATCGCTTCTTTGGTACAGCCTGAGGTGTCTGCTTTCGGAAAAAAGAAGATAATCACATTTTTGCCAATATGTTCAGACAAGATAAACTGCCCCTGGTCGGTCATCAGGGATATTGAAGGCGCTAATTGTCCGGTTTCAATCATAAAACTGTCTCCAAAAAAGGCATTATATCGCTAGTGGTTATGCGACATTATATAGTATGGAATAAAAAAAAGACATATAGTTCAAAACAGAATATCAGTAAAATACAACGCGGTGATTTCTCCTGCTCTGGCAGCGGTGGCGCATAAAGGTGGCAAAAAGTGATACGAACACAAAAGGGTAGGCGTTAAATGAGATGATCATGCGACGGGTATTAAAATTATTTATCCTTACACTTTTGGTGGTTATCAGCCTGTCTGGCGTGCTGGCAGGCGGCATGGCGGCATGGTTGCACAATAAAGGCGGGCTGCAAGTTGTTCTGTCCGCATATCTGCAAGAACGCTTTCCAGCAGTTTCAGTGACTTTTGATGATATTGACTGGAAGATAGATACAAAGCGCAAGGCGTTGGTGATAACCGGCAATATGGTGCGCCTTAAGGCCAACAATCAATCCATAGATGTGCCCAGTATCGATCTGGCATTTACCACTGCTTCTGTTATCAAACAAATGCCAACCGCGGTGATGATTGATGTAGATGCGCTGTCAGTTACCCATACCAAAACTGGCTGGCAGGTAGAAAAATTTCCCTATGCCCAGCCAGATAGCGCTTCAGCTCTCGAAACTCTCAGCCCCAATATCCTCTCGCAGATAGGGGCCTTCTGGCCAGATGGATTGATGGAATTGCGGGTGCGGGCAAAAAAGCTGGAAATTACCGGCGATAATGAAAACTGGCAAGATATGCGTTTTCAAAATATGAATTTGATAGCCGCACCGGAAGGCGGCGTGTTTGCCAATGGAAATGTCAGCCTTTCCCTGCGGCTCTCGCAGGTAGTGGATGCCGGGGAACTCATCCCGCAATTGCGGTTTTCTGCCCGCGCCAATCTATTTTCCAAACTTGTTGATTTTACGCTGGAAACACAGCATTTTCAAACCGCTGCACTGGCAAGCCATCTGGCGCCCTATACAGGCAAGCTGCCTATTCAGCCAGGCCGGGTATCGGCCAGGCTCTCTGGTTCCTTTGATGAGGGAGGGCTGCAGATATTAAGTGGTTCTGCTGTCGCAACAGATGGCCGTCTGGAGTTTGGTTTATTCTCTGAATTTGGTGATGCGTTTAAAACGCTGGAGACCGAATTTGATTATAGTGCTGCAGATAATATTCTAAAAATATCAGAAGCCAGCCTTGCGCTTGCTGATGGTAAATCTTTTGTTCTTTCTGCGGTGGTAAACGGGGTAAATAGCGATACAGCGATGCTGTCCGGGCAAGTGGTCGCAGATGATATCGCGGTGCGGGAGCTGCTAGATAAATGGCCCGAAGGTCAGGCATCTGAGCTGCATAAATTTATTTCTCAAAACAGCTCGGGTGGGCGATTGCGGACCATCGCACTGCAGGTAAAAGGCGGGTTGAATTGGGCACAACAGCGGGTAGATATTTCTTCTCTTGGCTTGTCTGGTGAAGTTACAAATTTACGACTTTCCTATGAAGATGCCCAGTATCAGACAGTTGTAGGCACGCTGGGCGGGCAGTTTGAAATGGAATTGGGGGCAGGCGGCAATATCCAGACCGCTATGGGATCGCTCTCCTTGCGCGATGGTTTTGCCCGGCTTTCCGGATTTGACCAGACGGTGAAAATACCGCGCCTGGATGCGGTATGGCGACATCAACCCAGCGAAACATTATTGCAGAATTTATTTGTGGATTTTGGTCACTATGGACAGCTTCTGGCCAGTGGCAGACGCATAGGCACCAAGGATAAGCCTGTTGCTGAAATAGAGTTAAGCCTGCCGGAAATGGATTTCCAGCTTGCCCGTCATCTCTGGCCAGCCGGGTTTGCCCAAAAGGTAACAGGCTGGATGGCACGCCACCTGGATCATGGGCATATCACCGATGGCCAGCTAGATATTCGTCTAGCAACCGAGGGTGAAAAGTTTCGTGCTGTCAGTCTGGACGGCAGTTTACCGTTTCAAAAGATTAGCTATCAGATGCATGAGGGGCTTGCGCCGGTCGAGCAGCTTAGTGGGCAGATTGATTTTAAAGATAATAGGCTTGTTGGCACCTTTGAGGCTGGACAGGCCAACAGCCTTGTCGTTGAGCAGGCACAGATAAGCTATGGCCCGTTGCTGGGACATAAAGGCATAAGAGACCTGCAATTTAAAACACTGGCGGCCGGAGATGTTACCGATATTTTAACGATGCTGGATCATCCAAAAATTAACCAGATAGACAGGTTTGGGTTGCGCCCGCTGACACTGGCTGGAAAAAGTCGTTTTACATTAACACTCACGGGCGAGGCACCGCATGAAGGGCGGATGAAGATAGGCAATATAGGCGTTGAGGCTACCCTCTCTGATGCAGATATAGATGGGCTACCGCTTGATCAGCATTTGCAGGATGGCACGCTGGTGATATCGGTGGCAGGCGGCGAGACACAGATTTCAGGGTCGGGCCGGCTGTCCGGGGTGGATAGTGATTTCAATTACCGCCGATTGGCAGATAAAAATATCGAATTGCAATTGCGGCTGGCCAATTCAGAAAAACTGCCAGAATGGCTGTCACAGCGGGTAGGTTGGCCCCTGTCTGGTGCGGCGGCTGCCTTGATGGATATTTCCGGCCGGGCAGGTAGCAAGGATGTAAAAGTCAATCTGCGCTCGGATGTCACGGATTTGGGGGTACAGCATGATACGTTTGAATGGGCAAAGCTGCAGGGGGAAAGCGGCTTTATAAATGCTCAGCTTGTCTTTGAAGATGGCAAGCTGACCACAATTGAAGCGATTGATATCGAAACTGGCAGTTTGCGCGCAAAAGGGCGGCTAGCAATGGATGATAAGGGCATACCAAGTTTTGGCCTGCTGGAAGACCTTGTATTTCCGGGTACTGAGCTATCTTCGGTTTTATTCGAGAGAAGCTCTGATGCCAGCCTTTCCTTTACAGCAGAAGGTAAAACCCTGAACCTGCAACCCTTGCGCCGCGACGATAAAATTAAACAAGGGCTGGAGATTAACTTTGATGTTACCGCAGACCGAATTGTTATCGGGCCAACGCTGAGCTTTTCAGGCGCGCTTAAGGGTAATACGCGCCCCGATGGTAATGGCGCTGCCAACTTGCAAGGCGCGCTCTATGTCCATTCTAACGCCCTGATCAGCGAGGCCAGTCTGCAAACCCGCTTTGGGCCAGATGGCGAATATCTAACAGGTGTTGGGCTGATCGGCGGGGCTGAAGCCGATTTGTCCTATACCCCTAACCAGGAAGGTGGCGCCCGGCTGGTTATTCAATCTGAAAAGGCGGGGCGGGTGCTGGCTGGCCTTAGCGTTACAGATGCCGTGCGTCAGGGTAGATTACATATGCAAACCGATTTTGCCACGGCTGATTTCAAACGCTATACTACCACATTTAATGTAGATGATTTTGTTGTCATAGAGGCTCCAACCGCGGTTCGGATGTTCTCTGTTTTATCGCTGGCCGGGTTATATGGTCTTGTAGAGGGAGAAGGAACAGCCTTTGCCAGAGGGCATGCCATTATCCATTCAAATGGTGATATACACAATCTGGAGCTGGTACAGGCCAGCGGCTCTGCGCTGGGCATCTCCTTGCTGGGAACAGTAGATAAAAAACAAAGGGTGTTGGATGTAAGTGGCAATCTTATACCTGCCAAATTGATATCAAATATTATTGGCAGCGTGCCATTGGTAGCAGAAATTTTGACAGGGATAGACAGGACCGGCCTGTTTGTCACCCAATTTTCAATGCAAGGCAGTATTGATGACCCGGAGGTGGATGTGAATGCGCTCGCCCTGGTTCCAGGCTTGCTGAGGGATATTTTCAGCCCGAACTGGCTGGGCGAGGAGCGAGATCGCATTTTCGGGGTTGAGGGCGCAAACTAGCGCGTGAACCCAATGGGAAGTTAAGATTTGCACCGCCCCCAAAGAATATCAGGATATGATATAGCGCTAGGTCAGTTGTAAAATCGCACGGCGTTTCTTTCCAGCAGCGATTTGCGCCCGTCCATCTATATCAAAATCTTCGGCAGTCAGCAGCTTGTCTTCATCGTCAAATGCCACATTGTTCAGGCGCGCACCCCCACCACGGATAAGGCGGCGCACCTCACCTTTTGATGCGGTAAGGCCGGAATGGACAAACGCGTCAACAACCCTGTAGCCGGGCATTTCGGCACGGCTAATATCCAGGGTCGGTAATCCATCGGCGATTACCCCTTCAGAAAAGCTTTGTTGCGCGGTTCGCTCGGCCTGCATGGCCGCATCAGCCCCATGGCAAAGGGTGGTAACCTGATTGGCCAGAATGATTTTAGCCTGATTAATATCGGCGCCATCCAGCGTTTCCAGCCTGGCAATTTCTGTTTCCGGCAATTCGGTAAACAGGCGTAAAAAACGACCCACATCCTGATCTTCGGTATTGCGCCAGAACTGCCAGAAATCAAAAACCGGCAGACGTTCTTCATTCAGCCAAATAGCCCCGGCGGCGGTTTTGCCCATTTTCGCACCGGATGCGGTCGTGATAAGCGGGCTGGTCAGACCAAAAATTTCCTGTTGATCAACACGCCGTGTTAAATCCACACCGCTGACGATATTGCCCCATTGGTCAGAGCCGCCTATCTGCAAACAACAGCCATAGCGCCGGCGCAACTCCAGAAAATCATAAGCTTGCAAAATGGCGTAATTGAATTCCAGAAAGGATAAATTCTGTTCCCTATCCAGCCGCAATCTCACAGATTCCATGGACATCATGCGATTAATGGAAAAGTGCCCGCCAAAATCGCGCAGAAAGCGTATATAGGCAAGCTGATCCAGCCATTCTGAATTATCCACCATAATGGCATCTGTCGGGCCATCGCCAAAGGTCAGATATTTCTCGAATATTTTTTTGATGCCTTGCTTGTTATGCTCAATATCCTGATCAGAAAGTAGCGGGCGTGCTTCATCCTTGCCAGAGGGGTCGCCAATTTTAGTGGTACCCCCGCCCATCAGCACAATCGGCTTGTGTCCGGTGCGTTGCAAAAGGCGCAGCATCATAATCTGGATAAGAGAGCCGACATGCAGGCTGTCGGCGGTGCAATCAAAGCCAATATAGGCAGAGATAGGCTGCTGATTTGCCAGCTGATCCAACCCGTCCAGATTGGTAGCCTGATGCATATAGCCTCTGCTGATCAGGGTCTTTAAAAATTCAGATTGTGGCGAAGTTGCGCTATCATTCATAAGTCTTACTCTTGTAAATCACTTGGCATATTACGGCCATCATCGGTGCGATCCAGATAGCTGGCGACAGAGGCCATCGCTTCGTCCAGATGGGTGCTAAAGAAATGATTCGCCCCCTCGATCATATCGACATCAATAATCACGCCTTTTTGTTTGGAAATTTTTTCCACCAGCGCTTGCACCCGTTGGGCTGGAACCTGTTCATTCTCGCTGCCCTGAACGATAAGGCCGCTGGCCGGGCAAGGCGCCAGAAAGGTAAAATCATGTGTGGTCGCCGGGGGTGATAGGGAAATGAATCCGGTGATTTCAGGGCGCCGCATCATCAGCTGCATGCCAATCCATGAGCCAAAGGAAAATCCGGCTATCCAGCAGACATTTGAAGACGGGAATTGTGCTTGCAGCCAATCCATCGCTGTGGCGGCATCTGCCAGCTCGCCATCTCCTTGCTCAAATGTGCCTTGCGAGCGACCGACGCCTCTAAAATTAAAGCGCATTGTTGCATAGCCGCGTGTCTGGAACAGCTTGTAGGTTGCAAAGGTCACGCGATTATTCATAGTGCCATTTTTATGCGGCTCTGGATGAAGCACCAAAGCAGTGGGGGCATCGCTTGTCGCGCCGGGCATATAACGGCATTCCAGACGACCAGCAGGGCCGTTAATAATTACTTCAGGCATTTTCGACACTTATCTCCCTTGTGGAATCGCAATTACGGCTTATATCGTAAACATCACGCTATTCCAAGCCTGTTATGTATATGCTAGACCAGCACCATTGATAAGGCGCCTGATTTTTTGGTATCATGCGTTGATAGCAACAAAAGGAACCGCCATGCTTGCAAAGCTAAAAGCTGACCTTGCTGCCATAATAGAACGGGATCCCGCCGCTGGCCACTGGTTAGCTGCGATATTTTTATATCCCAGCTTTCATGTAATGGTGGCGCATCGCCTTGCCCATCCTCTATGGCGAATGGGTCTGCGGTTTGTGCCGCGCTTTATGATGCAGCTTGCCAGATGGTTTACAGGTATCGAAGTGCATCCGGCTGCGCAAATCGGGGCAGGATTTTTTGCGGATCACGGGATGGGGGTTGTTATTGGTGAGACCTCTATTCTGGGCGAGAATGTCACGCTGTATCATGATGTGACGCTGGGCGGGGTCATGCCAGCGGTAGATTCCCATGCCCAAAAGACGGTTAAACGCCACCCTACCATCGAGGATAATGTCATTATCGGCGCCGGGGCACAGATATTAGGGCCAGTCACGGTGGGCAAATGCGCGCGTATTGGCGGTAATTCTGTGGTGACCAGAGATGTGCCGGAAGGCCAGACAGTGGTCGGTATTCCGGCAAAGACAATAAAGCAGGCTGGCCGCGATAGCCAGTTTGAAGCCTATGGCGTTAATGATATGCCAGCTGAAGATGTTCAGAGCCGCACCATTTCCGCATTATTTGCCGAGCTGGAAGTTTTACGGGCACGGCTGAATAGGCTGGCAAGCGATCAGGAGAGCGTAAAACAGCCAGCCGCATCTGAAGATGTGCCAGATAGTGATATTCAGGATCGCGTGCAAAAATAACATCATGCCTAACGCAAATAAGGGTGGTTTAAGATGAATGGCATGACGCCTGTCTATCTTGATTACAATGCAACCGCGCCGTTGCGCCCGGAGGCAATTCAGGCCATGGCAGGCCTCACAAATATGCCGGCCAACCCATCTTCTATTCATCATTTTGGCCGTATGGCACGCGCCCGGATGGATTCCGCCCGGCAACAGCTTTGCACGGCAGTGAACATATCGGTACATGATATGATTTTCACCAGCGGCGGCACCGAGGCAAATAATCTGGTTTTGGGTAACTTCTCTCATATTATCACCAGCGCGGTTGAACATGATGCGATATTGGCCGCCTGTCCAGAAGCAGACATCATCCCGGTTGATGGCGAGGGCTGTGTGCGTCTGGACAAGCTGGAGGCGATGCTGGACGCGGTGCCGGAAACAGATAAAAAACAGGTACTGGTTTCGGTTATGGCCGCAAATAACGAGACAGGGGTTATCCAGCCGCTTGCCCGGGTTGCCGAACTCTGTCGCCATTATCAGGTCGCCTGTCATTCAGATATGATTCAATATTTGGGCAAGGCACCGATTGATCTTGCCTCTTTGGGCGTGGATTTTGCCAGTTTTTCTGCTCATAAAATTGGCGGGCCAACAGGGGTGGGCGCACTATATTGCCGGGCAGGTCAAAAGCTGGTCAGCCTGCTTCGCGGCGGCGGTCAGGAACAGGGGCGCCGTGCGGGTACCGAAAATTTGCCAGGCATTATTGGTTTTGGCGCGGCGATAGCGGCACAGGATTTGGCAAGCATTGAAGCTCAGGCAAGCTGGCGAGATGCTGCAGAAGCCGAAATACAGGCGGCCTGTCCGGAAATTCAAATCATGGGAGGCAAGGCATCGCGGTTGGCGAATACCTCTGCACTATATCTGCCTGGCCTTGCCGCACAAAAGGCGGTAATGATGCTGGATTTGGCCGGTTTTTCCATCAGCGCAGGTGCGGCCTGTTCTTCTGGCAAGGTCAGGGACAGCCATGTTATTGCTGCCATGGCGCGCCCGGAAGCGGCGGCACATGTGATCAGAATATCGGGCGGATGGCAATCTGAACAGGCCGATTGGTCAGGGGTTGCAGCCGCCCTGATAGAGATATATAAGCGCAGCACAGAATACTAACATCCGCCAGAAATCTGGCGATTAAGCAAATAGAAGAGAGCCCAATGCCAACGATTAATTTTATCAAGCCAGATGGCAGCACACATGGCGTTACTGTCGATGAGGGAACCACGCTTATGGAAGCTGGTCGGGACAATAATATGGGACTGGAAGGCACCTGTGGTGGCAGCCTGTCCTGTGCGACCTGTCATGTTATTTTCTCGGCTGAGGATTATGCACGGGTAGGGGAGCCTTCAGACGATGAAATGGATATGCTGGATCTGGCTTTCGGGGTGACGCAAACTTCTAGATTGGGATGCCAGATCAAAATGAATGATGCGCTGGACGGGTTAACCGTTCAGGTACCGGACGATCTGTAAAAAGAAGAGCGATGCCAAAATGGCAGATACAGCCACAACGCTGAACAGTATGGGATTTGCCAAACCTGCGGCACAGACGCGGGTTGTGGTGGCTATGTCTGGCGGGGTGGATAGCTCGGTTACAGCGGCGATGCTGGTCGAACAGGGCTATGAGGTTATTGGCATGACCATGCAGCTATATGATCATGGGGTGGCCATGGCAGCCAAGGGGGCTTGCTGTGCGGGCGCGGATATCCATGATGCGCGGCAAGTCGCAGGCCGTCTGGATATTCCGCATTATGTGCTGGATTATGAAAGCCTGTTCCAGCAACAGGTGATGGATGATTTTGCCGACAGCTATCTGGCTGGCCATACGCCTATCCCCTGTGTGCGCTGTAACCAGACAGTGAAGTTCAAGGATTTGCTGGGCATGGCCCGTGATTTGGGCGCAGATTGTCTGGCCACCGGCCATTATGTGCGCCGTGATATGCTAGATGGTCAGCCAGTGTTGCGGCGCGGTATCGACAGCGATAAGGATCAATCTTATTTCCTGTTTGCGACAACTCCGGAACAGCTGGAATTTGTACGCTTTCCGCTAGGGTCTCTGACCAAGGATGAAACCCGCGCACTGGCCCGCAAATACCAGCTATCGGTCAGCGACAAGCCAGATAGCCAGGATATCTGTTTTGTGCCGAATGGCCGTTATGGGGATGTGGTGCGTAAATTGCGCCCGGGCGCGATAGAGCCTGGCCTGATAAAACATATGGATGGTCGCACGCTGGGCACGCATAATGGGGTGATAGATTACACAATAGGCCAGCGGAGAGGGCTGGGTATTGGCGGGCGCAAGGGCGAGGGTGAGGATAATACCCCGCTTTATGTGGTGGCGATTAATGCGGCCCGGCATGAGGTGATTGT
>JBMZFK010000050.1:0-12767 GCA_049615365.1 Puniceispirillaceae bacterium (SeqCode)
GCCAGTGCTAGCCCTGCATCGGTTGCGGGTTTACATCCACGCCATGGGTACTGAACATTTCCATCAGCTCGCCAGTTTCATACATTTCGCGCACAATATCACAGCCGCCGATAAATTCGCCCTTCACATAAAGCTGGGGAATGGTTGGCCAGTCTGAATAGGCCTTCACGCCTTCGCGGATTTCATCATCATCCAGCACATTTACGCCGCTAAATTTAATACCCAGATGGCTGAGAACCCCTACCACCGCTGCCGAAAAGCCGCATTGCGGAAATACAGGTGTGCCTTTCATAAACAGCACAACATCATCACTGGCGATATTATGGCCAATCTTCTCTTTAATTCTGTCCTCTAGCATCATCTCATGCCTCCATTTCTAAATAATTTATCTCAGGCCATCTTTACGGCGCGCGGGTTTGCAATGCCAGCGCATGCAGCTCACCGCCCATGCGCCCGCCCAGCGCCTTATAGACCATCTGATGCTGTTGTACGCGGGTCTTTCCGGCAAATTCCGAACTCACCACTAAACAGGAATAATGATCGCCATCGCCGCGCAAATCTTCAATCGTTATTTGCGCATCCGGAAACGCAACCTTGATCAGCGTTTCTATTTCATGGGCTTGCATAGGCATAGCGATATCTCTTTTGCTAATATCTTGTCCCTGATGATAGCGGTGGGTATATAGCCGTCTAGCCCATCAAATCCTGAATAGGGCTGGTATGCCAACGCACCATCTCTTCTTTTGATATGGGGGGCAGGCTGCCGGCTGTCAATTGCGTTTCTAAAATTGTTTCGCCGATTTGCACCGCATCAATGCTTGCGCTATCGCAAAGGGCGGTGAACGCCGCCGCATCACGAACCGCCAGGATATAGCGTGCCTGATCCTCGCCAAAGGCCCAGCCATGCAGGGTATCACTGTCTGGCAGGGTAATTTTTGCCCCGCACTGACCGGCCATCACCATCTCTGCCATCGCCACCATCAAGCCGCCATCACTGATATCATGGGCGGCATCTATCAGACCCTCTGCAATCGCGCGGCGAACCAGCGTGCCATGACGCCCTTCAAGTTCTGGATCTACAGATGGCGGGGCGCCGCCCTCACGCCCGGATATCTCGCGGGCATATACAGAACAGCCCAGCCAGCCATCTGTTGTCTTATCCGTCTGGCCAATTACAAACAGCGCGTTATCTGTTTCGGACAGGCCCGTTCCTACCGCTTGCTGCCAGTCATCAATAATGCCGATCATGCCGATAACTGGGCAGGGCTGAATAGCCATACCGTCGGTTTCATTATAAAGCGATACATTGCCGGAAACCACAGGGGTGTCCAGTACCTTACAGGCTTTGCCCATGCCGGTTACCGCGCCAACAATCTGGGCCATGATATCCTGTTTTTCCGGATTGCCGAAATTCAGGTTATTGGTCACTGCCAGCGGTTTTGCCCCGCTTGCACTGATATTGCGATAGGCTTCACATACCGCCTGTTTGCCGCCTTCAAAGGCATCGGCATCTACATAGCGCGGCGTACAGTCTGTACATATTGCCAGACCTTTATCGGTGTTATGAATACGCACCAGCGCGGCATCCCCGCCAGGCCCGGTGATCGTATCGGCCATTACATCACTGTCATATTGCTCGTAAATCCAGCGCCGAGAGGCAAGGTCGGAACAGGATAGCAAGCGTTGCAGAACCTCTGGCAAGGGAATATCTTTGGCCAGATGCGCTGTGCCCAGAACCGGTTGCAGCTCTTCGGGGCGATAGGGACGGTCATATTCAGGCGCATCATCTACCAGCGGGGCCAGCGGGATATCACAGGCAATCTCACTATCTTTTAGCAGGACCAGACGCTGGGTGTTGGTTACTTTGCCAATCGGCATGAAATCCAGATCCCATTTCTCAAAAATAGCACGGGCGGTCTCTGCCTGCTCTGGCTTGATAACCATCAGCATACGCTCCTGGCTTTCCGAGAGCATGATTTCATAAGCAGACATGGCTTCTTCGCGCACCGGTACCAAATCCAGGTCAATTTCCATGCCCAGCCCGCCCTTGGAGGCCATCTCTACAGAGGAGGAGGTAAGGCCGGCAGCGCCCATATCCTGAATAGACAGCACCGCATCTGCTGCCATCAATTCAAGACAGGCTTCCATCAGTAATTTGCCGGTAAAGGGGTCGCCCACCTGTACGGTCGGGCGTTTGCTTTCGGTTTCATCCGAGAATTCAGCCGATGCCATAGTCGCGCCATGAATACCATCACGTCCGGTTTTAGCGCCAACATAGATTACCGGATTACCTGACCCTGTTGCCGCCGAATAGAAAATCCGGTCACTATGGGCAAGGCCAACCGCCATGGCATTCACCAGAATATTGCCATTATAGGAGTTGTGGAAATTCACCTCGCCGCCAACGGTCGGGATGCCAATACAATTACCATAGCCGCCAATGCCGGCAACCACACCTGATAACAGATGCGGAGTTTTTTCATGACCCATATCCCCAAAACGTAGCGCATTTAACAGGGCAATCGGGCGCGCGCCCATGGTAAAGACATCTCGCAAAATGCCGCCTACCCCTGTTGCCGCGCCCTGATAGGGTTCAATAAAGGACGGGTGGTTATGGCTTTCGATTTTGAAAACCGCCGCCAGACCATCGCCAATATCCACCACGCCGGCATTCTCGCCTGGCCCCTGAATAACCTGCGCGCCTTCGGTTGGCAGGGTCTTAAGCCATTTTTTCGAAGATTTGTACGAGCAATGCTCTGACCACATCGCCGAGAAGATGCCCAGCTCACACAGATTAGGGGTTCTGTCCAGACGGGTTAGAATAAGCTGCCATTCTTCAAAAGACAGACCCATCTGTTCGGCATCGGTAAAACTTATTTCATTGGCTTTGCTCATCTGGCCACACCTTCCAAAACAGAGGTCAGAAATTTACGCCCATCTTCGGAATCATGGCCGTTGCCCATCGCCCGTTCGGGATGCGGCATCATGCCCATCACCCGTCCATTTGCTGACAGAATGCCAGCAATATTGCGGGCAGATCCATTTGGATTCGCCGCTCTGGTCGGGTCATTTTCAACATAGCGCAGGGCTATTTGCCCGCTTTGCTCCAGACTATCCAGCAGCTCGTCATCTGCGAAATAATTACCTTCATTATGGGCAACCGGAATGCGCAGCTCTGTGCCAGTGGAAAGGTCAGATAAAAACGGGCTATTGATGGTTTCCTGAACCGCAAGGCGTGTTTCACGGCAGACAAATTTCAACCCGCTATTGCGAACCAATATGCCTGGCAGCATCCCTGTCTCTAGCAAGATTTGAAAGCCGTTACAAACGCCCAGAACAGCCCCACCCCGGCTGGCGTGATCAGTCACCGCTTCCATAGCAGGTGCGCGGGCCGCCAGAGCGCCACACCGCAAGTAGTCACCAAAGGAAAACCCGCCTGGAATAATCACGATATCTACAGGGTCAAGCTGGCTTTCTTTATGCCAGACAAGAGCAGGGCGGCGCCCGGTAATGCGCTCTACCGCAACCATCATATCGCGGTCGCAGTTAGAGCCGGGAAAAATAAGGATTGCACTTCTCATGATGGGTCAATGACTTCGATGCTGTAATCTTCAATAACGGTATTGGCTAGCAAGCTCTCGCACATGCGCGCGGCACGCTGTTCGGCGCGGGCGCTGTCATCTGCGTCAATGTCCAGCATAATCTGTTTGCCGACACGTACATCGCTGGCATCGGTGAAACCCAGCCCGGACAAAGCGCTTTCTACAGCTCGTCCCTGCGGGTCAAGAACGCCTGCTTTCAATGAGATATTTATTTTAACTTGCATGAAATTTTCCTTAGCTCTTGTCACGCCTGCGGGGTCAGTTCTGGAATTTCCAGCCCTAATCTGGTTGCGATATCGCAATAGGCCTCGATTAAGCCGCCCAGATCACGGCGGAAACGATCTTTATCCAGCTTTTCATCTGTTTTAATGTCCCAGAGGCGGCAATTATCCGGGCTCAATTCATCGGCAAGGACAATCTGCCGCCCTTGCGGGGTTTCAAGCCAGCCAAATTCCAGTTTGAAATCCACCAGCCTTACGCCCAAACCAAAAAACAGGCCAGACAGAAAATTATTTATCCTGAAGCTCATCTCTGTGATTTCAACAAGGTCATCAGGGCTGGCAATACCAAGTGTAATGATATGTTCTCCGGCAATGACCGGATCTCCCAGCGCATCATTTTTCAGGCAAAATTCAATCAGGGTATTATCCAGCTTTTCGCCTTCGGTCAGGCCAAGGCGTGGGCAGATAGAACCGGCAGCTATATTCCGGATAATAATTTCAATTGGAATAATCTCTACAGATTTTACCAGCTGTTCGCGCGGCGAGGTGCGGGCGATGAAATGATGTGGAATACCCAGCTCTCCCAATGCGGGGAATAAATGCGCGCTGATCAAATTGTTCAAAATACCCTTGCCAGTGATCACATCTTTTTTCTGCGCATTAAAAGCGGTGGCATCATCTTTAAAATATTGAATGATGGTGCCTGGCTCATCTCCCTGATAAAGCCTTTTTGCCTTGCCTTCATATAGCGGCGTTTTGTTTTCAGCCATTCTGTTTCCCTGTGGTTTTATCCTGTGGTCTATTTGGCCGTGGTGAAAACCCGTGCAAAAATAGTGTCTACATGTCTGAAATGCTGATCAAGGTCAAACAGCGCTTCCAGATCATCTGCGGTTAAAAATTCAGCAATATCGCTATCTTCTTTTAGCAGGGGCAGATAGTTTTTGCCTTCCTGCCACACCCGCATCGCATTACGCTGAACATAGATATAGGCATCTTCGCGGCTACATCCTTTTTGCGTCAGCGCCAGCAATACTTGCTGGGAATGTACCAACCCGCCTAATTGATCCAGATTTTTTTGCATCACTTCTGGATAAATCAGCAGATTTTCGATAACCGAGGCGAGGCGGGCAAGGGCAAAATCAAGTGTGATAGTGGCGTCCGGGCCAAACATCCGTTCAACTGAAGAATGCGAGATATCGCGTTCATGCCAGAGCGCGACATTTTCAAGAGCAGGTATCACCGCGGCGCGTACAATACGGGCAAGACCGGTCAGATTTTCGGTCAGCACGGGATTACGCTTATGCGGCATTGCTGATGAGCCTTTTTGCCCCGCACTAAAATATTCTTCTGCCTCGCGTACTTCGGTGCGCTGCAAGTGTCGAACTTCGGTGGCTAGCCTCTCAACAGAGCTGGCAATAACGCCCAGCACAGAAAAGAACATGGCATGGCGGTCACGCGGAATAACTTGCGTGGATACAGGCTCGATGGTCAGGCCCATCTTCTCGGCTACATGCGCCTCGACAGCCGGGTCAATATGGGCAAAGGTGCCCACCGCACCAGAGATAGCACAGGTGGCGATTTCAGCGCGTGCCGCCGCAAGGCGAGTACGGCATCTGTCAAATTCTGCGTAAAAGCCAGCCAGTTTTAAACCAAAGCTGGTCGGCTCGGCATGAATACCATGCGAGCGCCCAATGGTGGGGGTATATTTATGCGCTTCTGCCTGTTTATGCAGCGCATCGCAAATTCTATCCAGACCCGCCATCAATAAATCGCTGGCCCGGCTAAGCTGTACCGACAAGGTGGTATCCAGCACATCAGAGGAGGTCATGCCCTGATGGACAAACCGCGCTTCCTCGCCAACATATTCAGCCAGATTTGTCAGGAACGCGATAACATCATGTTTGGTTTCACGTTCAATTTCATCAATTCGGTCAATGTCAAAATCCCCGCGTTCCCAAACCGCCTCGGCAGCGGCCTTTGGGATAACGCCCAGCGCTGCTTGTGCATCACAGGCATGCGCTTCAATTTCGAACCAAATTCTGAACTTACTCTTTGCAGACCATATCTCGGTCATTTCCGGACGCGCATAACGCGGGATCATCTGATTTTCTTTCGCTTACATTATGGAATGGTGACTATCTATCATTTATCTATTAAAAAAGCTATAGTCACAGGGCGGTGTTTTCCGGCATTTATGATAAAATTATGCCGATATAAATGTCTTTAAAATACTAAATCGCCTATCAGAGAGCTGTGTTATGATTGTCCGAAAACTATTATTTACCGCTTTGCGTATGGCAGCCAATAACCCGAAAATACGTCAGCAAGCGGCCAAGGCTGCAGATAAAGCGGTTGAGGCAGCACGCCCTGGTTTGCTGCAGGCATCGCGCCGCGCAGGAGAGGCGGTGCGTTCTGCATCTGATGAGCTGACAGAAGGGGTGAAGAAGTTTAAAGCTGGTGTCAATGGAGACGAGGCCGGCACGATAGATAATGCACCACCGAGCGATCAAGGGCGGCCTCCAAAGAATATCACCCCGCCCGAGAAATGATAAAATAACAGCATTTCCGCTAATACCTGATGCAAGAGGAATCTCCACCATATTCGCGCAGCTTTTCCTTCATCCGGCGAAGATGGCCAACAGTAAAATCAGCTTTCTTTTCAGTTTTTTCTCTGCCATAGGTGCGGTCCTGAAAATAGATATCAGCGGACATCAGACAGAGCCTCCAGAACACTGTTCTGCTGTTATGCGCGATCAGTATCTCAGAAGAAGTTTAATTTTTGGTAAACTGCAGCAAGTTTAAGCAGATTTTTTAAAGGGGGGATGATGCAGATCTTGCTTGGACAGCGTAAATATCTCTGCTGCGTCCTCGGTTATGCCAATAGAATGCTCGAACTGTGCAGACAAGCTTTTATCGCGTGTAACCGCTGTCCACCCGTCACTTAGAATTTTAGTAGCGTAATGGCCAGCATTAATCATCGGCTCAATAGTGAAAATCATGCCCGGTTCCAGGCGCAGTCCTGTGCCCGGCGTGCCATAATGCAAAACCGTTGGCGCGGTATGAAAAACCCGTCCCAGCCCGTGACCTGTAAAATCTCGAACGACCGAAAAGCGGTGCGATTCAGCATAGCTTTGAATAATATGGCCTATATCGCCCAGAGTGGCGCCCGGCTTGGCGCCGTCAATTGCTTTCATCAGGCAATCATAGGTAATTTGCGTTAAATTTTGTGCCTTAACAGAAGGGGTGCCAACCCAATACATGCGCGAGGTATCGCCATACCAGCCATTCAGGATAACAGTGACATCAATATTTAAAATATCCCCATTTTGCAGGCGTTTGGCCCCCGGAATGCCATGACAAACCACGTGATTAAGAGAAATACAGGTTGATTTAGGAAAGCCTTTATAATTTAGCGGGGCCGGTATGGCCTTATGATCCAGAATATAATCATGGCAAAGCTTATCAAGCTGTTCGGTTGTGGCCCCTTCGACAACATGATGGGTTATCATATCCAGAACGCGAGCCGCCAGGGCACCTGCATCACGCATACCCTGAAAACCGTCTTCGCCATGCAGCATGACAGGTTCTTGTCGCATCCTCTTTGGCCCTTTATTTTGTTATTCATTCATCTTGTACCGATGATTACCCGTACAGATGTGGATAGTAGACACATTGCGTTTTTATATCAGCTAAGATAAAAAGCCCTTTTCGGGGCTTTACTCTTCTTCTGATAGAACGGCGTCATCTGAGAGTGATATAGCAAATAGGAGCCTGTTTTTGCAAATGCCAAATCCTGAAGCCGCCATTTTAGTGATCGGAGACGAAATTCTCTCTGGCAGAACCAAGGACAAAAATATTGGCTGGCTGGCAGAAGAACTAACCGCCCTTGGGATCAGCCTGAAACAGGCGCGGGTGATCGCCGATGATCGTGATACCATTATCCAGACTGTGCGGGAATTCTCAAAGGCGTTTGATTATGTCTTTACCTCTGGCGGTATTGGCCCCACCCATGATGATATCACCACAGAAGCGGTGGCGGCGGCGTTTGAGGTTCTGGTTATTCGCCATCCCGAAGCGGTTGCGCGCCTAACCCGTCATTATGAGGGCACAGATATTGAATTTAATGCCGCACGGCAGAAAATGGCAGATATTCCGGAAGGGGCAGAATTAATTGATAATCCGGTTAGCGCTGCGCCGGGCTACCGGATTGAAAATGTGCATGTAATGGCCGGTGTGCCCTCTATCTTGCAGGCGATGTTCAAAGGCATAGCGCCAACCTTGCAAGGCGGGGTTCAACCCACGCGCATCACTGTGCAATGCGCTATTGGTGAGGGGACAATCGCTGGTGTTATGGAAGGTATCAGCACCCGTTTTGATGGAGTTAGTGTTGGCTCCTACCCCTGGTTCAAGCCTGGTCAATTTGGTACAGCAGTGGTGTTAACCGGCCTTGATGTAGAAGTTGTAGAAGCCGCTGCCAGCGCTCTGGCCGTGCAAGTTGAAGCACAGGGTTTTTCCGCTAGGCTGGATGCAGACAACAGCATTTTTGCTGCCCCTGCAGCGCCGTAAAAGATTTTTACCCCCACGGCCCTTTGTGGCGCTTGCGAACGCTTGGCACAGAGCCGCCGCGCCGGCGTGTATAGCGTTTCCGCGCCTCTTGTTTAAGGGTGCTAAAAGGTACCGGGTCTGCTGACCAGCCAGGCTTACCGGTAGCGGCATCATCTGCCAGCAATGGGACATCACGACGCTTGAAAAACGGAATAAGTGCCATGCCGGTAATAAAGCCGCCAATATGGGCAAAATAGGCGACCCCACCGCCGCCAGAAAGACTGGATGGGGCGGCGGCAAACTGGCCAGCTATCCACACGCCAAGTATCAGCCATGCAGGCAGGCTGATGACCCGAACAAAGATAAGAATTAGCATAAACACCCGCACAGTCGCGCGTGGGTGCAGCAAGATATAGGCGCCCAGTATACCAGCGATACCGCCAGATGCCCCTATTATCGGCACGTTCGATCCGGGATCAATAATGGCCTGAGATAACCCGGCGCCAATGCCGCATAAAATATAGAATAAACCAAAGCGCAACGGGCCCATCGAATCTTCAACATTATCGCTGAAAATCCATAAATATAGCATATTACTGCCCAGATGCAGGAACCCGCCATGCAAAAACATAGAGGTGATAAGGGTCAACCAGTCCGGTACAAGGGCCAATGTGGCGGGTAGATTTTCTGAACCCAGTAAAACAGACGGGACAATGCCAAATTGTAAAAAGGCTTTGCGCTCGTCATATCCGCTTAAGCCTAATTGCCATACAAATACCAGCACACAGCTTGCCAGAATTAAGTAACAGATAATCGGTATCCGGCTGGTAGGATTATTATCGAATAAGGGCAGGAAAAACATAACAGGTTAATCGTTTCCGCAAGATTGATGCCGGTAACGCGGCGGCAGATAAAACAGGGCTATTCTCATCTGCTATGGCCAGTTCGGCCATAAAAGGTTTTCATGGCATGTTCAGACAAGCTGACCCCTTCGGTATTATTATAGGCCAGCACCGCCAGCTGGCGCATGCTGTTATCTGCTACTGGCGTAACACGATGCAACGAATTGCGCCCCCTGAACAACAATAAATCGCCTGCCTGCATCTGCAACTCTTCTGGCAGTATTTTGCCAGCCAGAATGTCGCCACAGGCAGCAAACCCCATATCCCCTGTATCGGCGTTGCGGACATCACGTACATATTCAAACGCCCCGCCCTTGCTGGCAGGTTGTATCATCAAGGTTACTGCAAAAGACGAATTATCAAAATGCCATCCCAATTCTTCGCCATGGCGGGCATAATGAATATTCACTGACGATAAATCATCCGCATAGGGGTACAAGGCATCTTCTTCGAGAATATCGCATAAAGCTGCCTTGAAAAGCGGATCATAATAAAGCTGTTTTAAGGGCGAGGCTGGCGCGATGTCATCATCACAAATACATCCTTTTGACGAGCATACTTCAATATTGCGGATATGATCAGCTGGCAGGGCAGGGTCAGGGCTGGTCAGATAAATATTATGGGTTTGCGGATTAAAATAGGCCGACGCAAACCCCTTTTCTGCTTCTTTCTGTACATGCTTTAGCGCGTCTGGGCGCAAAAAACCTGTCATCGCAACTGCACCTTGCTTGCGCAGGGCAGCACGCTTTTCTTGCCGCCAGTCTGTATTAGCCAGCTGATGAATGTCGGTATTTACAATCTCGTTAATACGCATTTGCCTTGATCCCGTTGCTTCCATGCCCATTGCTGTAATATCAGAACAGAGCCGGTTAGTTTTTATTCTACATTTAACCTTACTTTATCTTGGCAAAAAATAAAAAAGGAAAAGGCACTTGCCAACTCGCATGATAGCGGCTTGTGCTTGACAATTCATAGCGAACCTATCAGACCAAAGACATAGATATAGTTTTGGTGCGCTGGTGCATCTTTATAAATCGGAAAAGGGTAACTTTGAAATGACATCAACTGTTATTGATTATTATCTCTCGCCTGTAAGCCCATGGACCTATCTTGGGGCCGAGCGTTTTCGCAAGCTGGCGGCCAGCCATAATGCCGAGGTGAATGTATTTATTATGGATCTTGGTACAGTGTTTCCGGAAACTGGCGGCTTGCCCTTGCCAAAGCGTTCTCCGCAGCGTCAGGCCTATCGCTTTCAGGAACTGTCCCGTTTTAGCCAGTTTCTGGATATTCCGCTAAACCTTAAACCCGCGCATTTTCCGCCATCCTCACCGCTGGCAATTAATGTGATTATGGCGGTGCGTGAAACCCATGGCAGTGAGGCGGCGATGCACGCCTCAGAAGCGCTGCTAGCCCAGACCTGGTCACAGGATACAGACATTGGCGATAGCGCAACCGTTATTTCAGCACTCAATGCTGCCGGTCTGCCAGGTGATGCGCTGGTTAGTGATGCAACCGCCAATCAAGATGCCTATGCCGAACTGGTGGCAAAAGACTCTCTTGCGGCTATTAAAGCAAATATCTTTGGTGCCCCCAGCTTTGTTGTAGGTGGGCAGGTATTTTGGGGACAGGATCGCCTGGATATGTTGGCCTGGTATTTATCAAACTGTAGCTAAGCCATCCAAAATATGGCTGGTTACTATCCACCATAACCTGCGGCGGGGATACCGGGTTCATCACGCATTGTAATAGGTGGTGGGGACACCCGGACTTGAACCGGGAAGGCTTATTCAGCCGACAGATTTTAAGTCTGTTGTGTTTACCAATTTCACCATGCCCCCAGGGCGCGGATTACCTGTCATAACGTTACTATTTTGTCTGGCGGTATAAAAGGTTAATCGCT
Source organism: Puniceispirillaceae bacterium (SeqCode) (assembly GCA_049615365.1). Classification (GTDB taxonomy): domain Bacteria; phylum Pseudomonadota; class Alphaproteobacteria; order Puniceispirillales; family Puniceispirillaceae; genus JADHLI01. Next base: position 11,171 of record JBMZFK010000050.1, read on the forward strand.
GGTCGCCACCCTACCGCACAGTTTTAATTGTTGCAAGTTTGTCCTTGCGTCTTTGGCCAGGAATTTTTGCATCACTTTTGCAGCATAATATTTATACAGGCACAGCTTCGCTGTCTATCTTGCCCACCAAGGACCATAGCGCCAATACAGGTATTTTGGTGCAGCGCATTGCATGTACCTCCCAGCTGGTGTGGAATATCGCACTATGCGGGGCACGCGGGCTTAAATCATCGCTGCCTTGCCGCCACAGGCCGGTACCGGACAAAACATGATACCATTCGCTTGTTTCATGGTGATGGTTCGGATAATCCAGTTGCGGGCCTAGCAGAAGCAAGCCGCAGCGAAAAGCATTGGTTTGTAATTTTCCCTTTGGTCCGATGATTTCAGTAAAAGCCTCATTGTCAAAAAAGCTATCAGCAAAATATCCGTGATAATTATTATTAGTTTGCCAGTGCAAGTCAGGCATAAAGGGCAAAATTGCCTCAAGGACTGGATGTGGTGGCGCGGCAGCCAGTGCTTCTGGCAAAAATCGTAACACAGGGGTGGCCGCTGGTTGATAGTTAGGGTTCAGGACTAGCTGCTGGTCCAGACCAGCGAGTACCGTATTTTTATGTGTCTGCAATGCCGTGCCAGAAAGCCCTGTCATGGCTTGCGTAGAGCGATAAAAATTGACCAGGGCGAGCGCCATTTGCATTGGATTTCTATCGGTCATTTTCCAAGCTTTCGATGCGACTATGTCCGAGTATTTTTGCCGATCCGCTGTCCCGATAACAGCTCAAAACGGCGCAGGAACAGGCGCGCGGCCTTTAGTGGCGGTAGGGCGGTAAGAGACAGGTCAGCCGGGGTGCCGCGCGGGCGTGAAAACAGCCGCATTGCCTCTGCTTCTTCAAAACCGGCCAGCTGGGTTGCCTCCAGATAGGCCGCCATGCGATCGGCACGCTTAATCGATTTTGTAATGGCGTCTGGTAATCGGGCAGGTAGGCCAAAACGCAGATGCACCGCCTCCATCAGGCTTGCCTCTATTTCCTTATAGCTTTTGCCCAGATTGGATTTAAACGGGGTAATCATATCGCCAATGACATATTCAGGGGCATCATGCAGCAAACAGGCCAGCCGCCATTTTTGCGGCAGGCGCTGGGCATTGCGTGACAGTATATCCTCAACCAGAACTGAATGCTGGGCAACCGAAAAACCAAATGCCCCCTTTGTCTGGCCGTTCCAGCGCGCCACCCGTGCCAGCCCATGCGCGATATCGTCAATTTCAATATCCAGCGGGCTAGGCATCAAAATATCAAGGTGGCGCCCGGATAGCATGCGTTGCCAGGCACGGGCGGGCACTTTTGAACGCGGACCTCTTACTTTGTCAGACATGGGTACAACCTGTTGTTAAAACGTCTTTTCAGAATCTGAAACTATGAATTTGGATTGTGACTTAAAAAATAATTCAGTACCATTTTGGTGTGTTTTACCTCAAGAAAAACTAGCTTTTTTAGGATGCATTTGTTTTTTTGACGCGTCTAGTATAGACATTCTTCGATGTTATATAGGCTTGTATAAACTCTAATCGATGTGATGCATGTCAATATATTTCGTATAG
>JBMZFK010000051.1:0-12289 GCA_049615365.1 Puniceispirillaceae bacterium (SeqCode)
GAGTTAGGTCCATTGCCCGCGCCAGTTCACATTTTCGCGATAACAGAGATCAGGCGCCCGGAATCAGCCTCACCTTCGTGGGTAGCGCGGCGGTGCGAGTAAAATAGGCTGGCTTCTGCATAGGTATCAAAGGGGGTGGTGTGAATATGATGCAGGCCGGCACGTTGTCCGGCTTTTTGCGCAAAGGATGGCAGGTCAAATAAATAATGGCTGGCCCCTTCTGCGCTAACTTCGGCTGCCGGATCTGGCATGAAACATTTCGCGACATCCGGCTTTTTGTTCAGGATATCTGTTACCATATCGGTGCTGACTTGATAGCTTTTCTGGTGGATGCCGGGGCCTATGACCATAACAATATCGCCAAGGCTGGCCCCGATACGGCACATTGCATCTACCGTATTTTCAATAATGCCCCCAACTGCCCCGCGCCAGCCTGCATGACAGGCCCCGATAACACCGGCATGGGAATCGGCAAAAAGTACCGGCAGACAATCTGCCCCTAATATGGCTAGCCCGATATTATCCAGCTTGGTTACCAGACCATCGGCAGATGGCCGTGCCTCTGGCGAGGGGAAATCTGCAGATGGAAAACTGTCTATTGTCACACAATCCGGGCTATGGGTTTGATACAGACCGGCAAGGCGGTCGGCGGACAGGCCAATGGCGGTGCAGACGCGGGCCCGGTTAGCGCGGATATTTTCAGGCTTGTCAGCAGAACCAAAGCCGCAATTCAGGCTGTCATATAATCCGGTTGAAACGCCGCCCAAACGGGTAAAAAAGCCATGTCGTATCCTGTCCCTGTCATCTTTCAGGGCGGCATGGCTGAAAAATACAGGCCCGGCCTGGCTGTTTTCACGCGCAATCATTGCAGGCAGATTTTCTGACACAGATTATTTCCTCATGACTGTTTTTGCGTCTGTCAAAGCTAGCTAGGTAGCCGCTTCGGAAAACCCTGGCGGCAGGCCAGTGCCAGACGGAACTAACAGCGCGACTTTAAAAATTTGCCCCATATGTTGCGGGCCGCATAATCTGTCCAGGGCGGCGAGCAACATTCGGTCTGTTTCTGGCTGTCCCCGGCGCCGCAGGGTTTCGGCGCGTTCTGCTATGCCCAGCTCTGTTAAAAACGCTCCTTGCCCTACCGGGCCAACCAATCTGGCGCCCGCTCTCTCAGCTTGCCGTCTCAAGGCAGAAAAATCAACCAGATGGGTGATATCACACTCGCCAGGCTTGGCCAGGATATCTGTTTTTTCATGCGCTTTCACCGCTTGCAAACTATCACCATTACCATCAGATTTGCCATAGTCACAGATTAAAATTCCGCCGCCAAATTGGGCGATATGGGTGCCAAGGGCGTGCATCATTTCCATGGATAAAGGGCTAGTCTCGCAGATATCCCCTTCGGCGGGGTCTGGATGCGGGTGGATATCTTTTTGTTCTTCTGTGCCAAGGGGCGGGCCATCGGTAAAGGTGAAAGCCTCGTCCTGAACATCAATCGCGCGCCATACCCAGCCTGTTTTTCGGTAAACAGCCTGGCGAACGCCCAGAGCATCAAAAAATTCGTTGGCAATACCAAAAAGCGGTTTGGCTGGCAGATCAGAGATGGTTTCGACAAAAACCGGGGAGAGGGGCGAGATGGCCTGACCTACACGGGCCCGTAAATAGGGGCTGGCTTCAAGAAAATGCGGCTCAGCCTGGCTCAGGGGCGGGCAAATCTTCTGATAGGTTTTATGCATGTCGGTAAACAAGGTACCGCGCCCGGGCCCCGCTTCAAACCGGATGATGTCCCGGGCGGCCGGCTGGCCGGAGGCCTGCCACAGATAGCCAAGAAAACCTGCCATCATCTCGCCAAAGAGCTGGCTTATCTCGGGTGCGGTAACAAAATCACCGCTGCGCCCAAATCTGTCTTTAAGCGCATAATAGCCAAATTCAGGATGAGAGAGGCTATGCTGTATAAAGCGGTCAACTGGCATTGGCCCTTCGGCCTCTATCCGGGCCTTTAGAAAAACATCACATGTCATAATGGTCACGCATCCCTGGCTATGGCGCGTGTTTTAATCGTGTATGTTATCCCGGCGATGCCGATCAGGATCATGGGCAGAGACAGCAGCTGACCCATTGTAAGGGACAGCCCGCCAAATGCGGTAAAAAATCCTACATGGCTATCGGGCGCGCGCACAAATTCAATACAGAATCGGGCCATTCCATAGCCGGATAAAAAGCCAAACATGACCACCCCGTTGCGCAGACCAAAGCGCTGTTTGATACGGCTGAGAAGCAGCAGCAGGATAAATAAAACAGCGCCCTCGAAAACAGCTTCATAAATCTGGCTGGGATGGCGCGGCTCCGGGCCCCCATTTGGAAAAACAATCCCGAAAGGGTGGCTGGTTACCCGTCCAAACAGCTCACCATTTATAAAATTGGCAATACGTCCAAAAAACAGGCCGATTGGCGCAACCACGGCCACTTCATCTGCCAGTGCTAGCGGCTTTAGCCCAAAACGATGCGCACAAAATAATATTGCGGCTACCACCCCTAACATGCCGCCATGAAAAGACATCCCGCCTTCCCACACTCTTATAATCGCGGCAGGGTCAGCTAGATACAGGCCGGGGTTGTAGAATAGAACATAGCCAAGACGCCCGCCAATAATGATCCCGAAAATAGAGCTGTTCAGAAAACTATCGAGTTGCGGCAGGGTGAGGGCTGATCGACCTGTTGATATGGTGCGGCGCATAAATAGCCAGCCAAATATAATCCCGGCAATATAAGCCAGCGCATACCATCTGATATCAAGCGGTCCGATGGAAAACGCTACCTCGTCAATATTCGGGAATGTGAATAGCTGTGCGGCCATTATGCTTTCTGCCTTGTTCCTATTATAGAGTTATAGCCTGTTTAACCTATCTTCTCTACTGATAAAGCGCAGCCATGCCCCGGCCTGATTTTTTGCTGCTCTGGTGGATTTTCCGGTCTGGCTGACCTATATATTGGGAACAAGGAATGAATGATTTTTTGGAAATGGGGCAGCACTCATGAAAGCACGCGGAAATATAGTCTCTGATTTGGCACAAATGGCAAATGGAGCCGCCTCTGCGCTAGGCACCATGCGCGAGGATATGCAGATGATGCGCCGTAGCCGATCGGAGCGCAGTCAGGCAGCAGCTGGCATGGTCACACAAGAGGATTTTGAAGCGCTGATGTCGCGGGTTGATGCTATGGCGGCGCGAATCGCAAGCCTGGAAGCGCAGCTAAAACAGCCTGCCAAAGCCAAACAGCCAGCAGCAAAGAAAAAGCAAAGCTAAATCGCTGATAATTTCCAAGCTGACAAACCGGGTGGGAATCACCGAAAAACAGGCAAAAACACAAGTTGATGTGTTCTTCAGCGCATCTGCCCACAATATTTTGTGTTGAAGCTGTTTGTATTTTTGTTTAGGAATGAGAAGTGGGCGCGGTCATTTAGCCCGTGCCAAACCATGTTAAAAAAGTGCTATTTTGCCGGATAATTTCAAAAGGCACGATAGCAAAATATGACATGGCAACCGCCTTCAGTCTGGACAAAACCCGATGTCTTTGCAAAACCCGCATGATGAGATGATCCTCGAAGATCCTATTGAACTGGTCTCTCGTCTGGTGATCGCACAGGACTGGTTTTTAAAACAGACAAGTGCGCATGCCCTGCTGGCAGATGTTCCCGGTCGCTGGGGTCATTATCAGCTATTGGCAGACTGGCATGCGGATACCGAAGTCCTGAATGTCGAAGCGCGTCTGGATGTGCTGGTTGACCGCAAGGATGAGCTGGCAGTGCAACGCTTGCTGGCAGAATTAAACACAGAATTATATCTTGGCCATTTCCAGCTTTCACCGGATCGCCAGCATATTATTTTGCGATGCCGGTTGCCGTTGCGCGGTGCTGGCGGGGCAACCCCGGAGCAAATCGAGGATATTGTGGATGTATTATTGGGGCAGTGTGAGCAAGCCGCCCCGGTTCTTTGTCAGCTTGTCTATGGCCGGATGCCAGAGGATATCGCGGCTACCGCGCTGGTGATGACACCGGCAATGGGTGAAGCCTAGGCATCGCTTTACCTCTCCGCCCCCTGCATATCTTGACAATATATGGTAAGACTGTTGCGATGAGGCAACGCGGCACTTTTGCGCGTGATTACATTGTAGGTGGATGATGAAAAATATTTGTCTGATTGGATGCGGGAAAATGGGCAGCGCAATGCTGGCTGGCTGGCAGAAGGATAAAAAGCTGGCCGCCCTGTTTCATGTTATCGAGCCGATGTTGGACGCTCCGGAATTAGCCGGCCCCCACACCTGCTTTTACCGCGATATCAGCGCCTTGCCAGACGGATTTATCCCGGATTTGGTAGTGTTGGCAGTAAAGCCGCAAATGATGGCAGAGGTGCTGGGGGGGGCTGTGTCTATCGCCGGTACTGAGACCAGTTGGCTGTCTATCGCAGCGGGTCTTTCCACGCAAAAATTATCCGCTATGCTCGGCGGCGAGACCAGGATATTACGCGCTATGCCAAATACGCCGGCGGCCATAGGCATGGGAATTACAGCATTATTTTCCTGTCCGGATGTACCTGATGAAATACGGGCCTTGTCCGAGCAATTACTTCAGGCGTCAGGTCAGGTGGTTCATCTGGATGATGAAAAATTGATGGATGCGGTTACCGCCCTGTCAGGTTCCGGGCCGGCCTATGTGTTTTTGCTGGCAGAAGCGATGGCGGCGGCTGGACACAAGCTGGGCTTGCCAGAAGATATGTCGATGCAGCTGGCCATCCAGACAATAAAAGGCGCTGGCGCGCTGATGGCAGCAGATGCCAGCCCTCCGGCGCGTTTGCGCGAGAATGTTACCTCCAAGGGCGGTACCACCGCCGCCGCCTTATCGGTGCTGATGCAAGAGGGGCGAATGGCGGCACTGCTGGATGAAGCGCTGGCGGCGGCCGCAAGGCGGGCAGCAGAGCTGGACGCACAAGGCTAGAGACGCTGTTGAAAACAGGGGGGCAGGGTAGTGCGCGATTATCGGGCAACTGGCCTATCGCCGATAGATTATCGCTTGCCTTGTCCGGAACAGTGCCCCATATCAAAGGCAGCATGGATCACAACTAGCAGGACATAAGATGACAGAAGCGAGGCCAGATAGATTTGCGGATAGGGCCGCATTGCAAGACGCGCTATGGTCAGCGCTTGCCCATCAGGATTATATGCAGATACGCTTGTCCGCTCTGGCAGACGCCGCCGGAATTTGCCATCGTCAAGCGGTGCTGGTAGCCGGGTCGGTAGAGCGTGTTCTTCTTGGCGCCTTGCAGGAAATGGATGATGCTATCCTTGCTCAATGCGCCGAAGATTTTGCCGATGATATGCAGGCAAATGTCCATGAAAAGCTGCTAGAGGGGCTAACCCAGCGTTTCGAAGCCTATGCAGATAAGCGAACGGGCTTGCACTCTATCTCCAAAGCCTGTCCACGTCAGCCAGCGCTGGCGATGCAGTTATCCTCTAACCTGTATAACTTTGTCGACAGGCTGCTAATTCTGTGCGGGGATGATGAGGAGGGGCTGAGGAAAATGGCCCGTATTCATGGTATTTGCGGCGTGGTGCTAAAGGCCAGTACCGCATGGCAACGCGATGATAGCCCGGATTTATCGAAAACCATAAAGGTGCTGGATCAGGATTTGAAAAAAGCTGCTGAATGGGCGGTTAGTTTGCGGGTTCTGGCTGCTGATGAGGGTATGGAAGAGAACAATGATTGAATTTGACGATTTTTTAAAAGTGGATATTCGGGTAGGGCGTATTCTGGATGTTCAGCCTTTTCCGGAAGCCAGAAAACCTGCATGGAAGCTGGTTATTGATTTTGGCGGCGATATTGGCGTGAAAAAATCTTCTGCTCAAATTACCGATTTATATGATGCGGATAGCCTGAAAGGGCGGCAAATTCTAGCAGTTGTGAATTTCCCACCGCGCCAGATTGGCCCGTTCATGTCAGAAGTATTAACCCTGGGGGTAAGTAATGCAGATGGGGCGGTGGTGCTGTGCTGTCCCGATGAGGTGGTAGAAGAAGGTGCGCGCCTGCATTAAGCACAGATTGAGGGGGTGATGATAGCGCGCCTGATCTGGTTATACAGGCAGCTGAACAATTACCCGCAAGCCGCCAAGCGGGCTATCTTCCAGCGTCATCTCGCCGCCATGACCCAAAATTATATCGCTGGCAATCGCAAGGCCCAGCCCGGTGCCGCCTGTTGAGCGATTGCGCGAACTCTCTAGCCGGACAAAGGGGCGCAGCGCATCTGCACGAAACTCAGGCTCAATGCCCGGCCCATCATCATCAATGAAAATGAAAATATTATCATTCCGGATTTTCGTTCTGATTTCGGCGCGATTAGCATAGCGCGTCGCATTGCCGATTAGATTATCCAATGCCCGCCGCATCGCTTGCGGACGCATATTCAAATCAGGTATGTCGCTATCACTGGCCTCATAATGCAGGCGGCCAGGCATATTGCGGTCATATTGTGCGATAATCTGGTTCAGTAATTCCGGAATATTTCCGGTTTTTGCCGTTTCCTCACCTTCCCCTCTGGCAAAGGCAAGATATCCATCGATCATTTGCTCCAGCTCCAGAATATCTTCTTCGAGCGCTTGTGTTTCTGCATTTTTGGGCATGAGCGCCATTTGCAGGCGCATCCGCGTCAAGGGCGTTCGCAAATCATGGCTGACCCCGGCCAGCATCGCGGTCCGTTCAGATATCTGCCGGTTGATACGGTGGCGCATCGCCTGAAAGGCACGGCCAGCCAGACGGACTTCCTTGGCCCCGGACAGCTGCCAGGCATCTGTTTGCCGGCCCAGCCCCAATTGCCGCGCCGCATAGGCCAGCTGGCGAATAGGGCGCACCTGTGCGCGCATAAATAACAGGGCGATAGAAAATAGGATAATTGAGGTGCCAATCGTCCAGCCCAGAAAGGTCCAGCCTGTTGAGCTGATAATCCGTTTGCGTCCAGCCAAAATATGCAAAACACCATTTGCCAGCTGGATATCAATACCTATTTCATCTTCTGTGCTGTCCAAATCTATCGCAAAGGGAAAATCGATACGTGAGTGCAAGGTGTTGGTAAGAGAGAGTTCTGAGTAATTTTGCGGGGTTGATTTCAGCGCCTCAGCAGACAGAATTTTCGCTTCTGTAAAGGCAAGTTGAAACCGGAAATAGCGGTTTGCCTCTGCCTGTAAGTCAGGCAGATCGGCAGCGGTAAACTGGGCACCCGCTCGTTCGACAACAAGTTCGATTTCCCCGGACAGGCTGTCTGCCATCTGGCGAGTAACCGAATCCCAATGCCGTTCATAAAAGATAAAAACCGTGACAATCTGAACCAGAATCATGGGAATCAGAATGATGCCCAGCATTCTGCCGAATAGTGTCTTTGGCATATAATCGCGAAGCTGCATCAGTTATGCTTTGCCCTGCTGGATGGTTTCATTGTTCGGTTTTCTTGTCGCCTTGCTAACTGAACCTAGAATAGCAATCCTTTAAACAGCAGGCAAAAAACTAATTTGTGCGCAGCAACCAGCCCTTGCCTCTGGTAGTTTGCAGATAGACAGGAAAACGCGGATCTGCCTCTAGCTTGGTGCGCAACCGCGCAACCGCAACATCGATAGAACGACCCTTCATGCGGCCTTTTAGTTGCTGGGATATATCCTCTCGGGAGAGTATCTGATTTGGGGCGACGGCAAAACAGCTAAGCAAATCCTGTTCTGCGGTGGTGATATGAATGCGCTGTCCGGCCTCGCTCAGAACCCGGCTATCACAATCAAAGGTAAAGGTGCCAAATCTAACCAGACCAGTTGCGGTTTGCTGTTCCTGGCGATCCAGAATCCGCTGAATGCGCAGAATCAACTCGCGGGGTTCAAAAGGTTTGGCAATATAGTCATCTGCGCCGACCTCCAGTCCGTCAATTCTGTTTTCTGTTTCATTCATCGCAGTAAGAAATAGGGCAGGGATATGAGAGGTTTTGCGGATATCGGCTAGCAGCTCCAGCCCTGTCTCTCCAGGCATCATGACATCGATAACCAGCAGATCAAATTGCATATTTTTCATAATAGCGCGGGCCTGTGCCCCACTTTCTGCGCCGCTAACCAGATAGCCGCTTTCCTGTAAAAAACGGCTCAGCAAATCCCGGAGACGTGCATCGTCATCTATTACCAGAATATGCGGGGCTGTCTGGGTCATCAGTCAAATAAATCCGGATAGCGTGTCTGTAATTCAGCCCGCTCTTCTTCATTAATTAAATTGGCCAAAACATTCTGAAATCCGGCGACAGCCTCGCCGCCACAGGCGCTAAAGGCGCTGGCAAAACGCTTGCATTGCAATTCGGTCAGCCGATCTTCAAGTGCCATACCCTTGTCGGTCAGCGATAACAGGCGCTGGCGTTTATCGCGCGCGCCCTGCGCCTGATGAACATACCCCTCTGCAACGAGATGAGAGAGCACTCTTGAAAGGCTTTGTTTGGTGATTTTCAAAATAGATAATAAGTCGCTGACTGTCATACCCGGCTGCCGCCCGATAAAATAGATGACCCGGTGATGCGCGCGTCCCAACCCCAATTCGGCAAGAACATTATCTGCCTCACCGGTAAAATCACGATAGGCAAAAAACATCAGCTCGATACCGCGCCGCAAATCCTGTTTACGCAAATACAGACCCTTTTGGGTGCGAGGTGGAATTTTATTTTTTTGATTTATGTCAGCCATGTTGACCAATAATAATGATACTGCTAAAAAAATAAAGAATTTTGATGAAAATTATTCCAAATCGGTAATTTTTGACAGAATGAAACAATTTTTCGAGGTGTAGTTGCTTTTCCATGAAGGAACACTCTGCCTGCCTGACTGTGATTGGAGAACGATATGAGCCTAATTCCATTTGATGATCGTGACGGTTTTATTTGGATGAATGGAGAGATGATCTCATGGCGTGATGCCAAAACCCATACGTTGACGCATGCTTTGCATTATGCCTCTCAGGTTTTTGAGGGCGAGCGCGCCTATGGTGGCAAAATCTTTAAATCGCGAGAGCATACAAGGCGGCTGCGTTCCTCATGCCAATATCTGGATTTTGAGCTGCCTGTCAGTGATGACGAGATGGACAAGCTGAAAGATGATGTGCTGAAAGCCAATGATATTGTTGATGGATATATTCGGGCTTTTTGCTGGCGTGGTTCAGAGATGATGGCGATCTCTGCCCAGCAAACCAAAATTCATCTGGCTATCGCGGCGTGGCAATGGCCAAGCTATTTTGATCCGGAAACAAAGATGAAGGGGATTACACTGGATATTTCCAGCTGGCGTCGCCCGTCACCTGAATCTGCGCCTGTCCATGCCAAGGCAGCAGGGCTATATACGATTTGTACCCTGTCAAAACATAATGCAGAAAAGCACGGGTTTCAGGATTCACTGATGCTGGATTATCGCGGCTATATTGCCGAGGCCACTGGCGCAAATATATTTTTCCTGATGGAAGATGGTAAATTGCATACCCCGTTGGCAGATTGCTTTTTGAACGGTATCACGCGCCAGACCGTTATCGAGCTTGCCGCGGAAAAAGGGATTGAAGTGGTAGAACGGCATATTCAGCCAGAAGAGCTGGCACAGGTTAAAGAATGTTTTTTGACCGGCACCGCAGCAGAAGTAACCCCGGTATCGCAAATAGCTGATTATCAGTTTAAACCAGATGCCCTGACCAGAGATTTTGTCCAGAGCTATTCAGATCTGGTGAATAATCACTAAGCCAGGATAAATTGCCAGCTTTAGGGGCGTGAGTAACAGGCGCCTTTATGATTTAAAATGCGGGTGGCTGGCTTTGAAATAGGCAAGGCCAGTTTGCACGGTTAGAACTGCAGATATCCATAACAGCACCAGCCCTGCCCTATCTAGCCAGTTAAATTCTGGAAAGGCGGGAGCGGCAATAAGACAGCCGATAGCGATCATTTGCAGGGTGGTTTTCCATTTTGCGGCCAGGGATACCGGAACGGTGATTTTGGTATCTGCCAGATATTCGCGCAAACCCGAGACCAAAAATTCCCGAAAAATAATAATCAGTGCGGGTATCAGAAACAGGGCATCGGCGCCGCGCTGGGCGGCAAAGGCAATCAGGCAGGCGGCTATTAACAGCTTGTCTGCGATGGGATCCAGCATACGCCCCACCGAAGAGACGATATTTAATCGCCGTGCCAGCCAGCCATCCAGCCAATCGCTAAACCCGGCAAAGCAAAATAAAGCCAGTGCGATTGCCCCCAGATAGGCCGTTTGTGGCTGCCATAATATGATGGCAATCACCGGTGCAAGAACAATGCGTATCAGGGTAATAACATTGGGAAGATTTTGCAACATCACTAAGGGCTCGCCTCTTTTGAGTTAGTTATGCAGACGACCATAGCCTGATATCAGCAGTGCCCGTCCTTTATGTTTTAATCAGGCTAAGATGTGGCGTCCAGTACACAAAATAACAAATGACCCGCTTTAAGCATATTATAAAATAATAATTACTCGTTTTGCCTGTAAAGCCAGATTTATGAGCCTGCCTGATGAAACCAGTCATAAATGCGGGTGGCGATCGCTTCAGAGATTCCTTCCACGGCGGCTAGGTCGCGTACCCCCGCACGCGAGACCGCCCGCGCCGAGCCGAAATGTGTCAATAACGCCTTTTTCCGCTTAGCCCCGATACCCGGTACCGTATCCAGCGGCGAGGTTAGGGCCTGTTTTGTACGTTTTGCGCGGTGGGTACCAATGGCAAAGCGATGTGATTCATCGCGAAGCCGTTGCAAAAAATGCATGGATGGGCTGTCCATAGGCAGGGTAAAACTGTCCTGCCCGCGAATATGAAACTGCTCTTTGCCTGCATTTCTGTCCGGCCCCTTGGAAATTGCCACCACGGCAATATCATCTAGCTGTAATTCGTCAAGCACCTCATGCACGGCATTTAGCTGGCCGCGCCCGCCATCGATCAGCAACAATTCTGGCCAGCTTGTTAGCTGGCGTTCCGGGTCTTCTTTGAGGGCCCGCTCAAACCGCCGATAAATCATCTGCCGCATCATCGCAAAATCATCACCACTGGTCGCCGCATGGGGGCCATCTGTTTTCATATTGAATTTACGATAGGCAGATTTGATAAAGCCCTCGCGCCCCGCAACAACCATTGCCCCGATTGCGTGGGCGCCCTGAATATGAGAATTATCATAAATCTCAATGCGTTCTGGGGCCGCATCAAGGTTAAAGGTTTCGGCTAGCTGGGCTAATAGACGGGTCTGTGATGCAGAATCAGCCTGATGACGGGCCAGCGCATCTTCGGCATTTTTTATGGCATTTGTCATTAATTGACGCCGCGTGCCGCGCTGCGGGGTAGTCATTTCAATTTTACGTTCCGCGCTTTGTGACAGTGCCTCAACCAGCAATTCAGATTGTGCTGGCAAGGTTGACACCAGAATTTTAGCTGGCGGTATCCGTTCATCATAAAACTGGCCAATAAAGGCGGCCAGAACATCCGGGGTATCTGCATCGGCTTCATGTTTGGGAAAATAAGAGGCATTGCCGAAATTCGTATCTGAGCGAACAAAGAAAATCTGCACACAAGACTGGCCGCCTGAACGGTGCAGCGCAATAATATCTGCATCTCCCAGCCCATGCATATTTATATCCTGATTAGCCTGAATAGCGGTCAGCGCGCGGATACGGTTGCGCCAAATCGCGGCGGTTTCAAAATCCAGCGTATCAGAGGCAGCCTGCATTGCCCTGGCATATTCGCGTTGAACTGCCACCGATTGGCCAGATAGAAATTTTTGTGCTGCTGCCACCTGCTGGGCATAGTCTGCGGGGCTGACCAAACCGACACATGGCGCTGTGCAACGCTTGATTTGATATTGCAGGCAGGGGCGCGACCGAGCCTCATAATAGCTGTCGGTGCAATTGCGCAGCAAAAAGGCCCTGGATAGTGAGGATAGTGTGCGATTAACCGCGCCAGCTGAGGCAAAGGGGCCGAAATAATCCCCTTTTCGTTTTTGCGCCCCGCGATGTTTGGTCATCTGCGGATAGGGATGGTCACCGGTAAGCAGGATATAGGCAAAGCTTTTGTCATCTTTGAGCAGAATATTAAATCGTGGCCTGTGCTGTTTGATCAGGTTTGATTCCAGCAGCAACGCTTCCACTTCGGAATTGGTAACGGTAATCTCCAGCCGCCGTGTCAATGCCACCATCTGCATCAAACGGTTGGACAAGCGATTAGGCTGAGTGTAGCTGG
>JBMZFK010000052.1:0-12162 GCA_049615365.1 Puniceispirillaceae bacterium (SeqCode)
CGAGCCGGATTTCGATACCCCCGATCATGTCAAGGAAGCCGCTATCAAGGCGATAAAAGATGGCAAAACCAAATATACTGCCGTGGATGGCATTGCCGAGCTGAAAGAGGCGATTGTCGATAAATTCGCGCGGGAAAATTCTATCACCTGTAGCCGCGATATGGTCACGGTGGGCACTGGCGGCAAGCAGATTCTGTATAACGCGCTGATGGCGACACTGGATGCGGGGGATGAGGTGTTAATTCCCGCCCCTTACTGGGTGTCCTATCCGGATATGGTGTTGCTGGCGGGCGGCACGCCGGTCACAGTGGCCTGTCCTGAACAGGACAGGTTCAAGCTGACCCCGGCCGCCCTGCAAGCGGCGATTACGCCGAAAACAAAATGGCTTATTCTGAACAGCCCGTCCAACCCCACAGGGGCTGCCTATACTGGCGATGATCTGCGCGCGCTGGCAGAAGTGTTGCGCGGCCATCCCCATGTACATGTGATGGTCGATGATATGTATGAACATCTGGTCTATGACGGGTTTAAATTTGCCACAATGGCGGAAATTGCCCCGGATTTACAGGACCGGATTTTAACCATTAATGGCGTGTCCAAAGCCTATTGCATGACAGGCTGGCGTATTGGCTATGCTACCGGGCCAAAGGCGCTGATTAAGGCGATGGCAAAGATTCAGTCGCAATCTACCTCTAACCCGAACTCTATTGCCCAATGGGCGGCGGTTGCCGCGCTGAACGGGCCGCTGGATTTTATGGCTGATAATCTGGTGCATTTTGCCGCCAGGCGGCAGCTGGTAACCTCCAGCCTGAACCAGATTGACGGCTTGCGCTGTTTTATCCCCGAAGGCGCGTTTTATGTCTATCCGTCCTGTGAAGGGCTGTTAGGGCGCAAGACCCCGGAGGGCAAGGTCATCGAAAATGACAGCGATTTTGTATCCTATCTGCTGGCCAGCCAGGGCGTGGCGGCGGTGCAAGGGGTGGCCTTTGGGCTGGAGCCCTATTTCCGCATTTCCTACGCTACCAGTGCCGAAGCGCTGGAAGATGCGATGGCGCGGATAGCTAAAGCCTGTCACCAGCTGGGGTAATGGCGGTAGGGCAGGCTACCTCATATTCAAAAAGTGATTTCAAAAATAGAGCAAAGGCCAGCTTCATATAGAAGCCGGTCTTGCCTTGTTTTAGCCGTAAAGCTGTGACAGGCTTTTTTGATGATATGGGAAAACAGGTTCAGGGTAGGCAGGTTACTTTATAACGCAACAGCAATCAAAGAGGGCGTTTATGTATATCAAAAAGCACAAAAGCTGGGCACTCCCAGAGCATTATGCCACAGATGAAAATATCTATCTAAACCGTCGACAATTACTGGCAAAAATGGGGATTGCGGGGGCAGGGCTTGCTGCCAGCCAGCTGCCTTTTACCGCGGCGATGGCCGCGCCTATCACCGGCTTTCCGGCGCCGCAAAATGAGGCCTATCAGCTGGATCGGCCGTTGACCATGGAATCTGAGGCAACCACCTATACCAATTTTTATGAATTTGGCTCGTCCAAGAATATCTGGCGCAAGGCACAAAAGCTGGTGACAGATCCGTGGATGGTCACCATAGACGGGCTGGTCGAAGAAGAAATGGTGCTGGATGCGGCTGATCTGATTAAAAAGATGGGCAGCCAGGAAGAGCGGCTCTATCGGCATCGCTGTGTAGAGGCCTGGGCAATGGCGGTGCCCTGGACAGGTATCGGTATGGCCGAATTGGTGCGGGTTGCCCAGCCAAAGGCGGAAGCAAAATTCATCCGTATGGAAACCTTTCACAATCCATCTGTTGCCCCCGGTCAGCGCCAGAGCTGGTATCCCTGGCCCTATATTGAAGGGGTGACTATCGAAGAGGCGATGAATGAGCTGGCCTTTATCGGCACCGGCATGTATGGCAAGGGGCTGGAGAAGCAAAATGGCGCTCCATTGCGCTGTGTATTGCCGTGGAAATATGGGTTTAAGGGGATTAAATCTATCGTTAAATTCACCTTTACCGATGAACGGCCGGTCAGTTTCTGGGAAAAATTGGCCAGCAATGAATATGGGTTCTGGGCAAATGTGAATCCCGATATTGATCATCCGCGCTGGTCGCAAGCGACCGAGCGTATGCTGGGCACGAATGAGCGCCTGCCAACCCAGCTATATAATGGCTATGGCGAACAGGTGGCCAGCCTGTATCAGGATATGGCGGGGCTGGGCGACAAGCTCTATCGCTAGTCTGGAGCGCCAGTCTGGGGTGTTAGTCTGGGGTGGCTAGTCTCTATCGTTAGTCCGGGTCTATCCCGAAAAAGGTGTGAATTTGGGCGGCAATTTTTGCCCGCTCATCCAGCACAACCGTTTTCTTTGGCAGGGATTTTTTGCCCGATAACACGTCATCCAGACGCATAATATGCCCGCGCTCTTCCATCATCTGATGAAAATTGGCAAGCCGGCCTACCTCCTCTTGCAGATGAACCGATAGAACTGGCTTTCCTGTAATACAGGCCTCACTTGTCATATTTACAGAATCTGATGTTACCAGAATAATCTTTGCGAGGCCCAGAATGCCAGGATAGGGATTATCGCCCTTACCATCCCATATTTGATGGCTTAGGCTGCCTAGCTGCTGAGACAGGCTGCGGAGATGGCGCTTTGGGGTGCGGCGTGAGGGAATGATAACCAGACTGCCGCCGGTTTTTTCCACTAATGCGGCAAGCTGTTCTGCCAATTTTAAAAAGGCGTCCTTGCCAGCCTTGTAGCGGCGGTTGTTCCCGCCAATCATTACCGCAATCACCGGCTTTTTCTGGCTGGTGATTTCGGCTGGCATTTCTTTTTGTGCCTCGCTAATCTCTTCGGGGCTAAGGCGATTTAGCGCCCCCATTGTAACCAGCAAATTATCATGGAACTGGGTTCCCTCGCGCTGGGCAACGGCAATATGATCATGGCTGGGGGTAATTAACAGGTCAAAATGACGCGGGGCGATATGCGGGTCCTGAATATGAATGGTGCGTGTCTGGCCGCGCGACAGGCGCCGCACCCCTACCGAGATGCCCGCCATCCGCCTGCCGCAAGTAACCAGCAGATCTGGCCATTGCCCGGCTTTTATCCAGTCCGGCTTGCGCCCCATGGTCAATTGCCAGCCCGGAACCGCTGCCAGTGCCGGGAACATCCGCAATAGCGGGGTGGGGACGGCGCGGATATCTTCGCCGTCAATATCCAGTGCCCTTAATAGCGCGAGGCACTGGCTGACCATGCCCATTGTGCCATCAGAAATAACCCAGCATCGCCCGGGCCAGCCTTCGAATTTACGCATTTCTGCATCCTGCTTTTCCAGCAAGCGGCTGATAAGCGGGTTCAGCGGATCATCGCCCTCAACATGCGGATGAAGAGGCGGCACCTTTGAGGAGGAGATAGGATGGGATGAGCTGCGTTTACGCGGGGTCATATTTTAAAACTCTATGATAGAAAGGCTTTAAACCATTATTTCATTTTTTTGTAATAATCTTGCTTTATTCGAATGGAAAACATGGTATTGTTAATGTGGACTGCGCTTGAGGGTACCGATTACAACCATTTTGTTAGAACCACATTGGCAGTATAAGAGATTATGTCTAAAAAATTCAAACTAGATTCAGTTGATAAGCAAATTTTGCATGATCTGCAAGAAAATGGCCGCATGACGAATGTGGAACTAGCCCAGAATGCCGGTATTTCTGCCCCGCCTTGTCTGCGCCGTGTGCGCGCCCTTGAAGATGCACAAATTATCAAGGGCTATCATGCAGATGTTGATCCAGAAGCGCTGGGCTACACCGTCACAATTTTTGCGTTTGTAGGGCTTACCAGCCAGGCCGAGACAGATTTGCAGGAATTTGAAGCGCTGGTTGGCAGCTGGGAGATGGTTCGGGAATGTAATATGCTGATGGGGGAAACAGATTTTCTGTTGAAAATTGTTGCCCATGACTGGGATGATTTCCAGCGTTTCCTGACCAGTAAACTGACCCCGGCCCCTAATGTTAGCCATGTGAAAACAGCACTATCCATCCGCTCTCGCAAAGACCTGCCCGGCGTGCCAATTACCGTATAAGCTCGCGGCGATTACCGGTTAAATCTAGCGCACAATTTTACTATTATTCAAAAGCAAGGCAGTTTTGGCGATCCTAAAGATCGTCTTCGCTGATCACCTTGATAGAGACAATCTCATAGGGATGTGGCCCGCGCGGGGTCTGCACCTCTACAGAATCTCCTTCTGCTTTACCTATTAACGCTCTGGCTATCGGCGAGGAGGTAGAGATCATATGTTTGGAAATATCGGCTTCATAGGGACCCACAATAACATAGGTTGATTCCGCGTCGGTCTCTTCATCAGCGATCACCACTTTGGTTCCAAAGGTCACTGTCTTGCCGGTCAGGCGGCTCATATCTACCACCTCGGCGCGGCTGGTTACATCTTCCAGCTCGGTAATTCTGCCTTCGATAAAGGATTGGCGCTCACGTGCTGCGTGATATTCAGCATTCTCTGAGAGATCGCCATGCTCGCGTGCTTCGGCAATCGCGCGGATAACCGCCTGGCGTTCAACCGATTTTAAATTTGTAAGCTCAGCCTTTAGCTTGTCCAGACCATGCTGTGTAAAGGGAATTTTTTCCATTATCTTTACCTGTATCTCACCCTTCGAATCAGGATTGATCATATCTCTTTTAGGGATTGTCTGAAAGGCTACGACAAATCTGGTCGGTTTGGCAAATAATCCTGAATAGATTTTACACCTAACATGTCATGTTTCATGCTTTTGATTGCGGCTACTGCGGCGCGGCTACCCGATACGGTGGTGTAATAGGGAATATTATTTTTCAGCGCTGTCTGGCGAAGCGAGAAACTATCGCGAATAGCAGGCGCCCCCTGCGCGGTGTTCAGGACCAAAGCAATCTTGTCGGACAGCATGGCATCAACCGCATGTGGCCGGCCTTCCATAACCTTGTTAATGCGTGTAGCCAGAACACCGGCATCTTTTAGCGCATCTGTGGTCCCGCCAGTTGCCAGAATTTCAAATCCCATTTCGGACAGTTCGCGGCAGATAGGAATAAAGGCGGCTTTATCCGCATCTTTAACAGAGATAAAGACACTGCCTTCAAGCGGTAAAACAGTGCTGGCGGCAAGTTGGCTTTTGCCAAAGGCGCGTCCAAAATCATTGTCGATACCCATTACCTCGCCTGTTGATTTCATCTCTGGGCCCAAAAACACATCGACGCCTGGGAAGCGAGAAAACGGGAATACCGCCTCTTTGACCGCCACATGGGTAAGCGGGGTGTTCAGCATTTCAAAGTTGGCTAATTTTTCACCCGCCATAATTCTGGCCGCGATTTTCGCTATCGCATTGCCGGTAGCTTTCGCCACAAACGGCACGGTACGGCTGCCCCTTGGATTTACCTCCAACAGATAAACAGTCTCGTCCTTCACCGCGAACTGGACATTCATCAGCCCGACAACCCCAAGCGCATGTGCCAGCGCCTTTGTCTGCTCTCTGATTGTTTCGGTTACTGTCTCTGACAGATTTTGCGGCGGCAGGATACAGGCACTATCCCCGGAATGGATGCCCGCTTCCTCAATATGTTCCATGATGCCGGCAATAACCACTTCGGTGCCATCGCATAGCGCATCTACATCCACCTCAACCGCATTCTCCAGGAACCTGTCAATCAGGACCGGATTGCTGCCAGATACCACCACCGCATCACGCATATAGCGCTCCAGGTCGCTCATCTGATGTACGACTTCCATGGCTCTGCCGCCAAGTACATAAGAGGGGCGGATAACTACTGGCAAGCCTACTTTTTCTGTGATCGCTCTGGCTTCTTCAACAGAATGGGCAATGCCATTTTCAGGCTGTTTTAAATCAAGCTTTTGCAAGAGCAACTGAAAGCGTTCTCTGTCCTCGGCCAAATCAATCGCATCAGGGCTGGTACCTAAAATGGGAATTCCTGTAGCTTCCAGCGCGGCAGCGATTTTCAGCGGCGTCTGACCACCAAGCTGGACAATCACCCCTTTTAAGGTGCCTTTTTCGGATTCACGCTGAATAACCGATATCACATCTTCTTGTGTTAATGGCTCAAAATATAGCCGGTCAGACGTATCGTAATCTGTGGAGACCGTCTCCGGGTTACAATTGATCATGATGGTTTCAAAACCCGCATCTGACAGGGCATAAGCGGCATGAACACAGCAATAGTCAAACTCGATACCCTGTCCAATACGGTTTGGACCGCCCCCCAGAATGACCACTTTTTCCCGATCAGAAGGGGCAGATTCACATGTCGCGCCAGCGGTATTTTCAAAGGTGGAATATAAATAGGCCGTATCTGAAGCAAATTCGGCAGCACAGGTATCAATGCGCTTGTAAATAGGGGTAATGCCAAGTGCGAGGCGTGCTGAACCTACCTCTGCCTCTGTCAGATTGCACAGCTCGGCGATGCGGTTATCGCTGAAACCAAGAGATTTGATTTTGTGCAATGTAGCGGCGTCTGCTGGCAGGCCTGTATCATTTAAATAGGCTTCTGCAGAAATGATTTCCGCAATCTGGTTCAGGAACCATTTATCCCAAAAGGTTGTCTGGTGGATTTCCTCAACCGACATGCCTAGCCGCATGGCCTGGGCTATCCGCAAAATCCGGTCCGGGGTTTGCCCGGAAATCCAGCCTTTCAGCGTGTTAATCAGATCGCCATCTTCTGCATCCGGTGCGGGTATAGGGCTAAGGCCATTCAGGCCAGTTTCAAGCGAGCGCAGGGCTTTTTGCAGGCTTTCAGGAAAACTGCGACCCACCGCCATGGCTTCGCCTACTGATTTCATAGAGGTGGAAAGCTCGGCTACAGCGCCGGGGAATTTTTCGAATGTAAAGCGCGGAATTTTGGTTACGATATAATCAATGGTCGGCTCAAAGCTGGCCGGCGTGACCCCTGTTATGTCATTATCCAATTCATCCAGGCGATAGCCTACCGCCAGCTTGGCGGCGATTTTTGCAATTGGAAACCCTGTTGCTTTTGAGGCCAAAGCCGAAGAGCGCGAGACCCGCGGGTTCATCTCGATAACGATAATTCTTCCGTCTTTCGGGCTGACCGAGAATTGCACATTAGAGCCGCCTGTATCCACCCCGATTTCGCGCAATACCGCAATAGAGGCGTCTCTTAGGGCCTGGTATTCTTTATCTGTCAGGGTCATGGCCGGGGCGACTGTAATGGAATCGCCAGTATGAACCCCCATCGGGTCAACATTTTCTATCGAACAGATAATGATGCAGTTATCTGCGTGATCGCGCACCACCTCCATTTCATATTCTTTCCAGCCAAGCAGGGATTCTTCGATAAGAACCTCAGAGACAGGAGATAGCCGCAAGCCATCGCGGACAATGCTCTCAAACTCCTCAGAATTATAGGCAACACCGCCGCCTTCACCACCAAGGGTGAAAGAGGGGCGGATAATCGCTGGCAAGCCAACAATTTCAAGAGCCGCCATCGCATCTTCGAAATTATTTACCATGCGCGAGCGTGCAGATTCAAGGCCGATAGAATCCATTGCCTTGCGAAACAGCGCGCGATCTTCTGCTTTTTCGATAGCGTCTGGCTTGGCCCCGATCAGCTCTACATCAAACTTATCCAACACCCCTTTATGATGCAGAGACAAGGCGGTATTCAGTGCCGTTTGCCCGCCCATCGTTGGCAACAGCGCATCCGGGCGTTCCTTTTCAATAATGTGGGCCACAATTTCAGGGGTGATCGGTTCGATATAGGTGGCATCGGCCATATCCGGGTCTGTCATGATGGTGGCCGGATTGGAATTTACCAAAATGATACGATAGCCTTCTTCGCGCAGTGCCTTACAGGCTTGTGCCCCGGAATAATCAAACTCGCATGCCTGTCCGATAATAATCGGGCCAGCACCAATAATCATAATCGAGGAAATATCATCGCGACGGGGCATTTTGGCTACCTGAAATCTATGTTAGAGGGAAGAAGGTCGGGCAAAGAAAGCATATTAGTTATCGGTATCATCGTTCATTTTTTTTAGCTTTCATCATCTCGGTAAAGCGCTGAAACAAATGCCGGCTATCATGCGGACCAGGTGAGGATTCCGGGTGATATTGCACACAAAAAACAGGCTTGGTCTTATGCCGCAATCCCTCAACAGAACCATCAAATAGCGATATATGGGTTACGTCCACATCAGAGGGCAGGCTGTCCTGATCAACACAGAAACCATGATTCTGGCTGGTGATTTCAATCTGCCCTGTGGTCAGGTCGCGTACCGGATGATTGGCGCCGCGATGTCCGCGTGCCATTTTGCTGGTACGCCCCCCCATTGCCAGGGCAAGCAGTTGATGGCCAATGCAAATACCAAAAATCGGGATTTCGCTATCGATCAGTTTTTTAATCTCGGCAACGGCAAATTCTGCGGTGGCTGCAGGGTCACCTGGCCCATTAGCCAGAAACACCCCATCGGGGTTGCGAGCCAGAATATCGTCTGCACTGGTGGTGGCCGGAACCACATCTACCACACATCCAGCATCAACAAGACAGCGCAGGATATTTTGCTTGCATCCAAAATCCATTGCCACGACGCGCAGCCCTTCCAGCCGGGTTTCTGCAGCGTTTTTGCTAAGATCAAAACTGCCTTCAGACCAGCCAAAATCAGCAGCGGTAGATACAACACTGGCCAGATCCATACCTTTTAAGCCAGGCCATTCAGCCAGCTTGTTTTGCAAGGCTGGCAGATCAAACTGCCCATCGGCGCGGGTGCATAATACCCCTTTTGGGGCGCCATTATCGCGGATGGTGCGAGTCAAGGCTCTGGTATCAATGCCGGCAATACCGGGCAAATTATGCTGTTTCAGCCATTGATGCAGATGGCTGTCCTGGCGCCAGTTTGATGGCTGGGTAACATCATTGCGAACAATCATACCAAGCGCGGCCGGGGTCAGTGTTTCGATATCATCGCTATTGGTACCGGTATTGCCAATATGCGGGAAGGTGAAGGTAATAAGCTGACCTGCATAGGACGGGTCTGTCATTATCTCCTGATAGCCTGTCATAGAGGTATTGAAACACACCTCGCCAACATTTGTTGTGTCAGCACCAAAACCGGAACCATAAAATGTTGAGCTATCTTCAAGAATCAAAACTGCAGTCGGGGCGCTGGGAGGAGAAAAAGGAGAGAGTGTTTTCACATCGTAAACAGCGTCAGGCATAAGGCAAAATTCCCGTCTGTGCATAAAAAATTTGGCTTCATGCGCGTATCTGTGGCATCAGCCAAACAGGGCTGTAAGACCCGTTCTTTGCCGATGCGGCGGCAACCGCACAAAATTGCCATTGTCTACTCCAGCCAGCCTATCAAGGTCAAGTCTTGTCTTGCATGAATTTGGCTTCTGGCGTAAAACAGGGCTTCAATCTGAACAGATAGCGTAAAATGTCTTAGATTTGGTGCTATTTTGGTCAGTTTTTTGACTTTTCAGATGATAAAAAAAGGGGCAAATTTGCATGCGTGAACGAATCGCTCAGGCAATGAAAGATGCGCTGAAGTCCAAAGATCAGGCAACTTTATCTACTATTCGGCTGATTGTTGCCGCACTTAAAGACAGAGACATTGCTGCTCGCTCGGACAATAACCATGATGGTATTTCAGATGATGAAATTCTGTCAATGTTGCAGACAATGATTAAACAACGGAACGAATCAGCCAAAATGTACGAAGATGGTGGCCGCCCGGAATTAGCGGACGCCGAAAAGGCTGAAATTGTTCTCATTCAGCAATTCTTGCCTGAACAGCTGAGCAAGGGTGATATCGAAAAGGCCATTACCGAAGCGATTGCCCAGACAAATGCCGCCTCTATCAAAGATATGGGCAAGGTAATGGCGCATTTGAAAGAACAGCATGCTGGACAAATGGATTTCTCTGCGGCTAGCCAGATGGTCAAAGCAGCGCTGATGGGCTAAGCTAAAGCTGGACAAAAACCATATGTTGGGGCAGGCCTATCTGTCTCGACCAGCTAAAGGACAGATGCAAATAAATTGGCCGTTCCGTCTGAATTTATCGAAGAGTTGCGTGCGCGGACAACCTTGTCAGACCTGGTTGGCAAGCGCGTAAAGCTGGTGCCAAAAGGTGGCCGGCTAGCAGGCTTATGTCCCTTTCATTCAGAAAAAACCCCGTCATTTTATGTCAATGACAGTGAGGGATTTTATCATTGTTTTGGCTGCGGGGTGTCTGGCGATGCTATCGGTTTTTTGCGGGAAAGCGATGGGCTGGATTTTATGGAAGCGGTGCGCTATCTGGCAGAGATTGCCGGCATGACCGTGCCAAACAGCGCGCCAGTTGACAGCCAAAAAGCAGAGCAACGCAAACAGGCTATCGATGCGCTGGAATTTGCCGCACAATTTTATCAGGCCAATCTGTCTGGGCCTGTAGGCGAGGCGGCATCTGGCTATATTAAATCACGCGGGTTGGACGCGCATATTGTTAGCCAGTTTATGCTTGGCTACGCGCCGCGCTCTGGCCTGTATCCCAGCTTGCAACAGCGGCAATTCCCAAAAGAGTTGATCCTGCAGGCGGGTCTTGCCGGTATCTCTGAGCGCGATGGCGCTGCCTATGATTATTTTCGTGATCGGCTGATGTTTCCTATTCAAAACAGACAGGGCCGGGTGATTGCTTTTGGCGCGCGCGCACTTGGCGATGCCCAGCCCAAATATTTAAACTCGCCTGAAGGGCCTACTTTTTCGAAAAAGGCGGTTTTATATGGCTGGATACAGGCACGCGCGCTATTGCGGCAAGGTCTGCCCCTGCTGGTTGTTGAGGGCTATATGGATGTGATTGCGGTATCGGCAAGCGGGGTTGCCGCGGCATTGGCCCCGCTAGGCACTGCCCTGACCGAACAGCAGATTCAGCTGGTCTGGAAACTGCATCCCGAACCGATACTATGTTTTGATGGGGATGCGGCAGGCCAGAAAGCTGCATCGCGGGCGATAGAGCGTATTCTGCCCCTGTTGGAACCGGGCAAAACTGTCCGAATAGCGGTTATGCCGGCCGGACAAGACCCGGATGATATTCTAAAGGCTGAGGGGGCAGAGGGGCTGAAGCGTATTTTATCGGCGGCTAGCGGGATTTTGGACAGCCTGTGGCAAACAAAATTTACAGCCTATAAATTAGATGATACGCGCACCCAGCCAGGTGCCCGTGCCGCTTTTTGGGCGGATATGCGCCAACTGGTTCGCTCTATCAGCCATAATCAAACCCGTACCGCCTATCTGGATGATGTGGAATTTCGGATTGGCGCGATGCGAGCCGCATCAAAAGGGGCGGCAGCTTCGGGGGTAGGCGGCTATCAGGCTGGGCAGATGGTTCGTACAAGGCGGCCCAAAACCGGCGTTCGGGTACAATATCAGGCGTTATTAGCCTTGCTGGTCAGGTTTCCAGAGCTGTTTTCAGATTTTGCAGAAGAGCTGGCAATGATGGAATTTCAGGATAGTGAGCTTGAAGCTGTAAAAAAACACCTAATTGACTTGCTAATCGCGGCGCCAGACCTTGACGAAGCGGCTGTTCGACATCATTTAATCCAGGCAGAGTTTTCTGAAGTGGTAGAAGATCTGTTTGGCAGAGATATGACAGCGCGTCTGGGTGGCAGTTTCAAAAACGGAAACGCAGGGTGGACAGCGGCAAGAGCAAAAGAAATACTCAGCGAGATTATGGATCGCTTATTGCACAAAACCAGGCGTTCTGGCCAGGCAATCGGATATCGTTCCTAAGCTGCGGACGAGGGGTCTTTTTTGGGGGGAATCGAATATGGCACGGAAATCAGCAAAAAAAGCAAATGCGGAAAGTCAGGAGCAGAATAGTGATGCCCCTATCCTTGATACCAAAAACACCGCAGTTAAGGCGCTTATTAAAAAAGGCAAAGAGCGCGGCTTCGTAACCCATGACGAGCTGAATGCTGCGCTGCCGCAAGGCGAGCTTACCTCTGAGCAGATCGAGGACGTAATGGTCTCGCTTAGCGAAATGGGGGTAACCGTTGTTGAAGCCGCAGAAGATGTAGATAAAGAAAGCGAAGAAACCCCGCAATCAGGTAATCTGTCTGATGGCGAGGTCAGTGGGTCGGATGATCCGGTACGTATGTATTTGCGT
>JBMZFK010000053.1:0-11925 GCA_049615365.1 Puniceispirillaceae bacterium (SeqCode)
GCGCTTTATCTGGCGAGTGAGGGCGCGCGCGGGGTGAATGGTCAAGCCCTGTCAGTATGTGGCGGTGAGACCTGGTAGTCAAAAAGAGGCGCTGTTTTGCGCCTCTCTTTGGTGATATCAGAATATTTTACCGCAAGGCTACCAGCTGCCTGTATTACCCATGGACAGCCAGGGCTCAGCTGGTTCCAGCGCGCCGCCTTCCTGCAACAGCTCTAGAGAAATACCATCTGGTGAACGCACAAATGCCATGCGTCCATCGCGCGGTGGCCGATTAATGGTCACGCCCGCATCCATCAGGCTCTGACAGGTCTCATAGATATTTTTCACTGTATAGGCGAGATGGCCAAAATTGCGGCCGCCTCCATAGGGTTCTTCATTATCCCAATTATAGGTCAGTTCCAGCTCAGGGGCACGCTCTGCCTCCGACTGGGCCAAATCCTGATCAGTTGCCAGAAAAATCAGCGTATAGCGGCCTTTTTCATCTTCCTTGCGCCGGGTTTCGATCATCCCCAATTTACCAACAAAAAAATCCAGTGCCGCGTCAACATCCTGAACGCGGATCATGGTGTGCAGATATTTCATATCAATTCCCCTTTGCCGGAATGGCGGTTAAAAAGTTATTCTCTGGAAACCAGCATAATCTGTTTTGACGACATTTGAAAACGGGCATTTTGATTTCACTACGGGAAATAATTTTGCTGATTTGCCAACGCATCCTGAACAGCAATTGACCATTGCTGGCAAGGCGATTATCTTTTGGGACGCATAGATTTTCAAACAGGTCTTAACAAGCGGGCTCCATCGCTTTTTACCATCTGACTTTACTCAAAGAGGATAAGACATGACAGATACAGTTCTTCATTATATTGGCGGCTCGACAACGAAGGGCACATCAACGCGCGTTATGGATGTCTATAATCCAGCTCTCGGCGAGAAAAAAAGTGAAGTGGTAATGGGCACAGCAGCTGATGTAGAGGCAGCGGTCGCAGCGGCAAGAAAAATTTTCCCTTCCTGGGCTTCGACTCCGCCTGTGCGCCGCGCCCGGGTTATGTTTAAATTCCTGGAGCTGGTGCGCCGCGACAAAGAAAAGCTGGCAGAGGTCATTACATCTGAACATGGCAAGGTCTTTACAGATGCCTGCGGCGAGGTTGAGCGCGGCATTGAAGTTATCGAATTTGCCTGTGGAATCCCGGCTCTGCTGAAAGGCGAGTATTCAGCGCAAGCCTCGACAGGCATTGATAATTTTACCTTTCGTCAGCCGCTGGGCATTGTAGCGGGCATTACGCCGTTTAACTTTCCAGTGATGGTGCCGATGTGGATGTTCCCGCTGGCGATTGCGACAGGCAATTGTTTTATCCTGAAGCCTAGCCCAACTGACCCGACTGTATCCTTGATGATGGCAGAATTACTGGCAGAAGCTGGCCTGCCTGAAGGCGTGTTAAGTGTCATTCAAGGCGACAAGGAAACGGTAGATGCGATTCTGGAAAATCAGGCGATTTCGGCGGTTTCTTTCGTCGGCTCTACCCCGATTGCCCATTATATCTATACCAAGGGGGCGGAAAACGGCAAACGGGTTCAGGCTCTTGGCGGCGCAAAGAATCATATGATGGTGATGCCAGATGCAGATATGGACAAGACCGTAGACGCTCTGGTTGGTTCTGCCTATGGCTCTGCTGGCGAGCGTTGTATGGCGATTTCCGTGGCGGTTCTGGTTGGGGATGTTGGCGACAAGATTGTCCCGCAACTTGCCCAGCGGGCAAAAGATCTGAAGGTGAAAAACGGGATGGAGCTGGATGCTGAAATGGGGCCGATTGTCAGCTCTGCTGCACATGAGCGCATCACCTCGATGATCGAAAAAGGGGTTCAGGAAGGCGCTGAGCTGGTTGTCGATGGGCGCGGTGTATCGGTGCCAGGGCATAATCAGGGCTATTTCATGGGCGGCAGTCTGTTTGATCATGTGACACCGGAAATGTCGATCTATCAGGAAGAGATTTTTGGCCCGGTTCTGTCTTGTGTGCGGGTTGCGAATTCAGCCGAAGGGATCGAGATGATCAATAATCACCGCTATGGAAACGGGGTATCTGTATTTACCTCGGACGGGGATACAGCTCGCGAGTTCTCGCGCCAGATTCAGGTCGGCATGGTCGGGGTAAATGTCCCGATACCGGTGCCGATGGCATGGCATGGTTTTGGCGGCTGGAAGCAAAGCCTGTTTGGAGATTTGCATGCTTTTGGTAATGAAGCGGTGCAGTTCTATACCAAACAGAAATCTGTGATGCAGCGCTGGCCAGATTCGATTGCCAAAGGGGCAGAATTTGTAATCCCGCATACCAAATAGCTTGTATGACTATTCCTGATCTTACCTGTCTGGCTCCTGCAATGCGCGACGCTGGGGCCACGATTATGCAGATAAAATCCGCCGGCGTTACCGCTAATTATAAAGCAGATGCCTCGCCTGTAACTGCAGCCGATCATGCCAGCGAAGCAATATTGAAGGCGGCACTGGAACAGTTTTTTCCAGATATTACGGTAGTCTCTGAAGAGAATGCCGACAGCCATTTATTGCATCCGCAAGACAGGTATTTTCTGGTCGATCCTCTGGATGGTACGCGCGAATTTTTGCGGCCCGATAGCAATGGTAATTTCACCGTTAATATTGGATTGATTGAAAATGGGGTGGCTTGTGGCGGGTTAATTTATGTCCCGTCTATGGACTGGCTATGCTGGACAGATGCAGACGGCCAGGCCATGCAGGATAAAGCGGGTGTGCAAAGCCGCATGCTGATTCGCCCGGTACCCGAACAGGGCGCTGCCGCGCTGGCCAGCCGTTCACACCGCGACCCGATGACCAATGCCTTTTTACAGGCAGAAGCGATTAGCGATATTGTATCAGCAGGATCGTCCCTGAAATTTTTACTGCTCGCCGCTGGCGAGGCGGATATTTATCCCCGCTTTGGCCCAACAATGGAATGGGATACCGCCGCTGGCGAGGCTATTTTGTGTGCGGCAGGCGGCAGTGTCCATGCACCAGATGGCCAGCCACATCGCTATGGCAAGCCGGGCTGGAAAAATGGCGCCTTTATCGCCTGTGCAGGCTATCAGCCACAATTCCCGTTTTCTGTTCTTTAGTGGCGGCTTCCTGAGCTATCTTGTGAGCTGTGTTTTCTTCAGGGGCGGGAATCTCCCCTGCTATAGCTTATTTTTGATGATTTTTGTTGTCAGTGACGCCTGTTTTATGATGCAAATAATAAGCACCTTTTAAAAACAGACCGCCAGGCGTGCGCAATAGGAGGGAAGGGATGAAAACCAGAGCCGCGATTGCATTTGAAGCTGGTAAGCCGTTGGAAATTGTCGAGCTGGACCTCGAGGGTCCAAAACAGGGCGAAGTGCTTGTTGAAATTATGGCTACCGGAATTTGCCATACAGATGAATTCACCCTATCCGGAGCAGATCCAGAAGGGCAGTTCCCTGCGATTTTAGGCCATGAGGGGGCTGGTATTGTACGCGAGATTGGGGCGGGGGTTACCTCGCTGGCGGTAGGCGATCATGTGATCCCGCTCTACACTCCGGAATGCCGCGAATGTGATTATTGCCTGCATCCCAAAACCAATCTTTGTCAGGCGATACGTACGACGCAAGGTCAGGGATTAATGCCAGATGGCACCTCGCGCTTTTCCTATAAGGGGGCAGCGGTGCATCATTATATGGGCACCTCCACTTTTTCAAATTTCACCGTGCTGCCAGAAATCGCGCTGGCAAAGGTGAACAAAGACGCGCCTTTTGATAAAATTTGCTATATCGGCTGCGGCGTTACCACCGGCATTGGTGCGGTAATTAACACCGCCAAGGCCGAGCCAGGGTGCCGGGCGGTGGTTTTTGGGCTGGGCGGTATTGGCCTGAATGTTATTCAGGGTCTGCGGATGATAGGGGCCAGCCAGATTGTCGGGGTCGATTTAAATGATGACAAGGAGGGCTGGGGTACCCGCTTTGGCATGACCGATTTTGTTAATCCTGCCAGGATTTCAGGGGATCTGACTGGGCATTTAATAGAGCTAACAGGCGGTGGTGCTGATTACAGCTTTGAATGTATTGGAAATACAGATGTGATGCGGGTCGCGCTGGAATGTGCGCATAAGGGCTGGGGCGAATCTATCATTATCGGTGTGGCAGGAGCCGGCAAAGAGATTAGCACACGGCCCTTTCAGCTGGTCACCGGCCGGTCCTGGCGCGGTACAGCCTTTGGCGGGGCAAGGGGCCGCACAGATGTACCAAAAATTGTCGACTGGTATATGGATGGCAAGATAGAGATTGATCCGATGATTACCCATACCCTGTCGCTGGATGAGATCAATAAAGGGTTTGATTTGATGCATGAGGGCAGCTCTATTCGCTCGGTTGTGGTGTTCTGATATTATGGCCAGTCAAATAAAAGGTTCCGTACAAGCAAAGGGTTCCGGGCAAACAAAGAAAATAAAGGATATTTCTGCCTGCCTTGCCGCGATAGAGTATTCTGATCCGCAACTGAAAGCCTGGGTGGTGGTGGACACAAAGGCCGCCTCGCAAAACCCGAACGGGCCTTTGGCAGATATTGCGGTTGGGATAAAAGATATCATTGATGTTGCGGGTCTGCCCTGCCGATATGGCTCTGCCATTTACCGTGATCGCATAGCCGATAAGGATGCTGAACTGGTCACTGCCTTACGGGCGGCGGGGGCGGTTATTCTGGGCAAGACCGTCACCACGGAATTTGCCTATTTGCAAAAAAGTATCACTCGCAATCCGCATGATTTGGCGCATTCACCAGGTGGCTCTTCTAGCGGGTCTGCGGCGGCGGTGGCTGCCGGGCAAATTGATATGGCGATTGGCACCCAGACAGGCGGCTCGGTTATTCGCCCGGCTTCCTATTGTCATGTGCATGCGCTGAAACCCACCAGAGGGACTATTAGCCGTGAGGGGGTTTTGCAAACCTCCCAAACGCTGGATCAGGTGGGTCTGTTTGCCAGAGATACAGGGGGGCTGGCCCAGCTTGGTGCGGTGGTAACTGGCCAGCCAGATCTTGTCCACGCGCTGGATAATTACCCTGAAACCTCGCCAAAACTTCTGTATCTCACAGGCCTGTATGGGGCGCGTGTAGAAGGGTATGTGCATTCAGCCCTCGATAAAATTGCACAAGCCCTGCCAGAACATGTTGATGTTTTGCTGGCTCCGGATGTTGAGGTAAATCTATTTTTAGAGGCGCATAAAACCATCTATGATTTCGAGATTTGCCAAAATATTGGCCCGCTGGTTGCTGCCCATGAAAAACAGATGAGCAAGGAAATGCTAGCGGCTATCAAAAGAGGGGAAGGGATAGACGAAAAGGACTATCATGCTGCACTGGATGCGCGTGAACAGGCGATCGCATTTTTCGATAAATTACTGGCTGGATATGATGGGCTGCTTAGCGCGTCTGCACCTGGCGAGGCGCCTCTGTTTGAGCAGGGAACAGGCGATTCTGTCTGCAATTGTTTATGGAGCCTGACCGGATATCCATCTGTCAGCCTGCCAATTGCGGGCGTCTATCAAATACAGGGGCCAAAAGGTTTGGGGGTTGGTGTTCAGCTAACCGCTACCACAGGGCGGGATGCAGAGCTGCTGGGTCTTGCTGATTGGCTGGAGACCAGATTAGGCTAAAACACCCTTTTTAATTTTGCCTGGATAAAGCTGGGTTACAACAGGCGAAAGGGGGAGTAGGAAACAGCACGATATGTCTAAAAAACCGCTTTATATTGATAATCTGCAATATGCAAACTGGTCGCCTGCTTTGTTTGATGAAATGGCACAGGCGCATTTGGCTGCGGTACATGTCACTATTTGCTATCACGAAAATTTCCGCCAGACCGTTGAAAATATGATTAGCTGGAACCGCTATATCGAAGCTCATCCAGACAGGTTGATGTTTGGGCGTAGCGGTGCGGATGTTCGCACCGCCCATGCAAGCGGGCGTACCGCAATTTTCTATGGTTTCCAGAATTGCGCACCTATGGAAGATGATATCGGGTTGATTGAAATCCTGCATCAGCTAGGCGGGCGCTTTATGCAGCTGACCTATAATAATCAATCCTTGCTGGCGACTGGATGTTACGAGGCAGAAGATCCGGGCCTGACCCGCTTTGGCAAGCAAGCCATTAAGGAAATGAACCGTGTGGGGCTGGTTATTGATATGAGCCATTCTGCAGAACGCTCTAGCCTGGAGGCGATTGAGGCATCCGAGCGTCCCATTGCAATCACCCACGCAAATCCCGATTGGTGGCATCCTGCCCGCCGCAATAAATCACATAAGCTGATAGAGGCGCTGACAAAAAGTGGAGGCATGATCGGCTTTTCTTTATATCCACACCATCTAAAAGATGGCAGTGAGTGCAGTCTGGAAAGCTTTTGCCAGATGATAGCAGAAGCCGCAGATCGCTATGGGGTTTCGGCATTGGGGATTGGCTCTGATTTATGCCAGGATCAGCCTGATTCTGTGGTGGAATGGATGCGTAATGGCCGGTGGTCGCGGGAAACTGATTTTGGCGAAGGCAGTGCTGCAAATCCCGGATTTCCGCCCCAGCCAACATGGTTTAAAGGCATAAAAGATTTTCCTAATCTTGCCAAAGGCTTGCGTGATATTGGCTTTTCAGCAGCAGAGACAGACGCTATTATGGGCGGGAACTGGCTGCGTTTTTATGATGAAAATTTCATAGGGCAGAACTAGATGGCATCGCTTTCCAACCAACAGACAGATAACCAAGCTTGCGGGGCTTCCCTGCCGGATTTGCGCCCGTTTGATGAGGTGATGCAGCTATCCCGGATGGGGTCATTTTTTCCGCACCGCCTTAGCTTTATGCGCGTATTGATACGCCGTCTGGCGGATGAAAAAGCGGTGATGCAGATGCCGATTTGCCAGCTGGATAGCAATGGGTTCGGGCATGTGGTGTTCAGCATTCCTGTATCTGGCCGCACCTATTCGCTGATCGCCTATAGCCGCTATCTGGAGGATGATGCCCGTACAGACAGGGTGATCGCCACACAGTGGGATGCCAGTTTTTGCCTGTTTGATGGCATCCCCTCACCAGCAGATATTAACCATCTGGCAGATGAGGTTACGCGTCAGGAAGCTGGCCGATATGACGCCCGTGTCCTCACCCTTTCCAGAGCAAACAAATCGCTTCGCCTGTTCCAGCATGTGGTCGAGGCACTGGCAGCTGGTCGCCAGCCAGATAATGAATTGCTGGTGGCAACTGGTTATTTAATGCGCACCACAGCGGTTTATGGAAATGGCAAATTCGGTATCGCTGACCGCGATCAGGTTGCAGGGTTTGCAGGCATGGAAGGGGCGTTTCAGGCAGAAATGCTGACCGTTTTTCTGATCCGTGAATTCACCCTATTTCTGGCGGAATATTGCGCACGCCAGCGTGGCGGACATAACACTGTTCTGTTGTCAGAGGCCAATCGGCGCTATTTGGGGGTCGGGAATTCAACCGGATTGGGCATGGCCCCGTTTCTGGTCACACATCCTTGTCTGCTTAATAGCTGGATAATGGCCCGTGAGGTAGCGTTTGCGCGGGGCCTGCACTATCAAAACGCTACGCCAGAACAGCTGGAACGCGCCGCGACCTTGTTGCATCGGGCCCGCCTTCATTGTCTGGAATGGCAGGTAGAAGATGCTATTCAGATGCAGAGAATTCATGTTTTGCGTGATGAATTGGACAGGCTATGCACAGATATATCTGACCACTTTCTGGATCAGATAGCCCCTTTTGCTGATCTTTATCGCCGCGCGGCAGATGGCTCGCAAGAGCTGCAAGAATTGCTGGTATCCCTGATTATAGAGCTGGTTCCAGAAGAGGTGGATATGCTGGCAGAATGTATGGCAACCGATGCCCAGCCGCGCCTGGTACCTGATATGCGCCTTGGTGAGGTTAAAGCACTGATTGCCGCCCATTATAGCTGGGTAGAGGATATTGATTTTGACCAGCCAGAAGCAGATGCCCAGTTCTGGTATGTATCTGCGGCCAAGCTGGAGCCGCGTTTGGGCTTGCGGCATGAAGAGCCAGGTGCAGAATTGGAAATGCCCTTTAATATCGCTGGTTATATTCGGGCCCTGAACAATGCGCTGGCAACTGCCGATGATAACGAGCTTGTCGCCGCCTTTTTACTTCGCGCCCCGGAATTTCGAAATATCATCCGGCGTATTCAGACCATCGCCAAATTTCCCTATGGCGAAATTTATGATAATTTAGTGGGTCAGGATTGCCGGGCAATCGATTTGCTTAGATGCAAATTATCCTTTTTTGGGGCCAGTAAATTTGATCCAAAATCAGATAAATGGACACGCATTACCCTTTATCAGGGCGCCCCTACCGCAGCCGAATTTGAAACAGGATCACCAGAAATGCTGGATGACTGGCTGTTCCCGTTGCATCCAACCCATCTCGGCAGCTAGCAGAAAGGCTGTCTTTATGATGCAAGTCTCAGCAAATGAGGTGTATCAGACAGCCAGAAAAGCCTGTCTGGCGGCCGGGTATTTGCAGGATAGAGCCGAGGATGTTGCACATGCCTCCTGCTGGCTGCATTATGCGGGATTAAATGGATGCGGCGAACTTGATCGCATGCTGGCAGCAGAAATAAAAGAAAACCTTACTACACGCGCTCAGCTTCATTTGCATGTCGATACTTCTTGTCTGCATATCACCAGATTGCGCCCGGCCTATGAGGGGATTGCGGCGATTGACTGGGTACTGGCAAGCGGCAATAGCGCGCAGATTCAGATAGATAAAATTTTACATCCGCTGATGCTTGCCGGGTTGTTATGGCGGGCTGGAATTATCTATCAAAAACAATTTGTGATTGAGGCAGATGAGCTTGCCTCTGCTGTCCTGATACCAGATACTGTGTCTGGCAGGCTAACAGAAATTGCCGCCCTGTCTGGCAGGGCAGTTATTCAGCATAGCGCCAATATTTCTATGGATATGACAGCGCCAGCCGGTTCGTGCAGGATAGACAAACAGATATGGGAGCGCCTGAACAGGCTGGCGGCACAAACCTATGTTCCGGAAACTGAAAGCTCGCGTTTGTCCGGGGCTGGGGCAGGTCTGGTCGATAATGATTAACCGATGATACAAAACAGGATAGGATGTGACCTGGCAAGCCAGGCCAGCCAAAAAGGCCCGCATTTTAGCCAGTCGATTTAACTATTGGGCACAATATTATTTTTTTAAGATAATAATCTGTAAAGGTGGAGGCAAAACGTATGAGCAATATAGAAACAAGAGAAATCAGTCTTTCAGATATTGAGAAGCTGGCGTTGAGCGTATTTACCAAACATGGATGTTCGGCCGATAACGCGGCTGCGCTGGCCCGAACGGTGGTACGCGCAGAGCGTGACGGGTCTCTCTCACATGGCCTGTTTCGCGTGCCAGGCTATATTGCCTCGCTTAATTCTGGCAAGGTGAAAGGTGATGCCCTGCCGAAAATTCAGCAAAGCCTGCCATGTGTGATAACCGTGGATGGCGATCATGGCTATGCGCCACTAGCCCTTGAAACAGGGTTGCCAGTGCTGGCCAAGGCCGCATCTGAGGCAGGTATTGCTGTGATGCGGGTGATTAATTCTTTTCATTTTGCGGCGATGTGGCCAGAAACAGAATATCTGGCTGAACAGGGTTTGGCGGGTCTTGCCTGTACCGCATTCAAGCCTTCGGTTGCCCCTGCCGGTACAAGCCAGGCCTTTTTTGGCACAAACCCGATTTCATTTGCCTGGCCGCGCCCGGGCCATACGCCGATTGTGTTTGATATGGCAACCTCTACCCTTGCTAAAGGGGATGTTCAGATTGCCGCTCGTGATGGACATGCCGTACCGCCAGGTACTGGTCTGGGGCCAGATGGCCAGCCTTCTGATGATCCAGCCGAGATTTTAAAAGGCGTTTTATTGCCTTTTGGCGGATATAAAGGGTCGGCTATCGCGCTGATGGTAGAGTTTCTGGCCGCCGGTATGACAGGGGATTATTTCTCTTATGAAGCTGCCCAGCATGATAATAATGATGGGGGTCCGGCAAAGGGCGGTGAATTTGTGCTGGCAATGTCCCCGCAACTTATCGCGGGTGAAGGCTGGCAGGCTCATAATGAAGATTTCATTCAGACCCTGTCGGCGCTGGAGGGGGTTCGACTGCCTGGTCAAAGACGCCATAAAAACAGGCTGGATACAGGCCCGCGTCAAATTAACGCGGCCCTTTTGGATAGGATAAATAGCCTGCTTTAGAAGGTGTATTGGCGCTTTGGCTGCCAGTGATGCGGCTAAAAGGGCACAAAACATCGCAAAGTATGATTTTTTTTCATTTCAATGGTTATCTTTTAAAAAAAACAGTGTAGACTAGGCGCCTTGAAAGTTTTGTATGTGGTTCACAGGTCTTCATTAGATGAAACTCAGAAGATGGCAACAGGAAATCATTGACGGTTTCCCGGAAATCCAAAAAGCGCACAGACGTTTTATTGTCAAGGCACCGACAGGGGCGGGTAAAACCGTGCTGGCGAGTGAAATTATCCGGCAATTCTATGCTGGCGAAAAAGTCATTGTGCTGTGCCATCGTCTGGTCCTGCTGGAACAGTTGGAACGCGCACTGGCCAAAGAACATAAAGTCTGCAAATTAAACCTTAACCATTCGGAAAAGGCGTTTGCAGATTATGATGTTCTGTTATCTACCAGTACGCGGGCGCGTGAAATTCTGGATGATGCGGTTGAACAGGCCAAATTGATTATTATTGATGAGGCGCATCGCGTATCCCCCAATGGTACCGGCTATAAGCGGATCCTGGAATGCTTTATGGAGAAGGGGCGCGATGATGCGCATCTTCTGGGGTTAACCGCGTCACCTGAACGCCGGACAGCAGATCAGCGTGACCAGCTTAGCCTGGCTTTTGATGCGATTATTGACGGCGCCGATATGGAAAAGCTGTTTGAAGAAGGTATTTTGGTGCGCCCGCGCTATCGTCCGCATTTTATCCATGATTTGGAACTGGCCTCGATTGATATCAGCTCAGGTGATTTTCCGGTTACCAAGCTGGCCCCTGCTATCATTAAATCCTCAATGATCAGCCATGCCTGTTCGATTTATCTGGAAGAACGGGAAAATGTTAAACCCAAGCCCATATCCGCATGGTTCTGCCCGGATGTCACGGTGGCGGAAACTACTGTAGAGGCAATAGAAGAGCTGGGCATTTCGGTTAATCTAATCACCGCCAGCACGCCAATAAAAGAACGGATGCAAATGCTGGCTTCGCACGCCAGAGGGGAAGTTGAGGCGGTCGTATCGGTAGGCGTGCTTGCCGAGGGCTGGGATAACCCGCATTGTAATTTAATCGTGCATATGCGCCCTACCCTGTCAAAAGTGTTATGGGGACAATCTGTTGGCCGTGGTCTGCGAGCTGCTGAAGGAAAAGATAGTTGTGTGGTTATAGATGTCAGCTCTAACTGGTCTACCTTTGGGCCGGTAGAACATCTGCAATGGAGCCTGTGGTCCCATCGAGGAACCTATCTGCGTTATAAAAACAGATTCCAGTGGATTGCCCAGCAGCCGGTTGATGAACAGCAAAGCTATTTCCTGTGTGATAACAAGCTGGAAAGCAGTTTGCGCTGCTCGCATATCTATTTAAAAGATAAATTTTCAGATACAGGATGCCCTGTATGTGGCTCTTACAGCGCTATTGATATTCATAAAGAACAGCGGATGGAAGATTCGGTTAATGATATTGGCCTGCATCGCCTGTTCTTTGAGCGTATTCCCGCTATTTACGAGGAAATGAATAAAGATATCTGGCGCACGCTGGGGCGCACCGCATGGACAGGAGCTGAGCGAGACGAGCTTATTTTCCTCGCTTTTTGCAAGGCCTTTAGTCTGGTCAGTGGCG
>JBMZFK010000054.1:0-11848 GCA_049615365.1 Puniceispirillaceae bacterium (SeqCode)
CAAGCATTTATGGTATGTCTGGATGGGGTTAATGATAATTGCGGTTGCCCTGTTGCCCTTTATTGTGCGCGAAGGGGCGCTGGTTCGTGCCATAGCCGATATGTGTATGACCGCCTTGGGAATCTAGCCCTCAGCAGAGGCTATATCAGGGCAGGACACAAAACAGCGCTTGTTGCTAAATTAGAATTATTTAAAAGATGCTTCAGCCTTGGCAAATGCTGTGCTAAGCTTTAATTGGGGAAGTTTATACAAGCTGGCAGGGGGTGCCCCCTGTTGAGTTGGGACCGGCTAGGATTACTCAATCAAGGGACACATGGTTTTTACGCAACGTTTCTATAATTGGACTAGCCTAGAAAAACTTCCCCACCCAATTCCGATACTATTCCATATTGTGGAAGGTCTTGTGGCGATTTTCAGCGCTGTATCAGGGCGTGTAGGGTTGGCTCTATTTCTTCAAAAGCGCGCACAGATGCGGGTAAATTGTTCTTCCATTGCGCGGCAGCTTTATCATCGGCATCATCGGAAATATATTTAAAGGCCATTAAGGGTATATTCTCATGCCAGGCGATTTTAGCCAGCGCATAGAGTTCCATATCAACGATATCACAGGCTATTTCAGGCGGGGTGTCGCTAAATTTGTCGGCGGTACCGCATCTCACCAGACTATCTAAAAACGGGGTACTGGCTGATAGCTCGATACTGGCAGGGCAGCTATCAAAAGGGGTGCTACCAAGTGCAACGCCAAGCGGGCGCACATCCATATCACATTGCAATACCTGACCAACCTGAACCACTTTTTTGGTCTGCGGGGTGATGCCACCAGCGGTTCCATAATTGATTAACAGGCTGGGCCGATAGCTGGTAAGGGCTTTCATCAGGGCATAGCTTGCGTTGATTTTGCCAACACCTGTAAAAACAACATTCCAGCGTTCGGTGATATTCACCGGTACTTCGCTATCCAGCGCAACCAGCAATAATGGTTTAGCAGACATTTCTGATTTCCTCACATGGCTGAAAAACTGGATTTCGGCTTCAGGGCGCAGCCAGCTTCAAAAAAGCGCTATTTCTTGACCAATTTATATCACAATGCTCTTATAAGGCTAGTTTGAGTTTCTGGCCTATGTAACAGGTAGATGTTATCGGTATTCTGGCCCATATATTCCTTCAAAAAATTGAAATGAAAGCGCGCGATTAAGCCATGCAAAAACGAACATTAGGGTCTAGCGGTATTGAAACGTCAGCTATCGGTCTGGGGGCGATGTCCTTTACCAATTTTTATGGCCCGTGCAGTGATACGGAATCAGCAGAGGTGCTAACTGCCTGTTTGGATTTGGGGGTGCGGCATATTGATACCTCTAACGTGTATGGCATGGGCGTATCCGAACAGCGTATCGGCGCCTTTCTGGCACAGCAGGGGCAACAAAAAGAGACGCTGTTTTCGATTGCCACAAAAGCAGGAATTTGCCGCGATCCGGAAACGGGAACGCGCGGATTTGACAATAGCGCCGAGCATTTGGAAGCAGAGTTGGATAAAAGCCTGGCGCGGATGGGGGTTGAGTGTGTCGATTTATTCTATGTGCATCGCCGCCAGCCTGAAATCCCTATCGAGGAGGTGGCAGGCACGCTTGGCCGGCTGGTTGAAAAGGGCAAAACAAAAACCATCGGCTTTTCCGAAATTGCCCCTTCATCCCTGCGGCGCGCACAGGCTGTTTATCCGGTGGCGGCGGTGCAGTCAGAATATTCGCTTTCTACCCGTAATGTGGAAATGGGGATGCTGCAGGCCTGTGCCGAGCTTGGTGTGACATTGGTAGCGTTCAGCCCGGTTGGACGTACCTTTTTAACCGATACGCCAATGGATTTTGAACGGGCGCAAACTTCTGATTTCCTAAAGGGTAATCCGCGCTTTCTAGAGCCAAATATTTCCGCCAATTTGCAGATTACCGACACATTCAGAGCCTATGCGAGCGATCACGGCCTGCCAACAGCGGCGCTGGCAATTGCCTGGCTGCTTGCACAGGGCCAGCAGGTTCTGCCGATCCCCGGTACCCGTTCGGTTGGTCATTTAAAAGAGCTGGTAAAGGGAGCTGAAATCACGTTAAGCGCGCAAATGCAAAAAGAAATCACCGATATCCTGCCAATAGGCTGGGCGCATGGGGATCGCTATTCCGCTGCCCAATGGATTGGGCCAGAGCGTTATTGTTAACAGCGTTCTGTTTGCCTGAAAAAATAGGATATGTTTTCGTCTGGAAACTATGCTAAAAGCGCCCGATGAGTTCACGTGATTATCTTTTATATGCCAGCATAATCTTTGTCTGGTCGACCAGCTGGCTTCCTCTGAAATGGCAGGTAGGGGTTGTTGCCCCTGAAGTCTCTATTTTGTGGCGCTTTATAATTGCGGCCGCGATATGTGTGGCGGTGGCCTATTTTTGGCACGCCCGGCTACGCTTTGATTTTAAAACGCACGGTTTTTTTCTGTTGTTGGGGCTGTTTATTTTCAGCACCAATTTCACCTTATTTTATTATGCTGGCCAATATGTCACCTCGGCCTTGCTAGCGGTTGTATTTTCGACCGCGTCGCTGGTGAATATCATGTTGATATCGGTTATTTACCGCACACGGCCGAAAATTGGCCAGCTCTTTGCGTCTGTGACTGGCCTTACAGGTGTTGCCTTTATTTTCTGGCCTGAATTAAAGGTCTCGGAACAGGCGATAACCGCCTTGCTATTATGTATTGCCGGTACGCTAAGCTTTTGCTCGGGCAATCTGGTGTCTGCGCATATTCAAAAGCGGGGGATCAGCGTTTTAAGCGCCAATAGCTGGGGCATGATGTATGGGTGCGGCATTCTAACCATTGCTGCGCTGGTAAGAGGCCAGCCCTTTATTATTGAACCCACAGCCCTGTATCTCGGCAGCTTGCTATGGCTTTCTGTTTTCGGGTCAGTTATTGCCTTTTTCAGCTATCTCAGCCTGGTGGGGAGCATTGGCGCCGGACGTGCGGGCTATGCAACGGTTGTTTTTCCGGTTTTTGCCTTGCTGATATCCACGTTTTTTGAGGCCTATCAATGGACAGTTCCCGCACTGATTGGCATTGGGTTGGTGCTTGCTGGTAATGTGCTGATGATCCGCGCGCGCTAGCGCTTTGGGCCGATCAAAATCATGAATTGAGACCGCCTGTTCTTGGCGCGTACAGCCTCACTATTACCAAGGGCAACAGGGCGCTCCTTGCCATAGGAGACGGTCTGAATACGGTCAGCCTCCACGCCTTGCGCCTTTAAAAAGCGGGCAACCGCATCTGCACGCCGCGCACCAAGGGCAAAATTATAATCTCTGGTACCTCTATCATCACAATGCCCTTCAATGCGCAGGTTGAGATGCTGGTTTTCAGGGCGTCTCAGCCTTTCTGCCAGCTTGTTCAGGCGTAATTTGTCCTCGACGCTGATATTGTAGGCATCCAAATCAAAATAAACAGGATTAATCAGGCTTTCCAAAGCGGGCTCAGGCGGGGCCAGTTCTTCTTCTGGCGTCTCTGAATTATCTTCTGGGGATAGCTGGGCGTTATCTACACTATCGCTGCTCGCGGCGTCATTATTCTGGTTTTCTGCGGGTGTTTGCGTATCAGCTGGCCGCTCGCCATCCTCGCCTGTTTCAGGCTTTTCTGGTTCGGCTATCACCATATCTTCTGGAAGGATATCTATCAGGGTCGCTGGCACCTCTGGCAAGGCAGGATCGCTTGGATAGGGACGAATAGACGCACGATCGCACCCCGCTAGTGCAAAGGCTGCAAAAATAGACAGAACCACCAATAGGGAATAGGTGTGGGGGTAGCGCATCTAGTCTCGATCTCCTGCCAGCATCATCCTGAGTTGTGCTTAAACAAATAATAAATGATGGCTTTTCAGCCAGGTCATTGTGGTTACGCCATGCACCAGAAAGGTGCGGCAATCCGGGTCTTTGCCAGCTGGTCCAACATTAGGGGCTTCTTCTTCTGTTGCCGGGGCCTGTTCTTCTTGCGCTTTGTACATACCGAATCCCCCCTGCCCAGACGAGCCACCTAATGCAGCTTGAATTTTGAACATATCTTGCAGCATAACAATTTTGTAAACGACCCGATCTGCTTGCTCTTTACCTTGTGTTCAACAGATTAAGGTTTTTTGGACAGATTTTTCTGTCAGACTATAATTGAGGCGGTTATGTCGTTATCCTATCTCGTAAAGACAGGGCAGTGACGCGCGGCAATCTAAAAGGGTGAACATGAAAGCCATCAAGACAGGGTTACAGATAGTGGGTTTTCTGGCGGTGCTGGGGCTAATGCCTGTCACGTCATTTGCCAATGATGCGTGCAAAGAGACCAATCCGGACAAATTTTTTGAACTGATAAATGCTGCGGTTCAGGCCTATATTCCGGCGCTGGATCGAAATGGCGTGCCGCTCTTGTCTGAAAATGATTTGTTTGTGCAGAAATCACAGCACTATTTTGCTGAATATCGCGAATATGAACCTGTCTCTATCTCTATGGAACGGTTTGCGGCGGTTACAGAAAATAACCAGACCGCCCTGGAGAATTTTGAGAGTAAAATCACGGTTATTGGCCCGAATTGTAGTCTGATAAACCTGTATCGCAGCCGTCTTGTCGGCGCGTTCGAAGCATCTTTTGATGAGATTATGGAGCTTATCGCCCTTGGCATTCGCACCAATAATGAATCAATCATTGAATTTGCCAGCAGCCAGCTTACCCCGAAATCCCTGAACTTTACTGAAGTGATCACGGTTCTGGAAAATGATTTGGCGCTAAATGAAGATGTGATTGTGCGTATGATGCCAGACTATCTTCGTACACAATTTATCCAGTCAGAAAAAGTCCCGCTTAACTCTATGTCGGAAATGGCGTTGCTGGCGTTCTCGGCAATGGGCGGGGTGATCGATAGTGATGTGGAAGAGGTGTATATTTTTATCCCGAATAAGCAGGGCGGCCTTCCAAAAGAGCAGGAAACTATTCTGCTAACCTCCAATGCCGATATCTATGAAATTTCGGGATTTGACTATCAAACAGCCGCAGCGGTGTTAAGCCGTATCGGTATTCGCCCTTCTGTGGTCAGTTTGGCTGAGGTAAAAACTGCACGAAGTGGTCATTGCAAGATGGATATGGCGGGGCAATGGATGCAAGTGGTCAAAGGCCGCAAGCTGCGGATGTGTCCGTTTCCCGAACTTGTGCGTCAGATGTTAAAAGATAAAACTTTTTACGAGATTGTGGATTATAAATTCCAGAGTGTCGTTTTTGATGCCATATCTCAAATTCTGGAAGAAAGCTAGGCTGGTAATCCTGCCTCCTTGCAGCATAATCACAAAAAAAATTCACCTTAACGATTTTAACTGTCGAAACTGGTATGGTTCTTGTAACTAGATGCGCAAATTCACGCTGGCATCCTTGCCCTAGTTTCTTAGGAAGACATTATCATGACAAATAAAATACTGGATCTGAATGAAGCCCTTGTTTCAAAAATTCTTTATGATTTTGATACTGAGCTACAGACCAGATTTTCTTCCAGCCTGTTCCAGTTCATTCTGGCTACAGATGAAATTTCTGATGGCATGTTTCATGATACGGTGCGCCGCGTCTGGGGGGATGCCGGGCCGCAGGGATTGCGCTCCTACCTTAGCCGCGAATTAACCTTGCTTGAAGATTACCGCGAACAGCAATTGCATAAATTAGGCTCATAGCCGGCAGGGGGCGAGGTTAGAAATCGCGCCCCATCGCATAAAATTCATCATTTGGACGCATCGCCGCCATGCTGGCCATCCGGTTGGACAGGGCAAACAGGGCGGTGATGGCGCCAATATCCCATATATCCTCATCATCAAAGCCATTGTCGCGGAGCAACTGCAAATCTGCCTCGCAAATTTGTGCGGCATTTGTCGCTGTTTTTATCGCAAAATCCAGCATCGCTTTTTGCTTTTCCGTAATATCTGCCTTTGTATGATCTGTGACGATCTGCTCGGATATTTTGCTGTCTTTGGCATAAATTCGCAAAATTGCCCCATGCGCAACAACACAATATAGACAGTCATTCTTTGCCGAAGTGGCAACGATAATCATTTCCTTCTCTGCCTTGCTCAGGCCAGAGGGGTGCAAAATAAGCGCATCATGATAGGCCATAAAGGCACGAAGCTCGTCCGGGCGATGGGCAAGCGCCATGAAGACATTTGGAATAAATCCTGCTTTTTCCTGAATCTCGGTGATACGGGTCTGGATATCTTCTGGCAATGCGCTGAACTCAGGAACCGCAAACCGGCTAATGGCAGGGCTGGTCATCATCTTCTCTCCATGATTATACTGAAGCAGTTATCAGACTAACCTGCTCTGAGGCGGGGCGGCAAAGATATTCTTTAAGCCCGGCGATTAACAGATAAAAGCCCCAGAGACAAAAAGAGCATAAAAATATGACAGATCATATCCCAAGAGACCCAGATTTTGAGGCACGGGTTACCGCTAGTTTTGCTGCCCAGACAGCCATGTCCTCACTGCATATATCGCTGGTGTCGCTGCTGCCTGGAAAAATTGTTATGC
The DNA here is from genome assembly GCA_049615365.1 of Puniceispirillaceae bacterium (SeqCode). Lineage (GTDB taxonomy): Bacteria > Pseudomonadota > Alphaproteobacteria > Puniceispirillales > Puniceispirillaceae > JADHLI01. The sequence goes on from JBMZFK010000054.1 coordinate 6,566, forward strand.
GTCTGGTTCGTAGTGCTGATTTCCTGCAACAGCAGGGGTTTATTCATGGCGGGATTATCACCTCAGCTCTGGATAGCGCGTGCGGCTTTGCCGCGCTCTCGCTTTCTGATAAGGGCACAGAGGTTTTGTCTATCGAGTTTAAAACCTCGTTTATGGCACCTGCCCGCGCTGACGAGATATTTATTGAAGGCTATGTGCTGAAATCCGGAAGGCGGGTCAGTTTTTGCGAGTCCAAAGCCTATGAAGGGCAGGGGGAGCGGCGCCGCCTGATCGCGGCAATGACCTCTTCTCTTGCACATGTTCAGGTATAGCGCGCCGCCCTAATTGCCACCCTATCCGGTAACAATATGGGCCGCCATATGAAAACAGGCGGGGCTTTTTATGGGCGCTCCAGTGCCACGGCAATACCCTCGCCGCCGCCAAGGCAAATTGCCGCCAGGCCGCGTTTTTTACCCCTCACTTCCAGCGCATTTAACAGCGTGACAATAATGCGTGCACCCGACGCCCCGATTGGATGACCAAGGGCACAGGCACCACCATGAATATTGACAATATCATGGGAAATATCCAGCTCGCGCATAAAGGCCATCGGGACAACCGCAAAGGCCTCATTAACCTCCCATATATCTACATCTTTTATCTGCCAGCCAATTTTGCCAAGCAGCTTTTTTGCCGCTGTCACAGGTGCGGTGGTGAACCAGCTAGGGGCATGGGCAAAACTGGCATGGCCGAGCAGATGCGCCCGCACCGGCAATCCATGCTGTTCTGCGGCGGCGCGTCTGGCAAGCAGGCAGGCAGCCGCCCCATCTGATATAGAAGAGGAATTGGCGGCGGTAACACTGCCATCTGGCTGAAAGGCAGGCTTTAGATGCGGAATTTTTTCCGGCTGTGCGGTTTGTGGCTGCTCATCTTCAGCAACCAGCTGGGTATGTTTTTTATAGCTCACCTCAACAGGCGTTATCTCGTTGGCAGAAATGCCATCACGCTGGGCATCTATGGCGCGGCTAAGAGAGGTAAGGGCATAGTCATCCTGTGCCTGGCGCGAGAACTGATAGTGGGTGGCACAATCCTCGGCAAAACAGCCCATCAGCTTGCCCTTGTCATAGGCATCTTCAAGACCGTCCAGAAACATATGATCGCTAAATGTCTGATGGCCCAGCCTGGCCCCGCCACGTGTTCCCTTACTCAGATAGGGGGCGTTGGTCATGCTTTCCATACCGCCGACAATAATTAAATCTGCATCGCCGCCGCGCAGCTGGTCAACCCCCAGCATCACCGCCTTCATACCAGAACCGCACATTTTATTCACTGTTGTCGCAGGGATAGAGTCTCCTAGCCCGCCATGAAAGCCAGCCTGGCGTGCCGGGGCTTGTCCCAACCCTGCTGGCAGCACGCATCCCATAATCACTTCATCTATATGCCGGGCAATATCGCTGTTCATCCGGGTGGCATTGGCCAGCACCGCCGCGATGGCATGGCCACCTAGCTCGGGCGCGGTTTTGCTGGCAAGTGCCCCCTGAAAGCTGCCCATGGCGGTGCGGTGTGCATGGGTGATAACAATATCGCTCTGCATCGAATTTTTCCCTATCTTATCTGCCCGAATTCAGGTGTTTGGTTATTTGTTTTTAAAGTTGGCGGCGCGCTTGTCCATAAAGGCCGCCATCCCTTCTTTTTGATCCGCGGTGGCAAACAGGGAATGGAACAGGCGTCGCTCAAATAAAATGCCTTCTGACAGGCTGGTATGCTCTGCCCGGTCAATGGCCTCTATCGCGGTCATGGCGGCCATGCGGCCCATGCTTGCAATCTGTGCGGCTGTGTTCAGACTTTCTTCTACCAGCTTATCTGCTGCAAAAATACGGGCGACCAGACCTGAACGCTCAGCCTCCTCGGCATCCATCATTCGGCCAGTCAGGATCATATCCATCGCCTTTGCCCGGCCAATCAGGCGGGTAAGGCGTTGCGATCCGCCCATGCCAGGTATCACGCCAAGCTTGATTTCCGGCTGACCAAATTTTGCGTTTTCGCTGGCAAAGATAATATCGCACATCATCGCCAGCTCGCACCCGCCGCCCAGGGCAAAGCCATTTACAGCAGCAATTTTAGGTGTTCGCATTCCAGCAAACAGATCCCATTTTGCAAACATATTTTCATAAAAGGTCTGATCATAGGATTTTGAGGCCATCTCTTTGATATCGGCGCCAGCGGCAAATGCCTTGCCTTTACCTGTCAGCACAAAACAGCCAATTTCCGGATCCTGATCATAATCGCTCAGCGCGTCTATCACCTCATCTGTCAGCTGTTTGTTCAGCGCATTTAAGGCTGGCTCACGGCTCAGCGTAACCAAAACAACCTTGTCATGGCGTTCAACTTCAATGGTTTCATACTGTTTGCTGGTCATCTTAAGGCCCCCAATAACCGCGATAATCTAGCTGCGATTTCGTGCCGAGAAACGCGGCAACATCGCAGAGAAATCACGCCCCAGCCCATCTTCGTCCTCTACGAACTGTTTATATAATGCCAATGCAGCGGCGCCAAGCGGCGTGTCTGCATCCACATCTTCTGCGGCCTGTTGTGACAGGCCAAGATCCTTAACCATCAGCTCGGCAGCAAAGCCGGGTTTATAGTCATTATCAGCAGGCGATTTCGGCCCTACATCCGGGGCAGGAAAATAGGTGTTTACGCTCCAGCTGGACCCCGAAGAAGTGCTTAACACGTCAAACAATTTTTCCCGATCCAGACCCAGCTTGTCGCCAAGGGCAATGCTCTCGCAAGTGGCGATCATGGTCACCCCTAAAATCATATTGTTACAGATTTTCACCGATTGACCAGCGCCAGCCTCTCCGCAATGAACTGCCTTATTTCCCATAATATCAAATAATGGCTGAACCACATTAAATCCGGCTTCACTTCCGCCTGCCATAAAGGTCAGGGTGCCTGCCTCTGCGCCGCTAATACCGCCCGATACAGGTGCGTCTATCGCGGTCAGGCCTGCTGCTTCTGCCCGGCTGGCAACAAGTCGCGCAGAACGCACATCCACTGTAGAGCAATCACATAAAACCGCGCCCTTTTGCATGTTTGGCAGGATGCTATCGGCTACTTTTTGCAAAATGGCGCCATTGGGCAGCATAGTGACCACAACCTCGCACCCCGCAACACAGGAGGCGGCATCCGCAGCAGCGTGGATGCCCTCTGGCATGTCAATATCTGCGGTATCAAAGCCGGTTACCTGATGCCCGGCTTTGGCCAGATTTTGTGCCATGGGCAGGCCCATATTCCCTAATCCGATAAACCCTATTTTCATGCGCTCAGCTCCGTTATCTATTCTTTGGCAATTCTGCCAGCATATTGCCGATTTGGGTATCGCTAATCTCGGCCATAGTTTTATAGCGCCAGTTCGGCTTTCGATCCTTATCAATCACCGCGGCTCTGGTGCCTTCCAGAAACTCGCCTTCCTGCATAGAGCGATAGGTAAATCGATATTCCAGATCAAGGGCGGTTTCAATATCATCTTTTGGCGTCAGACGGCGCAGAATTTCTGCGGTGCATAGCATGGATAGGGGCGCGTTATGGGCAAGGGCTTTTTGCCAGAATTTATCCATTTCTGACTCTGCAAAATGGGCATCTGCCAGCATCCGCACATCATTATCCCTGAAAAAGTGATCACATGCCTCCTGCCATAGGGCAAGCTTGCCCGGCTGATCCGGCGGCGTGGCAAAATCTGTTATTGGCGCGGTATCGCCTGCGGCTATAAGGGCCTGTTTCAGCGCATCAAACTGATCTTCTGCAACAAAATGATCCGCAAAGCCGGCATACAGGCTGTCTGCGGCATTCATTCGGTAGCCTGTCAGCCCCAAATACAGCCCTATCGTCCCCGGTGCCCGTGCTAGAAGGGCGGTGCCGCCAACATCAGGTATCAGGCCGATAGCACATTCCGGCATCGCAATTTTTACACTCTCGCACACAATCCGGTGACTGCCATGGCAAGCAATGCCAACACCGCCGCCCATGACAAACCCATGCAGAAAAGCAATATAGGGCTTTGGATAGCGGGCAATCAGCGCATTTAACCGATATTCATCTGCCCAGAATTGACGGCCATATTCAACATCGCCCTTTTGCCCATGTTCATATAATTTGGCAATATCCCCGCCAGCGCAAAAAGCACGCTCGCCTGTCGCATCAAGAATAATTTGGGTAATGGACGCATCATCACGCCAAGCCAGCAGCGCCGCTTCCATAGCCCTGCACATCTCATAGCTCAGCGCGTTTAGTGCCTCTGGCCGCGTAAGCGTAATGCGCCCGGTGCTATTTTCAACATAGCATTCTATATCGCTCATTGATCACGCTCTGTCATAACTGAACGGCTGATAATTACCCGCATAATTTCATTTGTTCCTTCCAGGATTTGGTGAACGCGCAAATCGCGTACAATTTTTTCCACGCCATAATCGGTTAAATAGCCATATCCGCCATGGATTTGCAGCGCTTCATTTGCCACCGCAAAACAGCTATCTGTGACATAGCGTTTGGCCATCGCACAGGCACGGGTAGCATCTGGGGCGTGGTTATCCAGCTTCCAGGCCGCTTGGCGCAAATAACATCGGGCAACATCCAATGTGGTATGCATATCGGCCAGCTTGAATTGCAGGGACTGGAACTGGTCAATAGATCGGCCGAAAGCCTGTCTGTCTTTGGCATAAGCGAGAGCCTTATCATAGGCAGATTGGGCCCCGCCCAGCGCGGCGGCGGCGATATTTAACCGGCCCCCATCCAGACCCATCATCGCAAAACGAAAACCATCGCCTTCCGCGCCAAGCAGGCTATCTGCATCTATCGCACAATTTTCCATAATGACCTGTGCGGTAGGTTGAGCGCGCCAGCCCATTTTCTTTTCCATCGCCCCGAAAGATAGCCCGTCCGCACCTTTTTCAACCATCAGCGCCGATATTCCCTTTGGCCCATCTGCCCCTGTACGTGCCATAACCACATATAAATCTGAAAAGCCTGCTCCGGAAATAAAGCTCTTTGTACCGTTTAAATTATACCCCTCATTGGTGCGATCTGCACGGGCGCGCAAGGCGGCCGCATCCGAGCCAGAACCCGGCTCTGTTAGGCAATAGGAAGCAATTTTTTGCATCGTGCATAAATCGGCCATATGCCGTTCTTTCAAGGTCTGGCTGCCAAAGCTGGAAACCATCCAAGTAACCATATTATGAATAGATAAAAATGCAGAAACCGAAGGGCAGGCCATAGCTAACCCTTCAAATACCAGCGTTGCATCCA
>JBMZFK010000055.1:0-11780 GCA_049615365.1 Puniceispirillaceae bacterium (SeqCode)
GAAAGACAGCTTCAAACCCTTCTGAAATATCTACCGCGACAATATCGGCGCGCGGTACCATCACATCTTCTGCTGTAATATCGCGCAAGCCCAGCATATTGCGCAGCAGCAACCCTTCCTGATTATCAAATTCTGTATCTGTTTGGCTGATAGATGTTTCGATCAGTCCGGTCAGCTCTTCGCGAACAGATGTCTGCTTGCCAATAAAAGGCCATTTGCGGCTGAGGGTTAGCGTATTAAACATGAGCGTTAACCTCCCCTTCCTCATCAGAAGCAAAATGATAGGGATTCGAAATATCTATTTCAGACAAAAGCTGTATTTCCAGTGCTTCCATCTTCTCTGCTTCTGCCTGTTCTTGATGATCAAAACCAACCAGATGCAGCAATCCATGCAAAAACAGATGCGCCAGATGATGTTCCACAGGCCGCTGGTTTTGTTCCGATTCCTTGGAGAGTGTTTCAAAACCCAGCGCCATATCCCCTAAAAATATCGGCGGTTTAAGCTGGGCATCTGGCGGGCCGTCGAAAGCTGGAAAAGACAGGATATTCGTTGCCCCGTCCTTTTGCCGAAACTGGGTATTTAGCTGTGCCATTTCAGCATCATTCGTCCATAAAATAGATACGTTAAAGGGTTTTATCTGCAAGGTGGCGGCAAATTTATCTGCAAGAGAAAGGCATAATGGTCTGGCGTTTTCCAAAATCGGCTGCCAGCGCCTGTCTGACAGGTTGTTTTCCAGCTGATTATCAGCCAGGCTTATCCATTGGGTATAAGGGTCAGGGGCGTCTGCCGGACTGTCGCTATCTTCAGAACGACCAGAAGAAGCGCTTTCCTGGCCAAGGCTCTGTTGTGAAGTGGGTTCTGGATGTGTCACGTTTTTTATCTATGCCTGTCGTTAGTTCTACTGTGAATAAAAGGGTTATTTTTGTCCAGTCTCATAGGCTTTCAAAATACGTGCCACAACTGGATGACGAACCACATCTTCGCCACTCAGCCGGGTAATGCCTATACCTTTGACATTATCCAGCCGGTTAACCGCATCTGAAAGTCCAGAAAGCTGGCCACTTGGCAAATCAATCTGGCTGAGATCGCCAGTAATCGCCATCCGGGACTCTTCGCCCAGACGGGTCAGCACCATTTTCATCTGTACCGGGGTGGTATTTTGTGCCTCATCAATAATCACAAACGCATTTGACAGGGTGCGCCCGCGCATGAATGCCAGCGGGGCAATTTCAATCTCGCCACTGGCGATCATTCTGTCGACCTTGTCAGATGGCATCATATCATAGAGCGCGTCATAAAGCGGACGCAGATAGGGATCTACCTTCTCTTTCATATCGCCAGGCAAGAAGCCTAGCCGCTCGCCAGCCTCTACCGCTGGCCGCGATAAAATAATTCGCTCTACCTGCCGACGTTTCAGAAAATCAACTGCCCATGCAACCGCCATATAGGTTTTGCCGGTACCCGCAGGGCCCAGCCCGAACACCACCTCATTATCGCGCAGCAATTTAAAATAGCCTGCTTGCCCGGCGGTGCGCGGAAATATTTTTTTCTTCCAGGTGGTCGCAAACAAGCTTTTATCAATTGGGCTGGCAGCCGGGTTCACGCCATTTTCAGTTTGCCGCAATACATCATCTACCAGCGTAGCACTCATCTCATCGCGATTATCCTGAGCGCTTAATTGTTTATACAGGCTGGTAAAGGTTTTGCTGGCCAGCTCTACCTTCTCTGACAGGCCAGCGATTTTTATCTGATTGCCAAAACTGTCCATACTAACATTCAGCGCCTGTTCAATGCGGGCTAAATGCTGATTATGCTGACCACAGATGATGGTCATAAGCGTGTTATCTTCAAATTCCAGACGAACGGTTTTCTGTGCCTCTGACACGGCTTATGCTGCTCCTTTTGTTGCGGCTGTTGCAGGACTTGACCATAGTGAATTTTGCCGCGCTTCGGTAATATCCAAATCCATGATACGCCCAATCCACTCAGCGCTACCTTCTAGATAGACCGATTGCATAAACGGGCTACGCCCTGTCATTTGCCCGTCTCTGCCACCTTGTTTTTCAATAAGCACAGGCATGGTCATGCCCTCACAATTTTTATTAAAGGCAAGCTGCTGGGCATCCAAAAGCTGTTGCAATGCGGCCAGCCTGTCTGATTTTACCTGCTCGTCAACCTGCTCGCCAGCCCCGCTCGCAGGGGTGCCCGGACGCGCGCTATATTTAAAGGAATAGGCAGATGCATAGCCAATATCGGATACCAGCTTGATGGTATCGGCAAAATCCTTGTCGCTTTCGCCGGGAAATCCGACAATAAAATCACCAGAAAGGGCGATATCATGGCGCAATTCACGAAGCCGGTCAATAATGCGGCGATAATCATCTGCCTTGTGGCGCCGATTCATGGCCGCCAGAATAGTATCCGATCCTGCCTGTACCGGCAGATGCAGATAGGGCATCAATGCCGGAATATCCCGGTGAGCCGTCATCAATTCTTCATCCATATCCAGCGGATGCGAGGTGGTATAACGCAGACGCTCCAAACCATCAATTTCGGCAAGCTCCCGCAGCAAGCGCCCCAATCCCCATTGCCCGTGATTATCTGCTGGCTCGCCATGCCAGGCATTCACATTCTGGCCTAGCAGCGTAATCTCTTTGGTACCGCCAGCAATCAGTCGCCGGGCCTCAGCCAGAATTTGCGATGCGGGGCGCGAAAATTCAGCTCCTCTGGTATAGGGAACCACACAAAAACTGCAAAATTTATCACATCCTTCCTGAACCGATAAAAAAGCAGCTGGCCCTCTTGGCTCGGCTTCTTCTGGCAGGAAATCAAATTTTACTTCTTCTGGAAATTCGATATCAACAACCGACTTTCGTGCGGCCGGATCGGCTTTGGCAACCAGCTCTGGCAGACGGTGATAGGTTTGCGGGCCAACCACCATATCCACATAAGGGGCGCGGCGGGTTATCTCTTCGCCTTCTGCCTGGGCAACACATCCCGCAACCGCAATCAGCATTTGCCGGTTTTGCTGTTCTTCAGCACGCTGTTTTAATACCCGCAATCGGCCCAGATCCGAGAATACTTTTTCGGATGCCTTTTCACGAATATGACAGGTATTCAAGATGACCATATCCGCCTCTTCAGGCGCGTGCGTTGGCACATAGCCTGTAGGCGCAAGAACATCTGCCATCCTTTCGGAATCATAGACATTCATCTGACAGCCAAAGGTCTTGATATATAATTTCTTCATCTGCCTATGATCATCCCTTATCTTTCAGCATTTTGCAAAGTAAAATTTGCCCTTTTTTGCGTGCAGATGCCACTCTTACCTGTATGGCTATTCTCTCGTCAAGGGCTGGTTTTACGCCTGTGATCCCAGTTGTTTTTCCATTACCAGCGCATCTATCCTTTTCTCGGCTCGATGATAATATTGTGCGCGGCGTCCAATCAGCGTAAATCCGGCCTGGCGGTAGAGATGCTGGGCGATGTGGTTATCTTCTGCCACCTCTAATAACACGCGGCTATGTTGCCCAGTGCGGGGGCTGGCCAGCCCTGCCTGTAACAGCTTCCTGCCAACCCCTGAATTCTGCCAGACAGGCCGCACGCAAATCTCCAGAATATCTGCGCTGTCACCAGTGCTTTGTAGCAAGATAAACCCGGCCAGATTTGCATCGAAGCTGGCCGCTATTCCATATATTACAGGGCTATGTATCAGACGTGTCAGAAGCGCGGCCTCTGACGCCTTTTTTTGCGGATAGACAGATAGATAGATTTCTTCGATTTCCAGCTGCCAGCCAGAAAGCTGATCTGTGAGATAAAAATCGGTAGGCGGTTTTGTCATTTTAATCTAGAGTTTCCGGTTTGGCATGTCTGGTTTATTCCCTGATCTATGCATTTTTGGGAACAGAACCCCGCCCGCCCCCCAGCTTTGGCCTGGCGATATAAAGCGGCTCAAATCCGGTTACTGGATAATTGTTAGGCTGATGCAGAAACGCCTCCGCATACATGCCAATATCTGCGGCATTCAGCTGATGTGACGAGATCGTCAGGCGAGCTGGCGAGATATAGCTGGTGAGATCCTGTTCCTCTAAAAGCGGCGTCTCGGCCAGACCGCACAGCTGCAAATGGTCACATATCCCGCTATCCAGCTTTTCGATACAAGCTGTTTTCAGCTGTGCTGCCTCCATATCCTCAATAGCGGTTTGCGGCGATAAATCAGCGTCAAAAAATTGTGCAAAAACGCTATTTCTGCGACTATCTGCACAGCTAAGATACCCAATTTTCCCGGTTTGTTTTTCGGCTATTTGATGGTGATATGCCTGCGCTGCCAGACCATTAATCCCGATTGGCGTCGCCCCGAGTGCCAGGCTATATCCCTTTGCGGCTGACAGGCAGACCCGCAAGCCCGTAAAAGAGCCTGGCCCGCATCCGGCGGCAATGTGGGTAACCGCATCCAGACGGCACCCAGCCATCAGCACAGCTTCCTGAACTAGACTTATCAGCGTTTCTGCATGGCCATGCCGCGCTTTATGTTCTTTAAACCCAATAATGTTTCCAGCTGCTATCAGTGCCGCAGAAGCCGCATTACCACTGCATTCAAGAGCTAAAATGACAGGGCTGTCTGTTTTTGCTTGTGACGACATATCTATGCGCTCCCGGCGCAAATAGTGCGTGATCTTCCTGGCTCGATACTAAGCTGAGCGCGGTTATTTGGCAAAACACCAAACAGCCAGCGCCTTTGCTGCTTCTCTACCTATCTGTTGTTGCATAACAGGTCAAAAAAAATTAATCTGCGCTACATCAATGCAAATTAGTGTGCTTTTGAAATGAAAGTAAGGTTCAGTGATGGCTCCATATCTGAAAAATCTCACCCAGGCTTTGCAAAAAGCTGCAGGCAAAAATTTAGCCCGATTTTTGGGTATCAGCGCAATAGCGTTACTCCTCGCGCCATCTGCCCTGCTTCCGATCAAGGCCACGGCACAAGAAATACAGCGCGATAGTGTAAGTGTCATTATGTATCACCGCTTTGGTGAGGACAGATACCCTTCTACAAATATCCGTCTTTCCCAATTTGAAGAGCATCTGGAGCTTTTAACAAATGGCGATTATACGGTTTTGCCCCTGCCGGAAATCATTGAAACCTTGCGCGCTGGCGGCACCGTGCCAGATCGTACTGTCGCGATAACGATTGATGATGCGTATCTGTCTGTCTATGAGCAGGCATGGCCGCGCCTGAAAGCGCTTGGTCTGCCCTTTACCATATTTGTTGCCACAGAACCGGTAGAAAAAAATCGGCGCGGCTATATGAGCTGGGACATGCTAAGAGAGTTGCAAAGCGCAGGGGTGACTATCGGCTCGCAGACTCATACCCACCCTCACCTGCACCGCAAAACACCGGAGCAGGTGCGCGCCGAGATCAATTTATCTAACCAATATTTCTTGCAAGAGCTTGGTATGCGCCCGCAATTATTTGCCTATCCCTTTGGCGAATATTCACGCTTTGTTGTGGATATCGTCAAAGAATTCGGCTTTGTCGCTGCCTTTGGTCAGAATTCTGGCATTATGCATAGCAAGGATAGATTTTTTGAGCTGCCACGCTTTGCCTTTAACGAGAATTACGGCACGACCGATCGGCTGGAGCTGGCAGTAAATGGCCTGCCCCTAAAAATTACCGATTTAACACCAGAAGATATGGTATTATCCGAGAATCCCCCACTTTATGGATTTACCTTGCATGAGGATATGCGCCCAGAAGGGCAATTGCGCTGTTTTGCCAGCGGCTATGGCAAAGTATCGGTTTCCATTATCGGGCGGCGTGCCGAGATCAGATTGCCCGGTGCCCTTAAACAGGGGCGCTCGCGCATCAATTGTACAATGCCTGCCGGCCAGAATAGATGGCGCTGGTTTGGCCGCCAATTCCTAACAAATTAGACCCTTGCAAGCCTGTAGCGGCGATAACATTGCCAGCTAAAGTGATGCAGCTTTCAAGGTAAAGCTATTAAATCTGTCAAAGTCATTTTGCGCGATGACGGTCTGCAGGGTATCGACATATTCCTCACCTATTTCTGCATAGACAGATAGCTCTGTAACAACCTTATCCAGGCCAGTTTTGTTCTGAATATATAGCGCTCGGTTTTTTCGAAACCCCTCATAGGCATAAAAGGAATTCAGGTTGAGCATATAGGCGCGTACAGATGCTAGCAAATCTGGAAACGCCCTGACAGAGGCGCGGCTATCGCTGGCCTGTTTAGCCTTTATCCCCTCTTTATCATTCCAGACCCATTGCCCGAACAGGGCATTACCCGAAGCGGTAAAGCGCGATTGCCCCCAGCCAGATTCAATTGCCGCCTGCGCCATCGCCAGCGATACCGGAATCGGCGCTACCCGCATGGCTAGTGCCTGATAAAGCTCGCTATCATCAGCTTTGGTGCCAACTTTATATTGGCGGGCATACGCCTCCAGCACCTTTCGGTTTCCCTGTTGATACGCCGCATCAATCTTTTGCCTTTGGTTTTTGATTTCATCATTCGCCAGCAGGATCAGCGGAAGCAGAATTTTGATGAACATATCCTTGCGCTCGGCCACTTCCAACGGGGCCAAATCTGGCATGCGCGGAATAAAGACACGGGGTACGGCGCCAACACCATCTGCAGGCAGGGTATATTTGATAGCTTGAGGAATAGGGGGACGGGGCCTTGCAGCAGGAAGTGTAAAAAGGCTGCGGTTTTCCTGCGATAAACGCAATCCTTTTGACAGCTGGGCGCTAGCCACATCCATTTTCCGGTCAATCTCGTCCTTTTCTTCAGGGCTAAGGCCTTGCTGTTCTTTCAGACTTTGCAAACGGCGCAATTCAGCTTCAAGCTTTGCAATTTCAGCAAACAGGGCGTTATTGCTTACCTCTACAGACAGAAAATGCGGGGGGCTAATGATAACAGGTAACAGCACTCCGGCGGCCATGGACGCCAGAACAAAGCCAGCCAGCGCTTTGTTAGATAATCTCAACGAAATCTGTTGATGCAAAGACAACGTTCAGTCCATCCTATAACCCTAAATTGGTGGGCTGAAAACCACCGCTATATCTAGTCTTCGGTTGGGCGTACCTCTACAACCTCTGGAATATAATGACGCAACATATTTTCAATGCCCATCTTCAAGGTAGCAGTTGAACTGGGACATCCCTGACAGGCGCCCCGCATTTGCAAGGTCACCACCCCATCTTCAAAAGAATGAAACGTTATATCCCCGCCATCCATAGCAACAGCTGGCCGCACACGTGTATCCAGAAGATGTTTAATCTGCTGGACAGTTTCATTGTCATCGCCGCTATCACTATCTGTGGTTTGGGCAGCTTCCATAACGGGCAAGCCAGAAGCAAAATGTTCCATAATTCCGGCTAATACAGAAGGCTTAAGCGCAAACCATTCCATCTGCTCAGCTTTGGTAATAGAGATAAAATCACCACTTAGAAATACCGAATCTACCCCGTCAATACGCAACAGGCGGCTGGCCAGAGGAGAGGTTTTTGCCTCTTCTGTAGAGTTGAATTCAGCAGAACTACCAGGCAGAACATCGACACCAGGAATAAATTTCAAGGTGGCAGGGTTCGGTGTGTCTTCTGTTTGAATAAACATGGGCAGTATCCTAAGCGTATCGCAAAATCATTTGGTCCAAGACCGTTCGTTACAATTTTATAGTGTCACATTATAGTTATGTTTAACATCATTGCCCATCAGGGCAACCTTGCCTATCAGGGCAATTATCCGTCATTATCAGCTATTATCATGCTGCATATTACAGCGGTTATTATACCTTATCTCCCTAGATATGGGAAGTGAGACACAGATTATCAAGCCTATATCACAAGGGTACAGGCGCGGTTTCCTGATGGTAATTCTAGATGGGCGTCATCTATCAGGCAAAACCTACCAGCTTTTTGACCTCTGCCAGAATCGGGACGGCGATTGCTTGGGCTTGTGCTGCACCTTTTTCCAGCACTGCGTCAATTTCATCTTCCTGTGCGAGAAGCTTGTTCATCTCGGCACTGATAGGCGCTATCTGGCTAACCGCCAATTCGGCCAATGCAGGCTTGAATACCCCAAAGCCCTGACCGCCAAATTCAGATAAAATATCTGCCTGGTTACGCCCGGAAAGACCAGCAAAAATACTGACCAAATTCGTTGCCTCTGGCCGACCAGCCAGGCCCGCCACCTCAGAAGGAAGCGGTTCAGGATCAGTCTTTGCCCGCTTGATTTTCTGGGCAATATCATCTGCACTATCTGTCAGATTAATCCGGGTTGCATCCGAGGCATCCGACTTGCTCATTTTAGAGTTGCCATCGCGCAAGCTCATTACCCGTGCGGCAGTTGCCTGAATTTGTGGCTCTGGCTGCGGGAAAAATTCGGTATCAAACATTGAATTAAAGGCAACGGCAATATCGCGTGTTAACTCCAGATGCTGTTTTTGATCCTCACCCACCGGAACATGTGTTGCCTTATAGGTCAGAATATCGGCTGCCATCAGCGTTGGATAGGCATATAGACCGACAGTGGCGTTTTCGCGGTTCTTACCTGCTTTTTCTTTGAACTGTGTCATCCGATTTAGCCAGCCAAGCCGGGCAACACAGTTAAAAATCCATGCCAATTCTGCATGTTGCGGCACCCGCGACTGATTAAATAAAATAGATTTTTCCGGATTGATACCACAGGCAATAAGACATGCAGCCACTTCACGAATAGCCCGCCGCAAAACCGCCGGTTCCTGTGGTACGGTTATCGCATGCAAATCAACCACACAATAGATACATTCAAAATCATCTTGCAAGGCAATCCAGTTTTTAATGGCGCCCAGATAATTTCCTAAATGCAGATTGCCGGTTGGCTGTACGCCAGAAAAAATACGTCCCTTTATTGCCTGACCCATAATGGCATCCTGTCCCTTATTTGACCTGTGGTTGAACGAATATGAAAAATAATACGCGCTATTTTAGGGTGTTCTGCTGAAAAAAACCAGCCTTAGTAATCCGGTAAGCCAGCCCGCCACAAAATAAATCGCACCGCCAGATAATACGAGTAAAATCAGGATAAGCACGGAGCTGGTAAGCGCGGCATTTAATAGTGGCAATAACAGATATAGCCCTGTTGCCATAATGCCAGAACATAATAAAGATAGCCCAATTACCCACGTTGCAGAGCCGTCCAACCGACCCGCCCGCCCCAGCCAGACAAGTTGCCAGATAAATCCCAGCCAGGAAACAGACGCGGTTGCCAGAGCCAGTCCAACATGGCCAAGAATGCGCATCAGATACAGGCTAAGCACAATATTTAACGCTACAGAAATCAGCGATATCACCATTACCAACCGGGCTTTTTGCACCGCATATAAAGCCGCCCCGGTCAGCTTTAATCCAACAAAAGCTGGCAAGCCGAGCGCATAGGCCATAAGGGCGGCAGCAGCAGCTTTGCCATCTGCCAGACTAAAGGCACCAGAATGAAATAGACCGATAATAATCGGCTCGGCAATAATTAATAGCGCGGCGGTTGCTGGAAGAACCAGACAGGCCGCTGGCATAAATCCAGAAGCCAGCTCGCGCGCAAATTCAGATGTGCGATGCGATATATCGGTACCCGCTTCGATACGCGATAAACGCGGCAATAATGCCGTACCCAGAGCGATGCCAACCAGCCCTAGTGGCAGCTGTGCGATCCTGTCTGCATAATAGAGCCAGGATATGGCCCCAACTTGCAACAGCGAGGCAAGAATCAAATCAACAAGTAAATTTATCTGCGTTGCCCCGGCTCCGAGGGCAGCTGGAACAAAGCCTGCCCACATTGCGCGCGACTGCGGCGACAGGCGGCCAAATCGCCATTTCGGAGCCAGCCCCTTGCGGCGCAATCCTGCCTGTAACAGAACCATCTGACAGACCCCGGCTATTAATAAAGCGCCAACCAGAGGCAATGCCAGCATGGATGCGGGGCTGTTTGTTGCCGCAGCGCTTATCGGAATAAGCACCGCCCCGGCAATTAAAAACATATTCAGGATAACAGGTGCTAACGCCCCGGCAATAAAATCATCTGCGCTGTTTAATAACGCTGCCCACAAGGCGACCAGAGAGATCATGGGCAGATATGGCATGGTAATTCGCGCCAGCTGGACAGCTGCGTCAAACCTGTCTGGTGTGGCGCTAAATCCAGGGGCCAAAACCGAAATTATAACCGGCATAAATATTTCCATTACCAGCACAATCGCTGATAAAACCAGCAACAGGGCAGTTTGCACCTCTGCTGCCAAAATAAGGGCATGCGGCTGTCCCTGTTTTTCGCGGGCCAGGCTATAGACTGGAAGAAACGCATTGGTAAGTGCGCCCTCTGCGGTTAAACGGCGAAATAAATTTGGTAATTTAAAGGCCACCAGAAACGCATCTGCTGCACTGCCAGCCCCAAGAAAATGCGCAAAACAAATATCGCGAACAAACCCCAAAATACGCGAAATAAGGGTAAGACCGCTAATCTGGCCAAAGGCGCGTTTCAGGCTTATCGTACTCATCTGCCCGGCTCTGCTGATTGGGCCGCATCTTCTTCAAAAATAGCCATTAAATCCTGTTTTATTTTTTCTTGCGTGGCCGGGCGTTCAATTTGCAGCCCATAGACATCTTTGACATAAAATACATCAACCGCTTTTTCGCCATAGGTAGATACGGTTGCTGAATTAACTTGCAAGCCTAATTGCAACAAATGATAGGTGATTTGGTATAAAAGGCCAGGCCGGTCGGCGCCATTTACCTCTATTACCGTATGGGTTTTACTGCGGCCATTGGTAACCAGAACCCGCGGCGGCACCGTCATAACCTTTACACGCGCCGATAGTTGCGAGGATTTCTCGCGCAATTTATCAAAGAGCGATATATCGCCTGCCAGAGATTGTTCAATCAGGCTGGCAATACGCTGCTGCGTGCTGATATCGGTAACCGCTTCACGATTTTGGTTTTGAATCCGAAACTGATCCAGAATTGTGCCATCATGGCGGGTATTAATACGGGCATTCATAATGCTGCAACCGGACATGGCGACCGATCCTACAATCCGGCTAAACAGGCCTGGATGATCTGCTGCTATCACCACCAGAATGGTTGATTTTTTATCTTCATCTACCTTGAAATCGACCAGCAATTGCTGATCCGATTGTTCAAATTTTGTGGCCAGACCTGCGTGATGCACATGCGATGGGGTCGTAAAATTGGTCCAGTAACTTGGATAAAACAAGCTGGCATGGGCATCAAATTGTGCATCATCCCAATCTGTTAACTGCGATCTGGCCTCATGCATGGCATCAATGGTCGCGCTTCTGGAGACTTCAGATGGCGCTGCCCCGCCAAGCACCGCTTCTGAGCGATGATACAGATCGCGCATCAAGCTGGCTTTCCACCCGTTCCAGATATCCGGGCCCACCGCCTGTATATCGGCAACGGTTAGCACCAACAGCAATTTCAAACGCTCTGGCGATTGCACGTCTTCGGCAAAATCAATAATGGTTTGCGGGTCGTTAAGATCATATCGAAAGGCTGTTTTGCTCATCAGCAAATGTTTCAAAATCAGCCAGACAATCGTTTCTGTTTCTTCTTCGTTTAGGCCCAGCATCGGGGCAAGATTGCGAGCGACCTCGGCTCCCAAAACAGAATGATCCCCGCCTCTGCCCTTGGCAATATCATGCAAAAAGATCGCCACAAACAAGGCCCGTCTGGAGGCAATTTCATGGATCAGCTGGCTAGCCAGTGGCGCTTCAT